>NZ_JCBDGU010000035.1:0-149182 GCF_059834255.1 Vibrio sp. R11-SG3-ISO9
TTGAAATTCAGGCTCTCAATGTTGGTATCAAGAAACTGTCTTCCCTCTTGGATCTCACGTTTACGTTCATCGTTCAATGGCTGCAAGCTTTTAAATAGCCAGTCGGGGTTACTCGACATAAACACCACATGGTCTTTGTCATCAGCAACGAAGTAACTCTGTTTGCCTTTCCAGCTTGCTTCAATCAGTGAGAGGTCCATTTTTACGACAATCACACCGATGATTTCGGCCGCATAGGAGACAGGGTAAGAGTAGTAATAACCGCGTTTTCCAGAAGTCGATCCTAGAGCGAAATACTGATTCTCTTTGCCACTAAAAGCGTGCTGAAAATAGGGACGAAAAGCAAAGTTACGACCAACAAATGAGTGGCTTTGATTCCAGTTGCTGGCCGCAATCGTGGTACCGATATGGTCGAGCAAATAAGTGTCAGAGGCTTGTATTACCTGATTCACATGTGCCAGATAGCGATTGGTTAGCTCTATCTGTGCAGAGTTATCAGGAGCATGTAGCGCATCGATCAACTCTTTGTCTTTAGAAAGCAGTTCTGGAATATGGGCGAATTTATCCAGTTGACTGGCGATATGTACCGAGAAACGGTCAAGCTTTGATTGGTGATCTTCGAGCAAGCTTTGATGACTTATTTTCCACACCCAGTGACCGCCGAGAATCATCAGCAACCCATAAGTGATGAGCAGCAAAATGGGGAGGCGGGAAGGTTGAAACATAAGAGATCTCGCTGTGTATTACGGTGTAGAAAAGCGTGTCATGTGCCTGAAACGCTCAAAGTGTCATAAAAAGTTCAAAAAATGAGGGCTGACAGATAGTTATAGGTTAAGGCTTTGTAACGCAGATTGTTGAAAAAGTTATCGACTCTGAGGGGTAAAACAAGAGCAAGATCTCTTTTTAAGCTTTTTCGGAAAAAAAGCCCTCGATTCCCTTGAAAAAGCCGCTATTGTCCCCATTTCCGATGTGTCGAGTGGTGTTTTGATTGAATATGCCCCTCTCAGGCGGACGAATTTAGAGCATTCATCATCAAGCTGAGGTGATTGGCTCGACAGAGATTAAACAGATCGCTAGAATGTCGCGTCTAAAATTTCTGTCCTGAGGCTAATCGGAGATACCTTTCCTTGTTGTAAAACAGGCTATGAACTTCGCTGAAGAACATAGAAAAAAGATATCGCTGATTAGTCTGGTGTTTGATTGAATGATCACTCAGGCATCAATGCTCAATTTTAAATTAGGTGTTCGGATAGAGCACTACACAAGGATGCAGCCAACAACACGCGTTCCCAAGGAATGCACGTTACGGCTCATATGCTCAGATTATCTGAGCCAGTTTTGAGGTTTTATATAATGCAAGTTACTGTTGAAACGCTAGAAGGCCTAGAGCGCCGTCTTAATATTACTGTTCCTGCTGCTAACATAGAAGATGCAGTTACAGCTGAACTACGCAACATCGCGAAAAACCGTCGTTTCGATGGTTTCCGTAAAGGCAAAGTGCCAATGAAGATGGTTGCTAAAATGTACGGCAAAGCAGTACGTCAAGACGTGATGGGCGAAGTAATGCAACGCCACTTCATCGAAGCGATCGTTAAAGAGAAGATCAACCCAGCTGGCGCACCAACTTTCGCACCAGTAGAAAACAAAGAAGGCGAAGATCTAGTATTCAACGCAACTTTTGAAGTTTACCCAGAAGTTGAGCTGAAAGGTCTTGAGAACATCTCTGTTGAGAAACCAGCAGTAGAAGTTAAAGAAGCTGACGTTGAAGAGATGATCGAAACTCTACGTAAGCAACAAGCAACTTGGACTGAAGTTGATGCAGCTGTAGAAGAAGGTTCTCGTGCAACTATCGATTTCGTTGGTTCTATCGACGGTGAAGAGTTCGAAGGCGGTAAAGCTGAGAACTTCCCACTAGAGATGGGTGCTGGTCGCATGATCCCTGGTTTTGAAGACGGTATCGTTGGCAAAACTAAAGGCATGGAATTCGAAATTGACGTAAACTTCCCAGAAGATTACCACGCTGAAAACCTAAAAGGTAAAGCAGCTAAGTTTGCAATCAAAGTAAACAAAGTTGAAGCTCGTGAACTTCCAGAACTAAACGAAGAATTCGTTGCTAAGTTCGGCGCTACTGACGGCGTTGAAGGTCTTAAAGCTGAAGTTCGTAAGAACATGGAGCGTGAGCTTAAGCAAGCTGTTAAGAACCGCATCAAAGAGCAAGCTATCGACGGTCTAGTTAAAGAAAACGACATCGACGTTCCAGCTGCACTAATCGACCAAGAGATCGGTACTCTACGTCAACAAGCTGCTCAACGTTTCGGTGGCAACACTGAAGCTGCTGACCAACTTCCACGTGAGCTGTTCGAAGAGCAAGCTAAACGTCGCGTAGTTGTTGGCCTTCTACTTGGTGAAGTAATCAAGTCTGAAGAGCTAAAAGCTGACGATGAGAAAGTAAAAGCAATCATCGAAGAGATGGCTACTGCATACGAAGATCCATCTGAAGTTATTGCTTACTACGAGCAAAACGAGCAAATGATGAACAACATGCGCAACGTTGCTCTAGAGGAGCAAGCTATTGATGCAATCATCGCTAAAGCTCAAGTTTCTGAGAAAGAAGTTAGCTTCAACGAGCTAATGAATCAGCAACCTGCTTAATATAGTAATATCTGACGTAGAAGGTTGACGTACGGTCGACAATTCTGCTAACAATGGTCCGTATGATTTAATCATTCGGGCCATTTATTTTAGGGACATAAGAATATGAGCTACCAAGAAAAAAATACAATGCCATCGATTATGGACGCACTAGTTCCAATGGTGGTTGAACAAACTTCCCGTGGTGAACGTTCTTACGATATTTATTCTCGTCTTTTAAAAGAACGAATCATTTTCTTAACCGGTCAAGTGGAAGACCACATGGCAAATCTTGTCGTGGCTCAACTGCTTTTCTTGGAATCAGAAAACCCAGACAAAGATATCTATCTATACATCAACTCACCTGGTGGCAGCGTAACTGCGGGTATGTCTATCTACGACACAATGCAGTTCATTAAGCCAAACGTGAGCACAGTATGTATGGGTCAAGCTTGCTCGATGGGTGCATTCTTACTTGCTGGTGGTGAGCCAGGTAAGCGTCATGTGCTTCCAAATTCTCGTGTAATGATTCACCAGCCACTTGGCGGCTTCCAAGGCCAAGCGTCTGATATTCAAATCCACGCGCAAGAGATCCTAACGATCAAACAGAAGCTAAACAAACTATTGGCAGAGCACACAGGCCAGCCTCTAGAAATCGTTGAGCGTGACACTGATCGTGACAACTTCATGTCTGCAGAACAAGCTGTAGAGTACGGTTTGGTGGATTCAGTTCTGAATCATCGCGGTGAGTAATTGCACAGGCAATTGTTTAACGCAAATTGATGCAAATTGATATACACTCAAATCATAGAGAGTAAAGGCTAAGAGGTTAGCGAATGACAGATAAAAGCAAAGAGGGTGGTAGCGGTAAACTGCTTTACTGCTCTTTCTGTGGCAAAAGCCAGCACGAAGTTCGCAAGTTAATCGCAGGCCCTTCTGTTTACATTTGTGACGAATGTGTCGACCTTTGTAACGACATTATTCGTGAAGAAATTAAAGATGTTCTTCCAAAGAAAGAATCTGAAGCGTTACCAACGCCTCGTGAGATTCGAGAGCACCTTGATGACTATGTAATCGGTCAAGAGTACGCGAAGAAAGTGCTAGCAGTTGCAGTATATAACCACTACAAGCGTTTACGTAATGGTGATACAACAGCTGAAGGCGTAGAGCTAGGTAAGAGTAACATTCTTCTTATCGGTCCTACTGGTAGTGGTAAAACACTACTTGCTGAAACATTGGCTCGTTTCCTAGACGTTCCATTTACTATGGCAGATGCAACCACACTAACCGAAGCGGGTTACGTGGGTGAAGATGTAGAAAACATCATTCAGAAACTGCTACAGAAATGTGATTACGACGTAGCGAAAGCGGAACGCGGCATTGTTTACATCGATGAGATCGACAAGATTTCTCGTAAAGCTGAAAACCCATCAATCACGCGTGACGTGTCTGGTGAAGGTGTACAGCAAGCACTTCTAAAACTTGTAGAAGGCACAGTCGCTTCAGTACCGCCTCAAGGTGGTCGTAAGCATCCACAGCAAGAGTTCTTGCAAGTGGATACATCTAAGATCCTATTTATCTGTGGCGGTGCATTTGCCGGCCTAGATAAAGTGATTGAACAACGTGTAGAAACAGGTTCTGGTATCGGCTTTGGCGCAGAAGTGCGTTCAAAAGATGAAACCAAAACAATCGGTGAGCTATTCACTCAAGTTGAACCTGAAGATCTAGTGAAGTACGGTCTAATTCCAGAATTCATTGGTCGTCTACCGGTGACAACCACACTGACAGAGCTAGACGAAGAAGCACTGATTCAAATTCTTTGTGAGCCGAAGAACGCACTGACTAAACAGTATGCTGCGTTATTCGAGCTAGAAGACACTGAGCTTGAGTTCCGTGAAGACGCACTGCGCGCAATTGCTAAGAAAGCAATGAGCCGTAAAACAGGTGCTCGTGGTCTACGTTCTATCTTAGAAGGTGTGCTACTAGAAACAATGTACGAACTGCCATCATCTACTGATGTGAGCAAGGTTGTAATTGATGAGTCTGTGATTAACGGAGAGTCTGAACCTCTTCTAATCTACAGCAATTCAGAGAACCAAGCGGCAGTAGCAGAGTAGGTCTTTTTTAGACTAGTGACTCAAATTCCAAAAGGAGGTAAGCAATTACCTCCTTTTTTTTATTCTTCCATTGAATCCAGTCGTTTAAGCCCCATATACTGCTTTATAAGTTAAAGCGGAAGAGAGAAATATATGAACTTGGAACGTTCCGAGCGTATCGAGATCCCCGTGCTGCCTCTACGTGATGTAGTGGTTTACCCACACATGGTTATCCCACTGTTTGTTGGTCGTGAAAAATCGATTACTTGCCTAGAATCGGCAATGGAAGCTAACAAACAAGTGCTACTAGTGGCGCAGAAAGAAGCGGATACTGATGAGCCTTCAATCGACGACCTATTCGAAGTAGGTACCGTTGCTACGATTCTTCAGCTTTTAAAGCTACCTGACGGCACAGTTAAAGTGCTTGTTGAAGGTCAGCAGCGTGCGAAAATTCACCAATTCAAAGAAAGTGAATTCTTCCTTGCAGATGCAGAATACGTTGTCACCTCAGAACTTGACGAAAAAGAACAAGAAGTGGTTGTTCGCAGCGCGATCAATCAATTCGAAGGCTTTATTAAGCTAAACAAAAAGATTCCGCCAGAGGTACTAACGTCTCTGAATGGGATTGATGAAGCCGCTCGTCTAGCGGATACCATCGCAGCACACATGCCACTTAAACTGGTAGACAAACAGCACGTACTAGAGATTCTAGATGTGACTGAGCGTCTAGAGTTCCTGATGGGCCAAATGGAATCAGAAATTGATATCCTGCAGGTAGAAAAACGCATCCGTGGTCGTGTTAAGAAGCAGATGGAAAAATCTCAGCGTGAGTACTACCTGAATGAGCAGATGAAAGCGATTCAGAAAGAACTAGGCGAGATGGACGATGCTCCAGACGAATTCGAGACTCTGAAGAAGAAGATCGAAGAGTCGAAAATGCCTCAAGAAGCGCGTGAAAAAACCGAGCAAGAGCTGCAAAAGCTGAAGATGATGTCGCCAATGTCGGCAGAAGCAACAGTCGTTCGTAGCTACATTGATTGGATGGTTGGCGTGCCTTGGGCGAAGCGTTCTAAAGTTAAGAAGAATCTAGCGAAAGCAGAAGAGATCTTAAACGAAGACCACTACGGTCTAGAGCGTGTTAAAGAACGTATTCTTGAGTACTTGGCGGTACAGAACCGTATCAACAAGCTGAAAGGCCCAATCCTTTGTCTTGTTGGTCCTCCTGGTGTTGGTAAAACCTCGCTAGGTCGATCTATCGCGGCTGCTACAGGTCGTAAGTATACGCGTATGGCGCTAGGCGGCGTGCGTGATGAAGCAGAGATTCGTGGTCACCGTCGTACGTACATCGGCTCTCTTCCAGGTAAGCTAATCCAGAAGATGTCTAAAGTTGGTGTTAAGAACCCACTGTTCCTATTGGATGAGATCGATAAGATGTCTTCTGATATGCGCGGTGACCCATCTTCAGCACTGCTAGAAGTACTCGACCCAGAGCAAAACAACGCGTTTAACGATCACTACCTAGAAGTTGATTACGATCTGTCTGACGTAATGTTCGTCGCGACGTCTAACTCGATGGACATTCCTGGCCCACTACTGGACCGTATGGAAGTGATCCGTCTATCTGGTTACACAGAAGACGAGAAGTTAAACATCGCTAAGCGTCACCTTGTTGATAAGCAAGTGAAACGCAACGGTCTTAAGGCAAACGAGATCACTATCGAAGATTCTGCAATCATCGGTATTATTCGTTACTACACACGTGAAGCGGGTGTACGTAGCCTAGAGCGTGAGATTTCTAAGATCTGCCGTAAAGCGGTTAAGAACATCCTTCTAGATAGCGATCTTAAGTCTGTAACAGTGACTATGGACAACCTAAAAGAGTACCTAGGTGTTCAACGTCATGACTTCGGTAAAGCTGACGAGAGCAACCGCATTGGTCAAGTAACAGGCCTAGCGTGGACTCAAGTTGGTGGTGATCTATTAACGATCGAAACTGAAGCAATGCCAGGTAAAGGTAAGCTAACGCAAACCGGTTCTCTTGGTGATGTGATGAAAGAGTCGATTCAAGCTGCGATGACCGTAGTTCGCTCTCGTGCTGAAAAACTGGGTATTAACTCGGATTTCTACGAGAAGCGTGATATCCACGTTCACGTACCGGAAGGTGCAACACCAAAAGATGGCCCAAGTGCGGGTATCGCAATGTGTACTGCACTTGTTTCTAGTCTGACAGGTAACCCTGTAAAAGCTGAAGTAGGTATGACAGGTGAAATCACACTTCGTGGTGAAGTTCTCCCTATCGGTGGCTTGAAAGAAAAACTGCTTGCAGCACACCGTGGTGGCATCAAAACAGTACTGATTCCAAAAGACAACGAGCGTGATTTGGAGGAGATTCCAGACAACGTAATCGCTGATTTAGAAGTCATTCCTGTTCAGTGGATTGATGAAGTATTGAAAGTTGCACTAGAACGAGATCCGTCTGGGGTCGAGTTTGTCGCTGAAAAATAGTGATGCGCAGCAAAAATAAGTAAAGAATTACGCTGATGAGTCTAAAAAGGCTTGTCAGCGTTTTTTTTGGGCGCTAAGTTAATTGACTAAAGCCGCAAGCCCTTTTGCAATAAGGCTTTCGGCTAAATTAAAACCAAAATGGAACGTACCGTCATCCTAAATTAGTCGCAGATGACAAAGAGGGGAAACACAGTGAATAAAACACAACTAGTAGAATCAATCGCAGAAAACGCAGATATCTCTAAAGCTTCAGCTGGCCGCGCTCTAGACGCATTCATCGAAGCAGTTGGCACAACACTTCAATCAGGTGACCAAGTAGCACTTGTTGGTTTTGGTACTTTCAGTGTTCGTACTCGTGCAGCTCGCACAGGTCGTAACCCTAAGACTGGTGAAGAAATCCAAATTGCAGAAGCAAAAGTACCTGGCTTTAAAGCTGGTAAAGCACTAAAAGACGCATGTAACTAATATTGCGGTACCTAGGCGCTCGTTAAGCCAAGGTAGCAAGATGCGTTAGCTGTTTGAAAAATGATGTTTCATTCTTAAACAGTTATTGTGCAAAGCACATTGAACTAATTTAAATTATGCGCATCCTACTGATGCGCATTTCTTTTTCTGATAATATCGCGTGAATAAGATTTTTATGTTGAAGCCCATGCTTCATATCCGGAGAGCACTTAAATTATGATGGATCGATTACGCGAAGGCGTGAATAGCATCGCGGTAAAAATTATCCTTGGGTTGATTATCCTGTCATTCGTATTCGCAGGTGTAGGTAGCTACATCACAGGTGGCGGTAACAACGCTGCAGCGAAAGTTGGCAATACCGAAATCGGTCGTGGTGAGTTCGAACAAGCTTACCAAAACGAGCGTAATCGTATGCAATCACAACTTGGCGATTACTTCTCTCAAATGCTTGCAGACCCTGCATACGTAGAGTCTTTCCGTAAATCAGTACTTGATCGCATGATCAACGATGTACTGCTTGAGCAGCAAGCTGAATCTCTAGGCCTACGCATCAGCGATTCGCAAATCCGTACGATGATTCTAGAGATGCCTCAGTTCCAAACTGCGGGTCAATTCGATCAAGAAGTTTACCAAGCGGCACTTCGTCGTGCTGGCTTTGGCCCTGAAAGCTTTGCGGAATACATGCGTCGTGACCTAATGCGTAACCAACTGGTGACAGCGCTACAAGGTAGTGAGTTTGTTCTTCAAGGCGAGATCGATACTCAAAGCAAACTGATTGCTCAAACACGTGATATCCGCACAGTGACGCTATCTGTTGCTGAACTTGCGAAAAGCGTTGAGCTAACAGAAGAAGAGATTTCAGAGTACTATCAGCAAAACCCACTAGCTTACACTCGTCCAGAGCAAGCGAAGGTGTCTTACATTGAGCTTTCTGCAGAAGCGCTGAAAGGTCAAATCCAGGTGTCTGATGAGCAAGCTGAGCAGTACTACCAAGAGCACCTAGACAAGTACTCAACTGAAGAGCAACGCAAAGTAAGTCACATCCTTGTTCAAGGTGACGATGAAGCAAAAGCGCAAGCTATTCTTGACGAGCTAAACGCAGGTGCTGACTTTGCTGCACTAGCAGAAGAGAAATCTGATGACTTTGGCAGTGCTGATCTTGGTGGTGACTTAGGTTGGATTGAGCGTGATGTAATGGACCCAGCGTTTGAAGATGCGGCTTTCGCTCTAGAGAACGTGGGTGACACAACAGGCCTAGTTAAGTCTGAATTTGGTTACCACATCATCAAGCTAGACGAACTGCAAGCTTCTAAAGCACAGCCTTTCTCTGAAGTAGCGGCTGAAATCAAGCAAGAGCTATTGGATCAGGAAGCCGTAGACCAATTCTACGAACTACAAACTGAACTAGAGAAGGTTGCGTTTGAGTACCCAGACTCACTAGACGACTCTGCAGAGGCGATTAACGCTAAGATCCAGACAACGGACTTCGTTTCTCAAATCGACGCTCCTGAGCTACTGAAGACGCCAGCTGTGATGCAAGCGATTCTGAGCCCAGAAGTGAAAGAAGATGGCCTAAACTCAGAAGTTATCGAAGTAGCGCCTGAACACGTTATCGTGGTTCGCGTTGAAGAGACTCGTGACGAAACTGTACTTCCACTAGAAGAAGTACAAGACCAAGTTGTTGCTGCACTGTCTGCTGTTAAAGCGGAACAACAAGCAATTGAGCTAGGTGTATCACTAGTGAATGAACTAAAAGCGGGTAACGAAGCAGTACTAGCGGAAAACAACCTGACGTTCAGCGAACTTGAAACAATTGACCGTAGCTCACCACTAGCAAGCTCTGTGTTTGCTTTTGCTAAGCCAGAAGCGGATCAACCAGTATTTGGTCAAGCGAAAGACCAAAACGGTAACATTGTGGTTGTTGAGCTATCTAAGGTTACTGCAGATATCAACCCAGCTTACAGCACTCAAATCGGTGCGCAGCTAGAGCGAGTTGGTAACCAGCAAGATCTAACTAACGTTCTTAACGTACTTCGTAAGAACGCTGACGTTGAATACTACATTGTAGGTCAAGGTCAGTAATAGCAAGCTCGGTAAAAGATAGCTTGAAGAGTAGGTTTGCGAGTCAGCCTACACGACAATGAAAATCAGTTGTAACTCAAAGCGGGTCACTTAGGTGACCCGCTTTATTTTTGCCTTAATAAACTACGGTAGTCGGTTTTCAAAGAGTAACGTTCAGTTTTCACAACATGGAACGGAAAGAAAATGAAAAGTCTATACACTCTTTTAGTGTCTCTTATGCTTGCCTTTAGTACTTCAGTTTGGGCAGATAGCCCGTCTAAAGCAGAACTTTATGAAGGGATAGAGGTAACGGTAAATATCAACACGGCCACTGCGGAAGAGTTGTCGGCTTTGTTAGTTGGTATTGGAGACAAAAAAGCGCAGGAGATTGTGCAGTATCGCGACCAGAATGGTGCATTTCAAAAGCCTGACGACTTAGCGAATGTAAAAGGCATCGGTGCAGCAACCGTTGAGAAGAACCGAAAGAGAATTGAGCTGTAATAGAGCTAAATATGAAGGGGTAGAACCCTTCATATTCTTCGTTTTACCTTAATCCAAGCCAACAGAAAACCACCTAATGCCCCAATTAGATGAGCTTCAATCGCAACACGGGCATTGATCAATGCACCAGTTGTAGTAGAAGGTCCCACAAACTGCTCCCATGCGACTTTCGCAACTAGCCCCGCAACCAGTAACCAACTTGAGCGTCGGCCTGTCAGCGCCTCTGTCAGAGCGAATACACCAAACAGACCGTGCAGCGTTCCAGACAAACCGACATAACTTTGTATATCTGTCGCTAGAAGCCCTGTTCCGGTAAATAGGCTGATGATGAACAGGTAGACTAGGAGTCGGACTCGGCTTGGTTGAAACACAAAACAGATCACCCATAACCCAGCAAGGTTCATTGCTAAGTGTGAAAGGTTGGTATGGGAAAAGTTTCCTGTTACGATTCGCCACCATTGTCCATTGGCGATTGCATTGTGATCCCAAACGACCCAAGCTTGAATCGGGTCAAATTGGAATAGCACACACATCAGTGAAGTAAAAACTAAAGCAGGGTACACCGTAAATCCATGTCTCGTTATTGCCCCCAGTGCCGTAAGGCTTTGAAAGCGTGTATTTGTCAGTGGATCACTCCACTTGAATCGGACGTTGAGCTTATCATTCTTCAGCACCCATCAGAAGAGCACAGACCGATGGGGACCGCACGTATTTTATCCCTGTCGTTGGAAAATAGCGTGACTTTCATTGGCGAAGACTTCTCTGACCATGACGCTCTTAATCATCTGTTGAACGACCACCACTATCAACATGCAATCTTGTACCCAGATGAGAGTTCGCTGTCTGTGGAGCAGTTGTCTGCGTCTAGCTTGAATGGTTCTGAGGAGCAAAAGCTGAGAATCATCTTGCTCGATGGGACGTGGAAGAAAGCGTTCAAGATGTGGCAAGTCTCCAGCAACTTACAGCAGCTAGATACTCTTCATTTACCAAAAGATCTGAAAGGGAATTATCGGATTCGCAAAGCGCCGAGTGAAAACAGCCTATCTACCGTAGAGGCGGGTTACCACTTACTGAGCTTGCTGCAACCTCATCGTGATTTTGACCCGTTGCTTGCAGCATTTGATCAAATGATTCAGTTTCAAATCGACCAAATGCCACCAGGCGTATTTGAGAAAAATTACTTAAGTTAGCTGCGTCTCAGCGAAATCTAGCTCGTTAGAACTCGGTATGTGCCGAGAACAGCTGTTGATGCATTTTTTGAGCGAGGTCATCGGTCATAGATGAGATGTAATCAGCGATAACCCTCATTTTACGACACTCTTCAGTGTGGCTTTGCCACTGCTTTTTAATTGTCAGTGGTAACAAGCGCTCAGGGTCGGCACTGAAGGCTTCAAACATGTCCATGATGATCTGCTGTCCCTTGTATTCGATGACTTGAACTTCAGGTACCTGAATCACAAACTCACTCACAAAGTGCTTCAGCTTATCTAGGGTTGAATCCATACTCGGCTCTAGGTAGGCATTATGGGAGAGCAGAGGGTTTTCAAAACTCGCATCTACTGACCTGATGGAGATGCTGGTAAGTAACGCGTTAACAATGCCGCCAATTGCATCTTTACGACGGTATTGCTCACCTGAGAACAACATTTCAGTAATTGAATCGAGGTGGCGTGTGACCCAAGGATCGTTGGCTTCCAACAGTTGCGGGTAAGCTGATTCCATCCACTGGGCTTTGGTCACTGAACCCAACACGATCGCATCTTCCAAATCATGTACGCCATAGGCGATGTCGTCTGCTAACTCCATAATGGAACAGTCGAGAGATTTGTACTTGGTCTTATTGTGTTCAAATGGCTCGACGTGAGATTTTCTTGGTTGTTGAATAAGAGCTTGGTCATGTTCAGACAAGGGAGCCAGTACCCACTCAAACAGCGCTTTATCGTGGTCGTAAATACCTTTAGCTGGCATCCAATCTTTGGCTCGCAGTTGTCTTTGGTGTTTAACTGGCTCTGGCATTGAGATGGCTTTTACCTTGCTGATCAGCGATGGGTACTTGATCAAACCAAGAAGAGTACGCCTTGATAGATTCATGCCGTGGTGCTCAGTGTAGGGTTCCAACTGAGTCACAATACGGAAGGTTTGAGCATTACCCTCAAAGCCGCCATGATCACGCATCATATAGTTGAGCGCCACTTCACCACCATGGCCATAAGGTGGATGACCGATATCATGAGCAAGACACAAAGAGTCAATTAAGCTATCCGATGGCAGCAGTTCTCGAAACTCAGGCTGCTTCTTTTTAAGTTGGGCGACGATCCCGGTTCCCAACTGAGCTGCTTCTAAGGAGTGAGTCAGGCGAGTACGGTGGAAATCGTTGATTGCGGTGCCGTGGACCTGGGTTTTGGCTTGCAGGCGTCTAAATGCCGCAGAGTGAAGCACACGAGCGCGATCTCGTTGAAATGGGCTTCTGTGGTCATCTCGGCGAATCTTGTGTTCATCGTCGTTGCGTGCTTTCCATTGCTCGGCAAGCAATAGAGTAGGTGAGTTTGAAAGCGTCAAATGAGCACCTATTGGTTTAGAGTTATTATCACAACTTATACCTAGCTAACTGATTTCGTCTAGCGATAATTCGAAGCTAGGGGCAAAAGTCGTTAAAAAGTAGTCCATCTCTGGACTGGCTCGCTGTGAAAGGGTTTCTTCTAAGCGGCGCTTGGCTTGTTCAAATTCATGATTTCCTGCGCTTAGCTCCTCTAAGCATTTTAGGTAAGCACAGATAGTGTCGGCTTGTTTGACGATGTTTTGCTCTTCCTTACTGGCCTCACCGGAAATAAGGAAAGGGGCGAAGTCTTCTCGGAACTCTTCTGGGAGCATAGAGAGCAAGCGTTGCTCGGCAGCGGCCTCAATCTTTTTGTACTCGTTTGCAATATCTGGGTTGTAATATTTGACCGGCGTTGGCAAATCCCCTGTTAGTACTTCACTGGTATCGTGATACATACCGAGCAACGCAATATGTTCAGGGTTAAGGTTCCCATCAAACTTCTTGTTTTTAATCACTGCTAATGCATGAGCGACGAAGGCAACTTGTAGGGAGTGCTCAGAGATATTTTCGGTGGAAACGGAACGCATTAAAGGCCAGCGTTGAATGAGCTTCATGCGGGCAAGATGAGCAAAGAAATGGCTTTGGGTCATAGACTTCCTCCCTGAAATGACAAAAGGCTCCAAGTAGGAGCCCTTTAAGAATAGAAGTGATCTAGACTAATTTAAAGCCTTGTAATCTAAGATTATTCTTGGCTGTAGGTCGACAAGAAGCGTTCAAGTCGGCCAATAGCTGTTTCTAAGTCTTCGATATGCGGCAGTGTCACGATACGGAAGTGGTCCGGTTTCGGCCAGTTGAAGCCAGTACCTTGTACGAGTAGTACCTTCTCTTGCTTCAAGAAATCGAGCACAAACTTTTGGTCGTCTTTGATGTTGTACATCTCAGTGTCGATTTTCGGGAACAGGTACATCGCCCCTTTTGGTTTCACACAAGACACACCTGGAATCTTGTTGATCAGTTCCCAGGCTCGGTCGCGCTGCTCAAGCAAGCGGCCGCCTGGCAGGATAAGCTCGTTGATACTCTGATAGCCGCCTAGTGCCGTTTGAATAGCATGCTGCATTGGTACGTTGGCACACAAACGCATCGAGGCAAGCATTTCGAGACCTTCAACATAGCCCTTAGCTAAATGTTTAGGGCCCGTTAGGAACATCCAACCGCCACGGAAACCACAAACGCGGTACGCCTTTGATAGGCCGTTAAATGTCACCATCAACACGTCTTCTGCTAGAGTAGCAATAGAAGTGTGCACGGCACCGTCGTAAAGCACTTTATCGTAGATCTCATCGGCGAAGATCATCAGTTTGTGCTCACGGGCAATTTCGACCACTTTTAGCAAAAAGTCACGGCTGTAAACCGCACCCGTTGGGTTATTCGGGTTGATAAGAACGATACCACGAGTCTTTGGCGTGATCTTAGCGACCATGTCATCGAGGTTCGGGTACCAGTCGTTCTCTTCATCACACATGTAGTGAACGGCTTTACCACCAGATAGTGCAACAGAGGCTGTCCACAACGGGTAGTCAGGAGCGGGAACTAAGATTTCATCGCCATTATTTAGCAGAGCTTGCATCGACATTACGATAAGCTCAGAAGCACCGTTGCCGATGTAGACATCTTCTACATCTAGGTTACGCAGACCTTTCTTTTGATAGTGCTGCACCACGGCTTTACGGGCAGAGTAGATCCCTTTTGAATCGCAGTAACCTTGAGATGTCGGCAGGTTACGAATTACGTCAACTAGGATTTCATCTGGGGCGTCAAAACCAAACGGGGCGGGATTACCAATATTTAGCTTTAGGATTTTATGTCCTTCTTCTTCCATTCGCTTAGCATGTTTTAGTACTGGCCCTCTGATCTCATAGCATACACTGTTGAGTTTTGACGACATCCCGATATTTTGCATTGCCGATTTCCTGAAAATTATTTAAATACTTTATTAAAGTACCCTAAATTGACGTTTGATAGAATAAAAATCTGAACAATCGGTTAATTCCGAATAACCTTTAGCCAGTGGCTGTCTAAGAGTGGTAGTGAGGGATTTCGTAAACTCGGACCGAGCTTGGGTAAACTGAGGGACGAAACGCTTAAAATCACAGGAATACTGAAAAGATTTTATACATTCTTGATCTAAGTAGGTGCTACCCATAAAGTATCAAACTAATATAATAATAAATTAGATGTGAACGAGGTCGATTTGTCACATTTCCAACAAACCATCTGCGCTTTGATTGAGCGAGTTCAAAATGCACAAGCTGGCGAAGTTCGTTGTGTTGAAGTTCTTAAGCAAAAACCACCGTTTGCATTTATTGAATGGCTTCATGCTCAACCGCTGTTCCCCAAGTTCTACTGGCAATCTCGAGACACTCGAGAAGAGGTTGTTGCGTTAGGACAAATCCATACCTTTTCTGACCCTGCACCGGCTTACGCGATTCTTGGAGACGATCAACGCATCTGGGGTGGTCGATCTTTCGATGGACACACAGAGAAGAATCGACGCTGTATGGAATCGTTTTTTTTCCTGCCGCAGGTAGAGCTAATTCGATTTGATGACAAATGGTCTTTAGCCGTCAATTTGACACCCGATCGCGCTGCCTCAATCAATGCGCTGAAAAAGCTGTCTGTTGATGCCGCAATATTGGCCCCGTTGAGTGCGCATATTGAACATATTGACCACCTTCCAGAGCAACCAGAGTGGAATGGTTTAGTTGAGAAAGTACTCACTGGTATCGACAATAACGATTTCAAAAAAGTGGTGCTTGCGCGTAAAACGACCGTGCATTTGGATGAGCCGATTTGTGCAGCTCAGCTATTAAAGGCGAGCTATCAAAAAAATCATAACAGTTTTCATTTCATGTTGGTGCTGGACTCCAAGCATAGCTTTATCGGCTCAACGCCAGAAAGACTTTACAGTCGCCACGGTACTGAGCTAGATACGGAAGCACTCGCGGGCACGATTGGGCGCGGCAAGAATGCATCGTCTGATATGGAGCTCGCCAACTGGCTGACTCAAGACCAGAAGAACCTCAATGAAAATCAATATGTTGTCGACGACATTATTGATCGCTTAACGGCGTATTCTCACTCTGTGAACGTCGAGAAAGAGGCTCGATTGGTCCGCCTTCGCAAGGTTCAACATCTAAAACGGCATATTCATGCGCAGTTACATGCTGGCGTAAACGGTGTGCAACTACTCGGCACACTGCAACCAACCGCAGCTGTTGCAGGTTTGCCTCGCAAAGAGGCAATGGACTTTATTCTGAGACACGAGCCCTTTGCTCGAGGTTGGTACGCAGGTTCGGTTGGCTTCATTAGTCACCAACGCGCTGAATTCTGTGTGGCGATTCGCAGTGCATTGATCGTTGGCGATCAAGTTCAGTTGTTCGCAGGGGCGGGGATCGTGCCAGGATCGGTCGCTGAGCATGAGTGGCAAGAGTTGAATAAGAAAATGTCGACTCTGCTAAGTCTTATCTCTGAGCACCCACCACTGGGTGTGGCATCATGAGTTCACCATCATTGAAGCATGACCAAGCGGTATTAAATCGAGTCTGGTCATCGACACTGCTTGAAGAGTTAGCACGCAGCGGTGTCGAGCACGTTTGTATTGCACCGGGCTCACGTTCAACGCCTTTGACTCTTGAGGCAGAAGCCAATAATAAACTCACCATTCATACGCATTTTGATGAGCGTGGTTTAGGCTTTTTCGCTTTAGGCTTAGCTAAGGCAACCAAAAGCAAAGTCGCGGTGATTGTGACGTCTGGCACCGCGGTTGCCAACCTTTTACCGGCAGTGGTTGAAGCGGGATTAACTCGTGAGTCTCTGATTCTTTTGACCTCGGATAGACCTGTTGAATTAGTTAACTGTGGCGCGAACCAAGCTATTCAGCAATTAGGGATTTTTTCGCAGCATGTTGAAGGCGCACTTAACCTGCCAAGTCCAACAACCCAAGTATCATTGAACTGGTTGTTAAGCTCTCTCGATGACGTTTTAGCACGACAAAGTGCTCATGGCGGCCCTGTTCACATTAATTGTCCATACCCAGAGCCGCTTTATTCCAACGAGAATTCAGAAATTTATCATGAGTACCTCTCTTCAATTGCTGCATGGAAGGAGAGTGATAAGCCATATACCTCCAAGACATACAGTTTAAACGCAGTCAGTCCCAACATCTCGTCGAGTGACTATTTTCAGCGTCGTGGGGTGGTTGTGATTGGTTCTTTGGCGCTGGAAGAGGCACAGGCAGCCAAACAGTTCGCACAGTCGCTAGGTTGGCCTGTGTTTTGTGATGCTCAATCTGGCGTTGCGAGCGATTGGCAGCACTACGATCTTTGGCTTCAAATTCCTGAATTCGCTCAGCAATTAAATGATTGTGATTGTATCGTGCAGTTTGGTGAGCGCATTGTGTCTAAGCGTTTAAATCACTGGATTAAGCAACAAGCTAAACACTTTTCGCCAGAGCAGTATCTTGTGATATCCCCTGATAGTCATTGTATCAATCAAGATCATCTGCCTCAGACACATATCGTTTCTCAGCCGGCATCATGGCTCGCCAGTCAATCATTACCAAGTGTGCATGCGCAGAGTGCGGGGTGGGCAGATAGTTTGAAGTCCGCGTCACAAAGCATCACTCAACTGTCTCGTGCACAGTTGATGAATGATGACCAATTAACCGAGCTCAGTATTGCGGTCGATTTGTCGGCTAGACTTAAAGAGCGAGGGCTGTTTGTTGGAAACAGCCTAATGGTGAGACTGGTCGATATGTTGTCAGCAGTTCCGAATAGCTCAGTTTATAGTAACCGAGGCGCATCAGGCATTGATGGCCTAGTTGCTACTGCAGCGGGCGTACTCGAAGCGCGTCAGCAGCCTATGATGATGTTAATCGGTGACACGTCGCTTCTATACGATTTGAATTCACTAGCACTGCTTAGTGAGTCACAGACACCTATGGTTATCGTGGTGACGAATAACGACGGTGGTGCGATTTTTGACTTGCTCCCTGTTCCTCAGCAGCAGAAACAGTCTCTCTACCAAATGCCTCATGGGTACAGTTTTGAGCATGCAACTGCTCAGTTTCGATTGCAATATGTCGCCCCTGAAACCCTAACTCAGTATCAAGATGTCATTGATTCACACTTTGAGCAGGGCGAGGGCACACTACTGGTTGAAGTAAAAACACCTCCAGAACAAGCCTCTCACTTGTTGAAGCAGTTCAATTCAATGTTAAAAGAGGCGCAAGCCTAAGGAGTCGACATGCTTTTCTCCACTTACTACCCCGCTGAGCAAACCTCATCAGAGAAACCTTTGCTTGTGTTCTTGCATGGTCTACTTGGAAGCGGAGAGGATTGGAGTGCATGTCACTCATATCTGTCTGAATACCCGCGCTTGTGTATCGATCTGCCGGGGCACGGTAAGAGCTGTTTTGTTGATCCTATTGGTTTTGATCACTGCTGCGAGAAAATCGTCCAAAACGTTCTATTTCAGTTTCAGCAATATCAGTTACCTGATGACTATCCTATTGTTTTGATTGGTTACTCACTGGGTGGCCGCTTAGCGATGTATGGAGTAACCAGTGGTAAGTTTGAAGCGCTTAATTTGGTGAAAGTCATGGTAGAAGGAGGCAACTTCGGACTCGACTGTGATGACGCAAGAGCACAGCGCCTAGTGCATGACACTCAATGGGCGGTACGCTTTGCACAGCAATCAATTGAAGATGTTTTAGACGATTGGTATCAGCAAAGTGTCTTTTCTTCACTAAATCATGAGCAAAGACAAACTTTAGTGATAAAGCGTAGTGGTAACCTTGGAGTATCCGTAGCAAATATGTTGTTATCTACATCACTGGCTAAGCAACCGGATTTACGTGCCACATTGAAATCTTGTGAGCATCAGCTGCATTACATTTGTGGTAAAAAAGATCGTAAATTCATTGAATTGGCGGAGAGTAGCGGCTTTGAATGTAGTCAGGTCGATCACGCTGGGCATAATGTCCATTTTGAACAGCCTGAACTATTTTCGAATTTGATCATCCAATGCATTAGCAAGCATGATTGAACTCGCACTCAACGCATTACGTAAAAACGCTTGATGTAAACAGCACTCGACATATCTAGCAATTGATATAAACAGAGATTGCGACACCGCCGAATATCGGCTGTGATCATGAATATAACAATGGGAACCACCATGGCGAAAACAGTAGGCATCACCGAAGAAGAACTATACGCAGCAGTAAATTGGAGCGATGTAGGCAGTCAATACGAAGATATCCAATACCACAAGTCAGACGACGGTATTGCAAAGATTACGATTGCGCGTCCTCAAGTCCACAATGCGTTTCGTCCACAAACTGTAAAAGAGATGATTAACGCTCTGGCTGACGCTCGTTACGACGAGAAAGTTGGCGTGATTATTCTTACCGGACTCGGTGAAAAAGCATTCTGTTCTGGCGGCGACCAAAGCATTCGCGGTGACTACGGCGGCTACCAAGATGATTCTGGTACGCACCACTTGAACGTTCTGGACTTCCAACGTCAGATCCGTACTTGTCCTAAGCCTGTCATTGCAGCTGTTTCTGGTTGGGCTGTTGGTGGCGGTCACGTACTGCACATGATGTGTGACCTTACAATTGCTGCTGAAAATGCTCAGTTCGGTCAAACAGGCCCGAAAGTGGGTTCATTTGACGGTGGTTGGGGCGCATCTTACATGGCGCGTATCGTTGGTCAGAAGAAAGCGCGCGAAATCTGGTTCCTATGTCGTTTCTACGATGCACAAGAAGCTGTAGATATGGGCTTGGTGAACACAGTCGTTCCTGTAGAGGATTTAGAGAAAGAGACAGTACGTTGGTGTCGTGAGGTTCTACAACACAGCCCGATGGCTCTACGATGCCTAAAAGCAGCACTGAACGCTGACTGTGATGGTCAAGCCGGTCTGCAAGAACTAGCGGGTAATGCGACCATGATGTTCTACATGACAGAAGAAGGCCAAGAGGGTCGAAACGCATTTAACGAGAAACGTCGCCCCGATTTCGACAAGTTCCCGCGTAACCCATAATCGAATCTACTACCACACTGAGTCGCACAATGCGGCTCTTTGTGTTTTTGATGCTTTGTTCACTAGGAAGACTTATGAACACAATGAATTCTACACGCACAGCTAAACTCTATCGTTATCAATTACCTATGGATAGCGGTGTGGTTCTGCGTGATAACAAGCTGAGTCAACGTACAGGTTACGTTATCGAGCTTGAGCAAGACGGCAAGCGAGCGCTAGGTGAGGTTTCTCCTCTACCTGGCTTTAGCTTAGAGAATACCGAGCAAGCGGGTATTCAACTTCAAGAACAGTTGGAGTTATGGAGCCACAACAAGCCTTTGACGCCTTATGAAGAGCTTTACCCTTCGGTTGCATTTGGCTTGTCGATGGCAATGATGGAGCTTGAAGGTGAGTTGGGAGAGCAGGGCAATTACCGTGCTGCCCCTCTGTGTACAGGAGACCCTGATGAACTCATTCCTGTACTCAATGAGATGGAAGGTGAGAAGGTCGCTAAAGTGAAGGTGGGCCTTTATGAAGCGATTCGCGATGGGATGCTAGTCAGTCTTTTCCTAGAGTCAATTCCAGACCTAAGCTTGAGACTGGATGCCAATCGCGCTTGGAAACCAGAAAAAGCCAAGCAGTTCATTAAATATATCTCCCCTTCGCTGCGCCAGCGTATTAGCTTTATCGAAGAGCCGTGTCAGCAGCCGGAGGATAGTCTAGCGTTTGCAATTGATAACGGTGTCGCGATTGCGTGGGATGAAACCCTGCAAGATGCAGTGAAGCGACCAGATTTCAATCTTAGCGATCTCACAGGTGCTAAAGCGGTGGTGATTAAACCAACACTGATTGGTTCAGTAGAACGCTGCGTTGCAATTATTGAGCGAGCGAAACAACTGGGTATTAAGCCGGTTCTTAGCTCTAGCATTGAAACTAGCCTTGGTCTGACTCAGATTGCTCGTTTGGCCCATCAATACTTGCCAGAGGAAGTGCCGGGGTTAGACACTATTGGTCTGCTCCAATCCCAACTTGAAGTCGCTTGGCCAAACTGCGATTTACCACTAGAGACGTTAGAAAACCAGCAGTTGATTTGGCAGTCTTAACGCTCTTGTAGTATTCACATCAGTGCAGCTCATCACGTTGTGGTGAGCTTACTCTTTCAGCATTAGGTACGCTTGTGACCTTTACCAATTCATTATGGCAACAGTGGGCGAGTGCTTCACCAGACAGCCGTGCGTTAATCACCCCATCACACACGCTAAATTGGCGCGAGCTCGATGCGTTAGTCCAACGCTATAGCGCCTACTTAATTACGCAAGGTCTTTCCAAAGGTGACGTACTCACCATTGTTGGCAAAAACAGCAGTGAGTTAGTGCTCGCTTATCTCGCTTCTCTTAATCTTGGTGTTTTGGTTGCGATGACGATGCCTCAGCCGTCGAAGAAACTGGAACAAAAGCTAGAGACCCTTTATTCAGATGGGAAAGAGCGTTTCGTTGCAATCACAGGTGAGTGTGGCGAAGCGTTGAATGTCGATGCAAAGCTCATCCGGCTCCCAAGCTTAGAAGAGGTTTTAGGCTTTACACCACGCCCACTGAAACAATCTTCGGGTGAAACGAATGATCTTGCCTCCATCGTGTTTACATCCGGTTCTACTGGCAACCCAAAGGCGGTGGCACACACGGCTAAGCAACACATTGCTTCGGCTACAGGGTTGTTAGAGCATTTTAAGTTTGGTTCTGATGATACTTGGCTGCTCAGCCTACCCATGTACCACGTCTCGGGTTTAGCCATTTTTTATCGCTGGCTGGTGGCTGGCGCGACGCTTAAAGTGGGTAATCAAGGTCTAGATCAAGATATTGATGGCTGTACACATGCATCGCTGGTAGCGACTCAGCTTAGGCGTTTGCTTGATAGTGAGTGTCCACTTTCATTGAGTCATGTGCTGCTCGGTGGTAGCCATATTCCAAATCAATTGGCTCAAGAAGCCAACCAGCGTGGTATTAAAACCTGGCTGGGTTATGGCATGACGGAAGCAGCATCGACGGTGACGGCTAAACCTGTTGATGAGAGCAATACAACAGGCTTTGTGCTTCCTCAACGGCGTTTAAAAGTCGACGATGGCAGAATCTACATCGCTGGAGAGACGCTAGCTAGCGGCTACTACTATCAGGGGAATCTAACGCCTTTGGTTGATGAAACAGGTTGGTTTAATAGCAAAGACCTAGGGCAATGGGTCGATGATCAGCTGTTGATTATTGGTCGTGCAGATAACCAATTTATCTCAGGTGGCGAGAACATTCACTGTGAAGAGATAGAGCAAGCCTTGAGTAAACTGTCGGGTATCAATCAAGCGATTGTTGTACCTGTAGAGGACCGTGAGTTTGGTTTTCGCCCTGTCGCCATTGTTGATTGTGTTGAGCTACCTACCAAGGACTGGTTCTGCGAAAAGCTGGTGGGGCGTTTAGAGAAATTCAAATTGCCGATCGAGTATCATCGTATGCCAGTGCTAGATCAACAAGGTATTAAAGTTTCAAGAGCTGACCTTGCACGCTGGCTTAAGGAAGCTAGGCATCAATAAAACGAAGCGCAATACACGGTGACTAGTCATAATTGCGCTTCAGGGGGTTGTGATGGAGGTGAAGCCATCACAAATTCTTAGTTCTTGTTAAAGAAGGTATCTGTTTAGATTAAGCAAGTGCCTTCTTCATTTGCTCCGCCACTTTATCGACTTTTCCTAGACCAATGATGACTTGTAGTCCACCTTTGCCCACCGGAACTACGCCAGCCGCCCAAGCTTTTTCAAGGCTTCGCTATCTGCTACTGACGAGTCTTTTACTGTCAGGCGGAGGCGAGTGATACAGTTGTCCACTTCAAGAATATTATCTGCACCACCAATCGCTTCGATGTAGTTCTGGGTTAGGTTAACCAATGCTTCCGGAGATTCACTTTTATCCTCTGATTCCATCTCTTCACCACGACCTGGAGTGCGCAGATTGAACTTGATAATCGCAAAGCGGAAGATGCTGTAGTAAAGCGCGAAGAACACCACACCTTGAACCAATTACATGTACCAGTTAGTCGCTAGTGGGTTTTGGCTCGATAGTACTAGGTCAACAAAACCTGCCGAGAATCCAAAGCCTGCTATCCACTCCATGCTTACCGCAATGTACAGTGATAAGCCTGTTAACACAGCGTGAATCAAGAACAGTACTGGTGCTAAGAACATGAAGCTGAATTCCAGTGGCTCTGTAATACCGGTAAAGAATGATGCCATTGCCGCTGCAAGCGTGATTGCGAATACTTGGTTTTTGTTTTTCGCATCAGAGCAGTGGTACATCCCCGTCTGCACTCCGAGTTATGCGGCGGAAAATGACATTTTTGAAGATGGTTTAGAGTCCTTACACAGGATTAACTTTATTCATGCATTGGGTTCTGATGTTTGGCAGCGTTGGATAAAGCATCATCAACTGGACGTAAATCTGTTTGAACAGTTCTATTGTGTCAGTCACCGCGATATGGGAGTGAGGAGTGCTCTACACAATATTGGAGTGGCGATGGGACGCTATCACTTCGTTAAGCAGTACATAGAAACTGGTGAGCTCATTACGCCTTATCCAAGTATGGAAACGAATAAAAGCTATGAACTGATTTGTCCGCTAGGGACTGAAAAGCGCCCTAAAGTCAGGACATTTATTCGATGGTTACAGGAGCAACTGAGCTAGGTTAGTTGATTTGGAGATAAAATAGTTCAAAACAGAATTTATTATCTTTATAACTATCCATCATAATAAAGCCTAATTCTAAGGGACTAGTGAATAAGGCTTCGGTTATGAAAATAGCGCTGATCTTTGCGGTACTGCTGCAAATTGGACAGGCAGTGACCTCACACGGACTGACTCGATCTCTGGCTGAGTTCACCGCATTTATCTTGGTGGTTGTGCTAGTTATGATGAAGAAACAAGAGAGTCAAGCCAATACCTCAGTACAAGAGCAGTAACCAGATACAAAGAACCCTCACCACTGTGATTGCATTGGTGAGGGTTTTTCTTTTTGGATTAAGGCGTTTTGGCATAAGGCGTTTTTAAATTAAGCGAATAACAGCCAACTTAACGATCCAACAGAGATCAATACCCACATCGTGATACCAAACATCAATGGCTTAGGCCCGGCTGCTTTGAGCTTTTCAACAGAGATACCACACCCAATTAGGAATAAACAAACCACCAAAGCGCGCTTGGAAATATCAAAGATTCCTTGGTAGACCATTTCAAATTGCGGCAGTAGGTCACTCACGGCGATAGCTGCGCAGTAGAAGAAAATGAAGTAGGGAATGGTGATCTTCTTTTGGTCACTTTTAAAGATCATCGCACTGACTAACGCAATTGGAATGATCCATAGGGCTCTTGCCAATTTAAGCGTTGTTGCGGTTGTTAAAGCCTCTTCACCATAAGCCGATGCTGCACCCACCACAGATGAGGTATCGTGAATTGCGATTGCCGCCCATGTACCAAAGGTGTGTTGGCTAAGCTCTAGTGCGTGACCAATCATTGGGAAGATAAACAGCGCAATTGAGTTCAATACGAACACAGTAGCCAGAGCTAGACCAATTTGCTCGTCATCCGCTTTAATCGCAGGAGCGACCGCGGCAATGGCACTACCACCGCAAATCGCGGTACCGGAAGAGATTAAGTAACCCGTCGTGCGGTCTAATCCCATGCGTTTTGCTAAGAACCAACCAATCATTAGTGTGCCGATGATGGTGGTAACAATAAGTCCAATACCATCGCCAGTTACTGACAACGCTTTCTCAAATTGAATCCCGAAGCCCAAGCCAACGATAGAGTAGGCGAGCAGCTTCTTAGTAATTTTACCGACTTCAAGGTTAGCTGGAACCAAGCCTAAACTTGCGAGCAGAAAGCCGATAACAAGTGCTGTCGGGGAGCTTACCCAAGGTGTTAGGCAGAAAAGGGCCGCAAGGTAAAAAGGGATGCTTTTGTTGAAGCTCATGATGGTGTCAGTTTTTATTATTAAGTTAAGTTAGAGAGCACTATACGTTTAAACAGTCGATAAGTAAGTCTAAATGAACTGAACAAACGTTTAGAAAAACTGAACGTTTGTTCGTTTGCCATGGTGCTCGCGGTTGTGAGACGTGTTATCTAGCGAAAATCACCGCGCAGTTCGACGACTTTCTGATGCAGTACATCGCATGAAGCTTGTTTTGGATCGATAGCGTCGCCTGCTTCAATCTCAAGTTTGGTCCAAAATCGAGTTGGTAGGCCTTTACAAGCTCGACCTTTGTAGCGGCTGAAATAGCTACCCCAAAGGCCTTTCAATGCCATTGGGATGACTGGAACAGGAGAACGCTTGATGATCAGCTCCATACCGCGCATGAACTCACCCACCTCACCATCAGACGTTAAACGCCCTTCAGGGAAGATGCAGACAATGTGTCCATCATGCAGAGCTTGCTCGACCTCGTTGAAAGCATTGCGGATTGAGCGTCGATTGGTCGCTGAAATCGGAATTACCCCAGCGCGTTTTAAGAATCGGCGAATAGGCGGCAGCTTAGCGTAGTCCTCTTCCATTACAAATCGAATCAAACGAGGGCAAACCGCACTCAGTAGTAGTGCATCCATATAGCTTACGTGGTTACAAATAATCAACGCCCCGCCTTTTTCAGGCAAGTGATGTAGATTCTTATGCTTCACTCGATACATGGTATGAGTTACAACCCAAGTGAAAAATCTGAATGCGTAAATAGGCACTTGATAGAAGAGGTACAGAACCACGAGCGTATTCATTGCGGCCAATAGAATGAACAGGTCAACAATGTCCATTTCAAGCAGGCTTAAACAGATGATACCGAGTACTGCGCTGCCAACCATAAACAGAGAGTTGTAAATGTTTAGCCCTGCAATTACTTGAGCTCGTTCGTTTGGTTCAGCTCTGAACTGCATTAAGGCGTACAGCGGAACGATGAAAATACCACCGGAAATACCAAGAAGCAGTAGGTATGCAAACAGTGGCCAGAGATCAGAGTGAACAATAAATTGATCAAAGGATTCGAATTGAGGCAAATTCTCTGGGACTGAAAGAGCCATCAGCAATCCAAACAAGGAAATACCCAAGCTTCCCATAGGAACGATACCAATCTCAATACGGTGATTAGAGAGCTTGTCACAAGCTAATGAACCGATAGCGATACCAACAGAGAACAGTGCTAGCAAGAAAGCCACCGCGCTCTCGGTACCGTTCAAATGAATCTTGGTAAAGTTAGGGAATTGGGTTAAGTACGCTGCGCCTAAGAACCAGAACCAACTGATGGCCATCAGCGCTTGGAAAGTCGGACGGTCTTTTTTAGCAATCTTTAGTGTTTGGCGCGTTAGAGCAATTGGTCGCCATTTGATTTTCATGTCTGGCGCATTGCTTGGCGCATTTGGGATAAAGCAGCTCGCGCCATAACCCATTACAGCGAATAGAACGATACACACCGAGGCTACGATCTTTGCACTCTCATGAGAGGCAATAATCCCTGCGCCTAAAGTACCAATAAGAATCGCCAGGAAGGTGCCGGTTTCGACCAAAGCGTTACCGGAGACAAGCTCTTTAGGTTCAAGTTGTTGAGGCAATAGTGCGTATTTCACTGGCCCGAAGAAAGCACTCTGAGTTCCCATAAGGAACAGTAAGAGCAAAAGAATGCCGTAGCTTTCGTAGATAAAGCCAATCGCACCTAACGACATAATCACGATTTCGAGCAGCTTAACCTTACGAATGAACCATGACTTTTCATATTTGTCCGCGAGTACGCCTGCCAGTGCAGAAAACAGGAAGAATGGCAGTATAAACAGACCAGCAGCCAGGTTAATGAAAAGGTTGCTAGAGATGGGTAATGTGTCGACGCTAGCGAAAGCGACAAACAGCAGCAACACATTCTTGAAGATATTGTCGTTAAAGGCCCCTAGAAACTGGGTAATAAAATAGGGTAGGAACCTTTGTTGCGTTAACAGCGAAGATTGGCTGCTGCTCTTCATATACGAACCTTGTTCATTTGCGACCTTATTCATTTGCCACTGTAATGGTCTACCAATTGGTTAAGTAATTTGATAATAAGTTATTAATCAGGTCTTTACCATCAATTGGCTCGGAAGCGAAGAACTTGTCATCGACGCTCAGCAGCGTAATACCGTGCACGCCAGACCATAATACTCGGCTTGCTTTCAGTACTTCTTTTTCAGTGTGATGCGGGGCAATAGCAAGTAACAGTTGCTCAAGCATACCCGTCATTTTATCGATACGGTTCGATTGCCACTGAGGTAGGTTTTCACCATTCATGTTGTGTTCGAACACCAATTGCCAACGGTTTGGATGCTTAAGAGCAAAGTCGTGATAACAGTAAGCTAGGTTAAACAGTGCATCTTGTGGGTTGCTTGATTGCTCAACTGCCACGGCCGCTTCAGCAGACAGTTCATCAAGTGTTTTAGCAACAACGTGCAGAAGAAGCAGGTTGTAGTTGCCGAATACATTAACAAGGGTACTTGGCACATATCCAATCATGTTCGCGATTTTTCGAAGGCTCAACTCGTGATATGAGTGTTCTTCTAAAAATTGAGTAACTGTGTCGAGTGTGAGCTGAACTAATTGCTCGCGCGTGTGATCGTTTCTTCTGGCCATGGTGAACTTCTATTAATGAACAACGTTCAATATTTTAGTCGCCCGCTCTAGTAGGCGTCAATGCTTTACTCTACAAGGGTTAAATTAATCTCAGCAATATTATGATACATGTGTAGCGGCTGTGAATATTTCATTGTTCATTGTTAACGAGTATGATTAAAGAGTCGAAAGATAACGAAACCTATAAAGGATAAGAATGAAACGATTTTTCTCACTAATCGCGATTATGATGGTATCAGTCGCGGTGACACCAATCGCAGAAGCGAAAAAGTTTGGTGGTGGTAAGTCATTTGGTAAAAGTTTCAAAACGGCTCCCGCTCCTAAACAACAACAGCAAAACACAAACTCGATTAAGCAAGACCAAGCTGGCAAGACAAATGCGGCTGGCTCTAGTAAAAAAGGTCTAATGGGTGGTCTATTAGGCGGCCTACTGGCTGGTGGCCTGTTAGCGGCATTCTTTGGTGGCGCTTTTGAAGGTATCCAGTTCATGGATATCCTGATCATGGGTCTGATTGCGTTCCTAGCATTTAAATTCCTACGTGGCATGTTGGGTGCTAAGCAGGGCTCAATGAATCAGCAACGCGGCCAACAGCCTGCATTTGGTGGTATGGGTCAGAACAAGTTTGAGCAACCACAACAGCAGCCAAACGTTCATAACTTTGAACAAGCACAACCTCAATCACAAGGCACAGCTGGCGGTTTTGGTTTTGGCGCACAAAGCGATGTTCCTCATAACTACCCACCGGGTTTTGATCAAGCCGCATTCATTAACGGTTCTCGTGAGCACTACCGTACCCTACAAGGCGCTTGGAATCACAATGAACTGAACACGATTGAAGAATATGTATCTCCAAGTCTGTTTGAAGACCTAAAAGCAGAGCGCAACAAGCTTGAAGGTGAGCAACATACAGACGTAATGTACGTAGATGCGGAAATTGTTCGTGCTGACCATGACGGCAGCAAGGCGCAATTGAGTCTTCAATTCAGCGGTCGCTACCGTGACTCAGTTGAAGGTATCGAAGAAGATATTACGGACATCTGGCACTTAGAGCGCGACCTTACTGCGCCAAATGCACCTTGGTTGATCGTTGGTATCCAAGGCTAATTAATCCAGTTTCGTGATTAGATTAAGAGCCCTTGCTGTTATGGCAAGGGCTCTTTTTTATTGGTGGTAAATCATCTGTGAAGCTAAGGGGTATAGTTCAACGTATGGTTGTGCATACTTCCCCAGTCATAGATCTCAAATTTTAGCTGGTCATCGGCAGTCTTTTTGAGACTGATGATCTCTTCAACGCCACTGGTACCATCGTAGTATTCACCCCAAGGACCATCAGGAAGTTGTTCGCGTAGAGTTTCAGACTGAACACTGAGCTTAAGTGATACCGAATCTGATTGTTGCCCATCATCAATAAACGTATAACCACCTCTTTTAACGGACTCTGTTTTAAATACGTTTGTTCCCTCAACACCACAGTCGCCATTTTGGTAGGTGACTTTGGTTAATGTGTAACTTTGCTCAGACAACGTAAGTTGATAGCGAGAATCATCTGTTGGACCTGGTGAACAGGTGTTGGCACTTTCTTGCCAAGTACCGTAAAAGGCATCAACACCAAAGGCACTGTGTAAGTTTTTCCAAGGGCTTTGTTCGTCAATCTCAATGGCTGCTGGCAGTGTTGCTGTGACTTCGTCATCTTCGTCTCTAAAACGATTGAAGCCATCGAGTGTGAGTTCGGTTGGATTGGTAACTGAAGCACTGGTGTCCTTGATTTTGATGATACCGATACTCGGCGTAAACCAAAGTTCTTGCCTCAATGAGATTTGGTCAAGATTAATTGCACCGTATGTTGGAGAGTAGACCGTAACATCAAACGCTAAAACAAACTCAATATGTACTGCCTCATAAGAGCCATGTTGAGTCACAACGGTCTCAATTCCGTGGTTTTTCCAGATTGGTAACACGCTAGTATAAGCGGGCCCCGGGTCGGGCGTGATTGTTGTAGTCGCTTCGCTGTAGCCTGCGTCTGACCGTTCGCCTAATTCCGCATAAGCCGGGAGTAGAAGAAAGGGAGCTGTGGAGATATCAAATTGAGCTGTGTAACGGGTGCCATTCACCATGACTTTATTAAAGGTGAGGCCATCTAGATAAAGCCTCTGATCTTTATATTCAAAGGATTGCCTGAACCCGCTGTGTGGCCAGTTGAGCGAGAATGTTTCACCGCCGTCGGTGTTTACCGTGACTGGAGAACTCGTGACTTTATAGCTTTGTCCTGTGTTATCGTCGCTGTAAGTCCAAGCTGCACCATTCTGCGCAGGTAGATATTGATTGGTAGAAATAGCAGATGATACCGGAGTAGAAGGAGAGCTCGAGCCTCCACCGCCACACGCTGTTAATCCGATAAGACACAGACTCACCATCATCCAATTGTGATTACTCATGTTTCTTTCCTTGCTTAGCCTAAAAGACATTGTGCTTTTTAATTAGTATTCGCAAGGGGACTTTATGCTTGTTGTTTTATAAAATATTGATATGTATCAATCGATTAACAAGGTTCGCGCATATCGAATGGAAGAAAAATTAGAAGTATTGAATGCATCAAGTTTTGTAGGTCTACAAAGTATGAGCCAAATCTACGGCGATATGAGTATGGTCAGATACAAAAAAAGCCAACTCAGTGAGTTGGCTTTTCGATCTCTTAAGAGAATATGGTGGAGGGGGACGGATTCGAACCATCGAAGGCGGAGCCGGCAGATTTACAGTCTGCTCCCTTTGGCCACTCGGGAACCCCTCCAGGTTTTTTTCCCCAGTCTTTAAAAGCTAAAAGCAATTAAAACATAGGCTCAATTGAAGTTTTCCCAACGATTTAATCGAGGTTTTCTTATCTCTAAAGAGTTAAGAAGAATATGGTGGAGGGGGACGGATTCGAACCATCGAAGGCGGAGCCGGCAGATTTACAGTCTGCTCCCTTTGGCCACTCGGGAACCCCTCCAGGGTATTTTCCCCAGTCTTTAAAAGCTAAAAGCAATTAAAACATAGGCTCAATTGAAGTTTTCCCAACGATTCAATCGAGGTTTTCTTATCTCTTATTGAGCTAAGAAGAATATGGTGGAGGGGGACGGATTCGAACCATCGAAGGCGGAGCCGGCAGATTTACAGTCTGCTCCCTTTGGCCACTCGGGAACCCCTCCAGGGTGTTTTCCCCAGTCTTTAAAAGCTAAAAGCAATTAAAACATAGGCTCAATTGAAGTTTTCCCAACGATTCAATCGAGGTTTTCTTATCTCTAAAGAGTTAAGAAGAATATGGTGGAGGGGGACGGATTCGAACCATCGAAGGCAGTGCCGGCAGATTTACAGTCTGCTCCCTTTGGCCACTCGGGAACCCCTCCAGGGTATTTTCCTATCTGACATAGGCTCAATTGAAGTTTTCCCAACGATTCAATTGAGGTTTTCTTATCTCTTAAAGAGTTAAGAAGAATATGGTGGAGGGGGACGGATTCGAACCATCGAAGGCGGAGCCGGCAGATTTACAGTCTGCTCCCTTTTTGGCCACTCGGGAACCCCTCCAGGGTGTTTCCTATCTAAAATAGGCTCAATTGAAGTTTTCCCAACGATTCAATTGAGGTTTTCTTATCTCTAATGAGCTAAGAAGAATATGGTGGAGGGGGACGGATTCGAACCATCGAAGGCGGAGCCGGCAGATTTACAGTCTGCTCCCTTTGGCCACTCGGGAACCCCTCCAGGGTGTTTCCTATCTAAAATAGGCTCAATTGAAGTTTTCCCAACGATTCAATTGAGGTTTTCTTATCTCTAATGAGCTAAGAAGAATATGGTGGAGGGGGACGGATTCGAACCATCGAAGGCGGAGCCGGCAGATTTACAGTCTGCTCCCTTTGGCCACTCGGGAACCCCTCCAGGGGTGTTTTCCTATCTCTTAGTGGATAGGCTTAAGAAATGTTTTTCCCAACGCATCTCTCAAGTGCGGAGCGCATCATAGCAAACACGTTTAACCTGTAAAGAGTTTTTCTTATGGTTTTGTGTTGAATGCTGCCTTTTTGGGCAAAGATAGCGAAAAGTGCGCGTTTTGCTCGGTAAGTGAACATATGTTCTGGCTGTACCGTATTGCTGTCCTAAATTATAGAGTGCGTAATTACCGTAAATGCCGAAAGTAATTGTATTTAGTCGACCATTAAAGTTGGCTGGACTCGCGATATTTTACCGAATGTCAGCATAATTTAGCGACATTTACACTTCTTGACGTTATTCGTTGCTATCAGTTGATAGAATACGGTTAATTACTTTATAGAGATCTCGAATCTAACTTACAGACTATCGTTATGACACATAAATCCATTTTATCTCTACTTAGCTTATCTATCATCTTGGCGTCTCCAGCCGTAGTTGCTAAGCGCATGGGGCCAAGCTCAGTGACTGTCGTTACTGAGCAGGTCGATATTCATCAAGTTAACCAGTCACTTTCACTGGTTGGTAAGCTAGAAGCTGAGCAATCAGTGATCATCTCTTCTGAGATCTCTGGCAAAGTTGACTCTATTCATGTCAAAGCTAACCAAGAAGTTAAGAAAGACCAGCTATTGGTTCAACTGGATGACGACAAAGCCAAAGCGGCGGTGGCAGAAGCAAAAGCGTATCTAAAAGACGAACGTCGTAAATTGGCCGAGTTTGAGCGCTTAGTAAAAAGAAACGCTATCACACAAACTGAAATCGATGCGCAGAAAACCAGTGTAGAGATTGCACTTGCGAGACTAGCAGCAGCAAATGCCAACCTAAAAGATCTTCATATTTCAGCACCATTCTCTGGCACCGTGGGTTTTATTGACTTTAGCCGCGGCAAACTCGTTAGTTCAGGTACTGAATTGGTGACACTGGATGACTTATCTGTGATGCAGTTAGATCTTCAGGTTCCAGAGCGTTACCTAGCGATGCTTTCAAAAGGTATGACAGTAACAGCACGCACAAGCGCATGGGGCGATACTGAATTCTCAGGCACTGTCGTGGGTATCGACTCACGCATTAACACAGAAACACTGAACCTGCGTGTTCGTATTCACTTCGATAACCCGAACGACTATCTAAAGCCGGGTATGCTCGTTTCAGCTGAGATGGACTTCCCACCCGTTGAAGCGCCGATTATCCCTGTGCAGGCTCTGCAATACTCAGGCACTAAACGTTACGTTTATGTCGTCGGCGAAGATAACAAAGCGACGCGTACGGAAGTATTCCTAGGTGCTCGTATTGGTAACGAAGTGGTTATCGAAAAAGGCATCAATATTGGTGAGAAGATCGTGGTCCAAGGCATTGTGAACATGCGCGATGGCGTTCAGGTACAAGAGCTTGGTGTAACAACATCAGCGAAGCGTCAACCTCAGCAAGAGGAATCTAACTAATGCTGTTATCTGATGTTTCAGTAAAAAGACCAGTAGCAGCGCTGGTTCTCAGTTTGCTGTTAGTGGTGTTTGGTATCGTTTCGTTCAGCAAACTTGCCGTACGAGAAATGCCAGATATCGAGAGCCCAGTTGTTTCTATTAGTACTCGGTATGAAGGCGCTTCTGCGACCATCATTGAAAGCCAGATTACCTCCAATCTAGAGGATCAGCTATCTGGTATTAGTGGGATAGATGAGATCGAGTCGACGACTCGAAACGGCTCTTCACGTATCACTATTACTTTTGAACTCGGCTATGACCTTAATACTGGTGTTAGTGATGTTCGTGATGCGGTAGCCCGTGCGCAACGCTCTTTGCCTGATGAAGCGGACGATCCGATTGTTTATAAGAACAATGGTAGCGGTGAAGCTTCATTATACATAAACCTTAGCTCCACTGAAATGGACCGAACTCAACTGACGGACTACACCGAGCGTGTGCTTATCGATAGGTTCAGTTTGATTTCAGGTGTTAGCTCGGTTGATATCTCGGGTGGCCTATATAAGGTTATGTACGTCAAACTCAAGCCTGAGTTGATGGCGGGGCGTGGTGTGACGGCAACGGACATTACTACTGCACTACGCAACGAGAACATTGAGAGCCCGGGCGGTGAGGTACGTAACGATGCGATCGTAATGTCGGTTCGTACTGCACGTTCTTATACCCAAGCGGAAGACTTCGAGTATCTAGTTGTTAAGCGTGCATCGGACAACTCTCCGATCTACCTAAAAGACGTTGCTGATGTCTATATTGGCGCAGAGAATGAAAACTCGACCTTTAAGAGTGACGGTATCGTCAACGTGAGCATGGGTATTGTGCCGCAATCGGATGCGAACCCGCTAGAAGTGGCTGACCTTGTTCACAAAGAAGTAGAGAACATTCAAAAGTTCTTACCTGACGGTACGCGCTTAGCGATTGACTACGACTCAACTGTCTTCATTGACCGCTCAATTACAGAGGTGTACAGCACCCTGTTTATCACAGGTGGCTTGGTTATCTTGGTTTTATACGTGTTTATCGGCCAAGCACGTGCCACTTTGATTCCTGCAGTAACGGTGCCTGTATCTCTAATATCTTCATTTATTGCAGCGTACTATTTTGGATTCTCGATTAACTTGATCACTTTGATGGCGCTAATTCTATCGATTGGTCTGGTAGTGGATGACGCTATCGTTGTAGTCGAGAATATTTTCCACCACATCGAACGTGGTGAATCGCCACTGCTTGCTGCCTATAAAGGTACGCGCGAAGTTGGTTTTGCCGTTGTTGCAACAACGCTAGTACTGGTGATGGTATTCCTACCTATCTCCTTTATGGATGGCATGGTTGGCCTGCTGTTCACTGAATTCTCAGTGCTATTAGCAATGTCGGTGATCTTCTCTTCGTTAGTTGCTTTAACACTGACGCCAGTACTGGGCAGTAAGATCTTAAAAGCTAACGTGAAACCGAATCGTTTCAATCACTTCGTTGAGCGCGTTTTCGGCAAGCTAGAGAAAGGCTATCGCAGCGTTTTGCGTCGTGCTCTGGCGTGGCGTTTGGCCGCACCAATCATCATTATTGCATGTCTGGGCGGCAGCTACGGCTTAATGCAACAAGTGCCAGCACAACTAACACCACAAGAAGACCGAGGTGTGATCTTCGCGTTTGTTCGTGGTGCAGATGCAACCAGTTATAACCGCATGTCCGCCAACATGGATCTGGTTGAAGAGCGTTTGATGCCGCTACTAGGTCAAGGGTTCTTGAAGTCGTTCAGCTTACAGTCGCCAGCATTCGGCGGTAATGCAGGTGACCAAACTGGCTTCGTGATCATGATTCTAGAAGACTGGAATGAGCGTGAAGCGACCGCTCAAGAAGCGCTAGGTCAAGTGAGAAAAGCGCTGACGGGAATTCCGGATGTTCGTATTTTCCCATTCATGCCGGGTTTCCGCGGCGGTTCGAGCGAACCTGTTCAGTTTGTTCTTGGTGGTTCGGATTACCCTGAACTGCAAAAATGGGCTGAGATCCTCAAGCAAGCGGCTGAAGACTCGCCAATGATGGAAGGTGCCGATATCGACTACTCAGAGAAGACGCCTGAGCTGTTGGTAACTGTCGACAAGCAACGCGCTGCTGAGCTTGGTGTGAGTGTTTCAGATATCTCAGACACGCTAGAGATTATGCTAGGTGGTAAGAGTGAAACCACTTTTGTAGAGCGTGGTGAAGAGTACGATGTCTACCTGCGTGGTGATGAGAACAGCTTCAACAACGCCAATGATCTCAGCCAGATTTACATGAGAACCCAGTCTGGTGAGCTAGTCACGCTAGATACACTAACTAAGATTGAAGAAGTTGCATCGTCCATTCGTTTGTCTCACTACAACAAGCAGAAGTCGATCACCATTAAGGCGAACTTAATGGATGGCTATACTCTAGGTGAAGCCCTTGATTTCCTTGATGAGCAGGCGATTGAGATGCTGCCAGGTGATATCTCGGTGAGCTACTCTGGCGAGTCTAAAGACTTCAAAGAGAACCAATCGAGCATTCTAGTGGTATTTGCTTTAGCGATGTTGGTTGCTTACCTCGTGCTAGCGGCGCAGTTTGAAAGTTTCATCAACCCGTTGGTGGTGATGTTCACTGTACCTATGGGGATCTTCGGTGGTTTCTTAGGTTTGGTGCTGATGAGCCAAGGTCTGAACGTCTACAGTCAGATCGGCATGATCATGTTGATCGGTATGGTAACTAAGAATGGCATCTTGATCGTTGAGTTTGCCAACCAACTGCGTGATCGTGGCATTGAGTTTGAAAAAGCGATTGTGGATGCGTCTGCGCGTCGTCTGCGTCCAATCATGATGACAGCGTTTACCACTCTGGCAGGTGCTATTCCGCTGATTACATCAACCGGTGCGGGTTACGAGAGCCGCGTCGCGGTAGGTACAGTTATCTTCTTCGGTATGGGCTTTGCGACACTGGTAACTCTGTTCGTTATTCCAGCGATGTATCGTCTGATCTCAGGTGCGACAAGAGCTCCAGGTCACGTTGAGTCTGAACTGAATAAAGCGTTGAGTCACGATACGGTAGGTCGTACCTCACACGGGTAGATTGTCTTTGGACTGAATATTAAAAAGCTCGGCTTCTGAATTGAAGTCGAGCTTTTTTAATGCTTGGAACAATATAGGAGTGAATCAGCTAGTCGTTACGCTCTCCCGACAACCTCTTTTACCAAACGCTCGATACCAGAGTTGGCTTCTGAAATAGAGCCAGCCAACATATAAGCAGGTGTAGAGACAATGTTGTGCTGGCCATCGATAACAATATCATCCACAGGGCACTCTTGGTGCACGCCACCTAACTGCTGGAATGCGCTAGCGGTTCCTTCATCGTTACCGATTGTGCCTTTTGCTTGAGAAGCGTAAACCATTGGAATGATCACTGGCGCAATACACATGTAGCCAGCCGGCTTCTTCGTTTGTGCAAAAGAAAGGCATGCGTTCTTAACATCTTCATTGATTTGGCAATCTGTTTGAGCAACGGCAAAGGTGGTTAAGTTCTTCGCTGCGCCAAAACCGCCCGGCACAATCAAAGCATCAAAGTCTTGAGCAACGAGTTGTTTCACATCTTGAACATTGCCGCGAGCAATTCGCGCCGACTCGACCAGTACGTTGCGTGACTCTTCCGTTACCTCGCCGGTAAGGTGATTGACCACATGTAACTGGTCGATATTAGGAGCAAAGCAGTGCCATGTCGCCCCTTCTTTTTCAATAGCGTGCAGCGTTAATACCGCTTCGTGGATCTCGGCTCCGTCAAATACACCGCAGCCACTTAAAATCACAGCGATTTTTTTCATGGTAGTCCCTAAGGTTTGATGGTCGTGTAATGGTGTTCAACGTTTTAGTGGCTTGAACATCTTTAACTCAGAGCCTTAGCGTTGAACTGTTAATGTTATTTTGTCGTCTTGGTTTCGAGGTAGAACCGTATCATTAGTTTTAGATTCAGCATTTTTCATCAGCAAATCAAGCGGTTGTTTGTGATTTGTTGACCTATGTTCTGATACCAAATACCGCACATTTCTTAAGATTACTCTGCAAGATAAACCAGCCATAATGGTTAGGATACTAAGCATATTTAAGGGATGACGTTTACTTTCTAATACACAACGAAAAAGCACGACTTGTGCCTGGCGCGCTTGACACTTTTTTTGTATAACAACAGAGCTCAATACAAATAGAACAGAATAAGGAATGTAAAGTGGCTGAATTCAAATATAAAAATCTGTCTCAAGAAGAACAAGACAAGCTGGATGCGGCGACTTTTCGTCGTTTGTTGGCACATCTAGATGACAACAAAGATGTTCAGAACATTGATCTAATGATTCTTGCGGGTTTCTGCCGTAACTGTTTCAGTAAGTGGTACAAAGCCGAGGCAGAGCAACAAGGTCTAGACATCGATATCGATGATGCTCGTGAGCGCGTATACGGAATGACTTATGATGAGTGGAAACAGAACCACCAACCGAAAGCGACACCAGAGCAGCTAGCCGCGTTCGAAGCGAAGCAAAAGCCTGAGTAAACAACTCGACCCCATATTAAAAAAGCGGCATGAACCTTTTCATGCCGCTTTTTGTTTTAATCCTTTCGGTATTGTTTAAACAAACGAGTGTTTACAGCTCGCCGGTTTGGTTAAACACTTTGAGTTTTTCCGCGAACGGCTCAATATCACCGATGTTTTCACGAACCCACTCGTCATCAAAGTATGTGTCTAGGTAACGTTCACCGCTATCACACAACAGAGTCACGATAGAGCCTTTCTCGCCACGTGCTTTCATCTCGCTTGCTAGCTGTAATACGCCATACATATTTGTACCTGTTGAAGCGCCGACTTTACGGCCAAGCAGTTCAGATAACCAGTGCGTTGTCGCAATACTTGCTGCATCTGGAATAGTACGCATCTCATCAATTACACCTGTGATGAAGCTTGGCTCCACGCGTGGGCGGCCAATGCCTTCAATCTTACTGCCTTTGTCGCCAGTGAGGTCTACATTGCCTGTCTTAAAGAAGTCGTGGAACACCGAGTTCTCAGGGTCTACCACACACAGTTGTGTTTCATGTTGTTGGTAGCGGATGAAACGACCAATGGTTGCAGATGTGCCACCGGTGCCAGGGCTCATCACGACCCATGCTGGGATAGGGTGATCTTCCATTTGCATCTGGTTGAAAATCGAGTTGGCGATGTTGTTGTTACCGCGCCAGTCGGTTGCACGCTCTGCATAGGTGAATTGATCCATGTAGTGACCATTCAGCTCTTCAGCAAGGCGACGAGACTCAGCATAAATCTGGTCAGAGCGATCAACGAGGTGAGCTTGGCCGCCGTAGAACTCAATCTGCTCAATCTTTTTCTTGGCTGTGCACTTTGGCATAACAGCAATGAAAGGTAGGCCAAGCAAACGAGCAAAATACGCCTCTGATACTGCAGTACTACCAGATGAAGATTCAATGATAGTGGTCTCTGGACCAACCCAGCCATTACAAATCGCGTATAGGAAAAGTGAACGTGCTAAGCGGTGTTTTAGAGATCCCGTAGGGTGTGTACTTTCATCTTTTAGGTAGATATCGATGCCTTCGACACTCGGTAAATCAAGCTGGATAAGGTGAGTATCAGCGGAACGTTGAAAGTCTGCTTCGATTTTGCGGATGGCGTTGTTGATCCATTTATGGTCAGTACACATAGGGGTATCTCCAGAAATTTGACGTTGTCATTTTTATCTTTGCTATGTCACTAAATTAGCGGGAACCGCAGAGAAAAACTTTGCTATATTTACTGCATATTGATGACTAAGTAGAAAAAATTTCTCTTTTATAGGCTTTTATTAAAAACATGATCGATGCCACGGACAAAAAAATACTGCGTCTGCTACAGCAAGACAGCACACTGTCACTTAACGATATTGCGGAAGCCGTTAACCTCACTACGACTCCTTGTTGGAAGCGCCTCAAGCGTTTAGAAGAGGAGGGGGTGATAGAAAAACGTGTTGCGCTGCTTAACCCCGAGAAGCTGGATTTATCTTTTACGGCATTTGTTTTGGTCAAAACCAGCGACCACTCACATGAATGGTACGGGCGTTTCGTCGGCACGGTTTCAGAATTCCCAGAAGTGATGGAGTTCTACCGAATGGCTGGCGAATATGACTACATGCTCAAAGTTCAGGTCAGAGACATGAAGTGTTTTGATGAGTTTTATAAGCGCCTAGTGAACAGTGTGGATGGCCTCTCTAATGTGACCTCGACATTTGCAATGGAACCTTTGAAATACACAACCGCACTGCCGCTATAATTAATGGAAAGGGTGTCGTTTGGTTAACGCAAGGCATCAATGAGCTAACTCAAGGTACTAATCAGGAAAATAAGGACGTTTATGCAAGCAAAAATCTCTATGGCCATTCAGTTGCTATTGGCGACGGCGATTTTTTATTTGGGATATAGCATCTTCGCTTTTACCAATAAGGTAGGTGAGGTGGTGGATACCTACCCACAGGTGATTGACGACCTATCTGTTGTTACCAAGGAGCTCAAAGTGGAAGAGTTTCTTGCGTTAGCCGAGCATATTGATGAGCTAGCTCCAGAGGTACTGTTGACTGTAGAAGCGGTGCGTCAAACCGTTGATGAGGTTAATCAAACCGTCGCTTCAGTGGACAGTAAGATCCCATCTATTCTGCTTGAAGTGAAAAATGTAAGAACAGAGACGGTGCCTACCGTATTGAAAGAAATTAAAGTATTGAGAACGGATGTGATACCTCCGACTCTCAACGAAGTCACACGTTACCGAGTGGATGTGGTGCCGCCTGTGCTGGCAGAAAGCCAAGCTTATCGTGAACAGGTGATCCCTGTCGTTGTGCAAGAATCTGCTCAGTTAAGAGAAGAGGTTCCAGGGATTTTGAATCAGGCAACAGAGCTGGTGGATAAGAGTAAAGTGTTAGCTCAAACCGCGACTCAAGGGGCAGTTGAAGGGACAGTGAAAGGGGTGGTGTTGTCACCAATCAACTTGATTCGCGATGCTGGTAATGGGATTAAGACTCGCGTTCAGGGTGAAGAAGAAGTACCGCTTGCAGAATAGGTATTTGAACCATTAAGAACATAGAAAAGGGCTTGATTAGTACTCAAGCCCTTTGTGTTTTGGTTTAACAATATTGGCTACGCTTGACGAGAACTACTTAGTAAAGCGCATTACGCCCTCTTGAACCGCCGTTGCCACCAACTGACCTTGTTGGTTGTAGATCTCACCTCGAACTAAACCGCGCGTGTTGCTCGCGGTTGGGCTTTCAATCGCGTACAACAGCCACTCATCCATTTTGAATGGGCGGTGGAACCAGATTGAGTGGTCAATCGTGGCGACTTGGAAGTTCGGTGTCATCAGCGAAACTTCATGCGGATGTAAAGCCGTAACCAAGAAACCCCAATCAGAAGCGTAAGCCAGTAGATATTGATGAATCAGGTGGTTATCTGGCATTTCACCGTTAGCACGTACCCATAGGTATTGTTTTGGCTCAGTTTTCTTTGGTTTGAGTGGGTTGACCACGGTTACAGGGCGCATTTCGATTGGCTTTTCACCACAGAAGGCTTTACGTAGCTTCTCTGGTAAAAATTCCGCGATGTGGCTAGCCAGTTCAGTCTCAGAAGCAAAGTTCTCAGGGCCAGGAATATCTGGCATGGTGTTTTGGTGTTCAAAGCCTTCAGCATCACCATGGTATGAAGCGGTGAGGTAGAAGATAGGACGACCATTTTGAATCGCTTTAACACGGCGAGTGCTGAAGCTGCGCCCGTCTCGTAAGTTCTCTACATCATAAATAATCGGCTTCTCTGGATCACCCGGATACAGAAAGTAGCTGTGAAACGAATGGACACTGCGATCTTCCTCAACCGTATAGCGCGCAGCAGACAACGCTTGGCCAAGTACCTGTCCGCCGTAAACTTGTGGCAGTCCAAGGTTTTCACTCTGTCCTCGAAACAGACCTTCTTCCAGTTTTTCTAGCTGAAGTAAACTTAGTAGTTCTTTTAATGGTTGACTCATTGCCAGAGTACCTCTTAATAAAATGAGAGCAGGTTAAAGGGTTAACCGAGCCACTCAGTCAAATATCTGTCAATAAATCATAGGGTTTCAAGACAGAATATGAAAGCTCTCTTATAATTAGCATTCAGTTTTGCTATATCCGGCAAACACATTGAGAGAAATATCTTATGAAAAAGGCTTTATTAATCGCAACGTCTTTAATCTCTTTTGGCTTCCTAGCTGGCTGCCAAACCACTGAACAAAGTGAGGCACCTCAACAGGTTGTCGCAGAAAACATGAAAATGGTAACCGGTACGGTAAGTTACCGAGAGCGCATTGCACTTCCTGAAAATGCACTAGTAACGGTAACACTAGAAGATATCTCACTGGCTGATGCACCTTCAAAGGTATTGGCAACTCAAGAATTCACAACCGATGGCAAGCAGGTCCCATTTGCTTTTGAATTGAAGTACGATGCTAGCCAGATTAAGGCGAACCATCGCTACAATGTGCGCGCAAGTATCCATGTTGATAGTAAGCTACGTTTCACAACAGATACGATTGCACCTGTAATCACAGATGCAGAGAGCACAGAGTCATTGGATTTGCGTTTAGTAGGTGTGCGTTAATTGTTGCTCTCTAAGAGAACGAACTGAATAAAGAACAATGGCAGCGTTACGGCTGCCATTTGTATTTTCTGAGCTTAATTTTACCTGTCTCACTCACTTCAACGCCTTCCGCTTCTAAATGACGCTTTTGTCGCTCGAAGTCCTCGCCTTTTAGCGAAATCTCGCCTTTACTATTAATGACCCTAAACCAAGGGAGCTGACTTCCCTCTGGTAAATTGCCCAAAGCTTTGCCTACGTGACGCGCATAGCCTGGAAAGCCTGAAAAACGTGCTATGTCTCCATAAGTTGTTACTTTCCCATAGGGAATTTGGTGAATTACAGCAAAGATTTGGGGTAAAAATTGGTCCATACTAACTATTCCTAGTTCATTAATACCACGGATCGGTAGAAGGAGAGAGCTATGGTATTTTCAACGTTTCAGTTCTTAGTGACAACCTTATTAGCGGTTGTTTGTGCCCGAGCAATTAGTTTAAGTGACGGCGACATTCCCGTTTTGGCTATGGTTATCCCCGCGCTATGGATTTTGCCGCAAGGGGGAGTAGCAGGCTTGGCACTGCTTGCTTCAATGACCATCTATGGCTTAACCCTGCCTATGCAGCCAATTACCTTATCAGTCAGCGCTTGGGTGCTATTCCCACTGTTGATGGTGGTATTCTCTCGTCGCAGCAGCCTCTCGGTAGTGGTGGTGTCTGGACTTATTGTCACGACGCTGCAAGTCGGTATTATGGTAACTCAATCTGCAGGCAAGCTTGATGGTACGCCTTGGGTAACCGTTCTTCAAACCCTATCCATTATGGTTATCTGGTGGGCAGCCAATCATCTCAAACCGGCCAGCCGACATAGCTGGTGGTCATTGTTTTTAATATTGCCACTCTGGATAGCAGACCTACCTTATGCGGCACTGGTGGCCTTGTGCGTGACGGGCATCATGGCGTCAATGGAGGCGATGACTAAACTAAAAACCTTCCGCTGGAACAAGCTGCTGTGCTGGACATTACCGACAGCAGGCTTTGCGGCTTTGGTGATTACACCGAGTATTGAGGTACCAAGCCCTGTGTTTGTGGTTTGGCTCTGCTTGTTGGGTACGGCATGGATGACCGACTACATCATTCGCACGGAAGATAACGAAGACATCGATATCTAAGCGAGTGAATCGTACATTCGCAACGATGACCGTTCTTGTTCGCCTCACCTTAATCGCAGGTAAGTGACCAATTTCCCTGCGATTTGCCTGTGGTTTGAATAAAGGATAAGCACTTAGACCACAATTGTTTAAAAATAGGGTGGAAGGGCTTGCAATGGTTGCGGGGATGCTTAATAATCCAGTCACTCTTTGAGGCAAGCCTCTTAGAAAACGAATCTATGGGGGCCTGGTCCTCCCGCAACAATAGCTCGTGAACTCGGTCAGGTCCGGAAGGAAGCAGCCGCAGCGAGTGACTTGTGTGCCGGGATGTGGCTGGGTTCCCACCCTTTAAAAAAGCCGCTCTTAACGAGCGGCTTTTTGCTTTCTGGTGTTCGCCAAAATCTCTTCAAAATATTACCCATCTCTTTGGTTAGAAATTGTTTTCTCTCGCTCTGTAGGCTTGGTATTCCTTGATAGCTTGAGTAATATGAACCGAACCCCCTTAGTTTTTATGGAATTATGACTGAGTTATTTGAGCAAAAAAATTTGCAGCCTTTGTACATTCAAGTCGCGGGAGAGTTAAAGCGCGAGATTGATAAAGGCACTTATCCTGCGGGCAGCAAGCTCCCGTCTGAAAATCAGCTCGTGGATCTGCTGAAAGTCAGCCGTGTAACGGTGCGTAAAGCACTGCAGCAACTCAATGATGGTGGTTACATCTTCTCAGAGAAAGGAAAGGGCAGCTTTGTTAAATCCAATAAACTGCGTCATGACTTCTTATCTATGTCTGGTTTGGCGCAAGAGGCGGCAGGTGCGGGTCTAGAAGCGACCAATATTGTCGATGCCTTTGAGGTGCAACCTGCAGATGAGCTTGTCGCTAAAAAACTCAATATCGCTGTTGGCGAGCCGGTTAATTTTGCTCGTCGTTTAAGACTGGTTAACGATCAAGTCGTCTCATTTGAAGAGTTCTACATCCCACGAGTACTACTTCCCAACCTAACAAAAGACGATCTCAAGGGATCGAAGTTCGAATATTTGAGTCGTCACGGTATTGAGATGGTCAAGACGCAACAAAAGTTATTACCGGCGCTGCCTGACGCTAATGTTCAGAAGTTATTGGATGTTGGGGAGCTTGATCCTATCTTGATCAACCAATCACAAAACTACTATGAAGAGCTGAAGATCTACGAGTATTCAACGGTTTACTATAAATCTAGCTTGTATGATTTTGAGATAACCGCACGAGTTTAGAGAATGTCGAATAGCCCACGTTTGTGGGCTATTTTTTTAGCTATAGGTTTTGAATGTAAGCAATCTTATGCATTTCCAATAAATAACAAGTGTGACGAATAACAAAAAAACGACAGTGAAAAATACAACCTGTATCTAACCTGTATTATTATGAATACAAGTTAGATACAGGTTGTTATTTCTTTGCACTCTTTGGAGACAAAAATTATGGCGCGAGATGCGAAAGTTGTAGCGAATAGAGTTATGGCCTTACTGGGAGGTGAGGGCAATATCGCACAACTGAATCACTGTGCAACACGACTGCGTGTTGTGGCCAAGGACGATGAACAAGTCGACGCTGAAGGACTCAGCGCAACAGAAGGTGTACACGGGTACTTCTTCCAAAATGGTCAGCACCAAGTGATCTTAGGTACTGGTTTTGTGGGTAAGGTTTTTGCCATCATGAAAGGCAATGAAGCCATTGAAGAAGCCCCACAAACTGAAGAGAACAAAGACAAAGTCAGCACGTTCCAAACCGTAACACGTACTTTCTCTGACATCTTTGTTGCCATCATCCCTGCATTGGTTGCAACCGGCTTACTGATGGGCTTGCGCGGACTGTTGGTTAACGGCTTCGGTATAGAACTGTCTCCACAGTTAAATACGTTGTCTCAAGTTTTAACTGATACTGCTTTCATCTTTATTCCAGTGTTGGTGACATGGTCTGCCATGCGAGTGTTTGGCGGTAACCCAGTACTCGGTATTGTTTTGGGTCTGATGCTGGTGGCACCGCAGTTGGCAAGCAAATGGGATGTTGCCTTTGGTAACGCCGAAGCGATGATGATTCCATTTATGGGCTTCGAAATTGCGGTGACTGGCTTACAAAGCTCGATTCTTCCTGCGGTATTTATGGGTTGGTTTGCTGCCTTAGTTGAGCGCACATCACGCAAACACATCCCTGAAGTTCTGGATTTGATTCTGACACCATTTATTACGTTGTTGGTCTCTTTGATTGCAGGCTTGGTGTTCGTTGGTCCAATCCTACTTGGTATTGAAAAACTCATTACCGAAGCCGTGCTTTACTTCTTACAAATCCCATACGGCATTGGCGGCTTGATTTACGGCGGCGCAATTCAATTCATGGCGGTAACAGGTATGCACCACACCATAGTGCCTATCACGATCGCAATGGTGACAGACACAGGCTTTGACTACATCAACCCATTGGGTACTGCTGCAATCGCAGGCCAGTTTGGTGCGGCAATGGCGGTGATGTCGATGCAGACAGACAAAGTGAAGCGCACCGGTATGTTTGGTGCAGCGTTGCCAGCTCTGTTTGGTATCACTGAGCCAGCGATGTTCGCGATTACTCTACCTCGCGTAAAACCGTTCTTGTATGGCTGTATTGGCGGTGCATTAGGTGGCTGTTTGGGCGCGATTGCAGGTATCGGCTCTGCGGGTACGGGTGCAACCATGTTACCGGGTGTTCTGCTTTACCTTGGCGGCGGTCTAGGAATGTATGTGATGGTTATGTTAGTGGGTGCGGCTTCGGCTTTCGCATTAACAAAGCTGCTTTACAAAGAGCCTAAATAATTTTTCACCACCTATTTGAGTGAATATCTTTTTCTTGGAGTTGTTATGGATTTTTCTAATCGTCAAAACCGCTTTGTCCGAATTCACGAGGTGAGCGAGGAGTATTTGGCGGATATTGAACACAAAACACAAACTGACCCGTTTTATCCAAGCTACCACATTGCACCAAAGCACGGCCTGTTGAATGACCCGAATGGTTTGAGTTACTTCAATGGCGAGCACCACATTTTCTACCAGTGGTTCCCGCTTGGCCCAGTGCATGGTTTGAAGCACTGGTACCACGTATCGACCAAAGATTTCGTGAACTTTACTGACCGCGGTATTGCAATGTACCCAGACCAAGATTATGACCACCATGGTTGTTATACCGGTGTTGGTGTACCACACGATGACCTGTTGTACATTTTTTACACAGCGAACTTAAAAAAGGAGAATGACCAACGTCATCCGACTCAAGTTCTCGCGATTATGGACAAGCAAGGTAACGTGGAAAAGAAAGGTATCGTGGTTGACTTCGATCCGAGTGCCTACACTGCAGAGATTCGTGACCCAGTACTGGTTTGTCGTGACAACGATTACCACATGTTGATTGGTGCTCAAGATCACAACGAAAAAGGCACACTGGCTTATTACCACGGTAACGACATTGATGATTACCACCATATGGGTGACATCGATGTGGGCCTCGAAGACTTTGGCTATATGTGGGAGTGTCCGAACTACTACGAAACTGATGATAACGGGGTTTACATCTTCTCACCTCAAGGCGTGAGTTCAGATAATAAGTACGATCTTAAGAACGTCTTCTCAGTGGTTTACATGGTCGGTGAACGTATTGATTTTGAGTCAAAAGTCTTCAACAACCAAGGCTACCGTGAATTGGACAAAGGCTTCGATTTCTACGCGCCACAAACTTATCTGGATGACCAACAACGTCGTATTCTTATTGGCTGGCTCGGTAACTCAAAAAGTGACTACCCAACCGATAAGAATGGCTGGGCACACATGCTGACTCTGCCACGTGAGCTGACGATTGATGGTAGCTACCTAATTCAGACACCACTGAAAGAGCTTGAAGCGCTGCGTCAAAACTCAGTGGATGTTGAAGGCTCTACTCCCGTGTCATTAACGTCACGAGCGTTTGAGTTGGAACTGAATGTAGATGAGTCTTTCACTCTGACTCTGGCTAACCAGAAAGGTGAGCAGATGGTGTTCCAAGGTGATCGCGATGAGCTGATTCTGGACCGCTCTCACGTTTCACATCTACACGCGGAGCCATACGGCACAGTTCGCTACGCACAGCGCCTAGAGCAAGCACAAACCATTCGCGTCTTTATCGATAACTCAGCGATTGAAATTTTTGCTGACAACGGCAAGACAGTGTTTACCTCTCGCATCTTCATTGATGAGTTGTCTCTGGTCACGCTCGATAATGCGACGGGCACACTGCATTACATGTCTGCGATACAGGCTACTCGCTAGCCACCAATAAATTATTCCAAAACAAAAAAACAAGGCCCTCGTCGGGGAGGGCCTCTTATTGCCAAAATATAGGGTTTAGCATGAAAAATACACTAAAAATGTCGCTCGCTGCGGCTTCAGTAATGGCTGCAATGACAGCGAACGCTGGAATCAGCATTGTTGATACGGAAGAAGGTAACTTCTCTGTTGGCGGTAACGTCGAGTTGAACTTCAACTACCAAGACCGTGAATCACACGATAATAATGACAGCGAATTCAACCAAGACGGCCGCGTTCTAATTGAATTTGCAGGCGAAAAGTACACGAGCAATGGCCACTATGTGGGTGTTAAAGCACAGCCTCTGTTTGAGAGCACGGGCAATATTGCACTGGATGATGCGTACTTTGAATTTGGTAAAAAAGACGGCTGGGCAATTAAAGCGGGTCGCTTTGAAGCTTATGACATGTTCCCTGTTGGTCTTGATGTATTCCTAGAGTACTCAGGTGACACAGCTAACGACCTGTATTCAGACGGTGCAGCTTACACGTACCAAGCGAAAGAGGCGCGTGGTCGCGGTTCAGACGGCCAAATCATGTACAGCCAAACTTTTGGCAACTTGTATGTTGAAGTCGGCGCAATGCTCGGTGACCGCTCTAACTTGTTTGATGGCGGCATTGAAGGTAAATACCACGGCGAGCAAATCGACACAGTTAAAGATTCATTCCTAGTTCGCCCGGTTGTGGCTTACCAAATGGGTGACTTCAAGGTAGCCGCTTCGGTGGAAACCAACCTAGTTTCAGACGCGATTGTGGCGAACGGTGTTGATATCTCAGATCGTACGGGTTACGGCTTGACTGGTAACTGGACCAGCGGCGATTGGAGTGTAAATGCGAACGTTGCCTACATGGATGCTGTAGACGAAAACAACCTAACAGCGGGTGTTAATGCACTTTGGAATAACTTTGGTCTAGGCTACATTCACGCTATCAATGAGTATGAAAACAAAGAGTTTTCTTCTTGGGCTGAAGGCGACGTAAATGTATCAACATGGTATGCATCTTACGCATTCCGTGATGTACTTGAAGTACAAGATTTTTCAATTCTTCTAGGTACATACTACACGATGGTTGATAACAAACTGGACCAACAATCGGACGCATCAGCCTTTGCTGAAGAAGACGATTTCGGTGCTCGTGTACGTCTGTTCTACGAATTCTAATTTAAATGTCGTTACGAGAGGCAAAGTGATATGAACAAGGTTTGGGTAACTGGAGATGCTGTTGTGGATTTGATTCCAGATGGCGAGACTCGTTATTTAAAATGCCCAGGTGGCGCACCAGCAAACGTTGCTGTGGCCATCTCTCGATTGGGTGGTGATACCGCTTTCTTTGGTCGAGTTGGGCAAGATCCGCTAGGACGCTTTATGAAGCAAACCCTAACGGATGAGAAGGTGAATACCGATGACATGCTTCTGGATGAGGCTCAGCGAACATCTACAGTGATTGTCGACTTAGATGATGATGGTGAACGCAGCTTTACCTTTATGGTTAAGCCAAGCGCAGACCAATTTTTCAGCTTCGAAGACATCCCAACATTTGCATCTGGGCAATGGATGCACAGCTGTTCTATCGCTTTGGCTAACGAGCCATCACGCAGCGCAACGCTTGAAGCGATGAAGCGAATGAAATCAGCAGGCGGCTTTATCAGCTTTGACCCGAATCTAAGGGAAGAGGTATGGGCAGACCCATCTCAGATCCAAGAAGTGGTGATGAATGCGGTGAATCTGGCAGACGTAGTGAAGTTTTCTGAAGAGGAGCTGACGTTCCTGACAGGCACTGACACCCTCGATACGGGTTTGGACGCGTTAAATGCGGCCGCTAACAAGCTGATTATCGTGACGCTAGGCGCACGTGGTGCATTGGCGGTTTACAATGGTGAACGTCGAGTAATTGAGGGCACTAAGGTTGAGCAAGTTATTGATACAACAGGTGCAGGTGATGCATTCGTTGGTGGCTTGCTAGCCAAGCTGTCTCAGAATGTTGACTGGCGCTCTTGGGCTCAGGTCGAAGCTGCAGTGCACTGGGGCAATGGCTGTGGCGCACTTGCGACCACGCAAAAAGGTGCGATGACGGCACTGCCTTCTTTGCAGCAGTTAACTGAGCTAGTGGGCTAGCGATCTAGGTTAGCCATTTAAGTGCCTATCTCATCACAAAGCCGCTCATAGAGAGCGGCTTTTTCGTTCTATTGAGTCACAGTGTTGCTTTATTCGTAAATACTGTACGAGAAGTACTTGCTAGCAATTTTGGCATGCTGACCGTTGTCGATCAGTCTTTGGATGCCATCGTTAATCAGCAGTTTTAAATCATCATCTTGTTTACGAACAGCGACACCGATACCACGACCAAACCATTTCTCTTCGGTGAATTTTGGTCCTGTGAAATGATAGTCCTTACCTTGTTCAGTTTCTAAGAATCCTGTATTTAAGCCCATAGAGCCACCAAATATTGTATCAAGGCGTCCATTCAATAAGTCAGTAAAGGCTTCATCAAAGTTACCGTAGCGGCGGATATCGACGTTAGGGTAGATTTCTGAAAGGTACTTATCTCCGATAGTTGCGCGTTGCACTCCAATCGTAAGTTCGTTTAAGCTGCCGTCTTCCATGTTAATTTCACGACCGTTTTCCATCACGAAGCGAGTTGGTACTTTAGCGTATGGGATGGTGAAGTTAACTTTCTTTTCGCGCTCTTCTGTGATGGTCATTGCAGCGATAATCGCGTCGTTTTTGCGACTAAGCAGAGAAGGGATAATACCATCCCAATCGGTTTTCGATATCACGCATTTAACTTGGAGCTCATCGCACAGTGCGTTGGCGAGGTCGACTTCAAAGCCTTCTAACTTACCTTCTTTAGTTGTCCAACTAAACGGAGGGTAAGCGCCTTCCACTGTAAAACGAATCTGCTTCCACTCTTTTGCATGAGTGACAACAGAGAAAACTGCGACCAAGCTGACCAATATCCACTTCATTTCATTATGTCCTTATATTAGATATGGATATGCATCATTAACGATCCATTAACAACTATCAATGCAAATGCATATCCTTGTGAACTAAGGCATAAATTTTAATCAATGGCTCTCTTCTATCTTTGCGATTTGGTCGAGTGTATCGAAGGTTAAAGAGATCAATTTGCAGGCAGAATTACGGCTGAGTCGTCACTTTCGGTTTGTTCATCATCGCTATCGGCTTGTTGTGCCAGCCAGTTAATGGCTTGGGTGAGATAGAGCTTATTGGCCTCGGCATCACACCAAGTTTTAGATAGGCCTCTTCGATTGAACTCCGCACCGATTGCTGCGAGCGTTTGGTTGCTTGGCCGACCGTAATAGAGAGTGTCACACAGCTGCATATTCGACATCGACTGTGCATACACGTTGACTGAAGAGGTGTTAGCGTTCAGCGCTTTTGATTGGTTATGAGTACAGCCCGTCAAAAGAACAAGAAGAGTAATAGAAATAGCAGCTTTCATTTATTTGGTCGATGTTAGGTGGTTTTCATGAATTATGTCTGCAATTTTTCGGCTTATTGTCAATTTTACCCAAAGCTAGGTTATTACGAGAGGTTAGTACCAGTTTTAAATGAATGAGTTGTTGTGGGTAAGTTATGCCTACCTTGTCTTGTGATGTTATAACATAATAAGTTATTGATTTTTAGGGTTTATTTTTTAAGTTTACTGACAGGTTATAAACCTTGTCACATAAATTTATCTAATTGAATGATAATTATTCTCATGTGTTTTTTTTTGAAAATGGAGAATCATATGAAAGCGGCAGTTGTTAGTGAATTTAAAGGGCCTTTAGAGATAAAAGATATTCCGTTACCAAACATCAAACCAAGAGATGTGCTTGTGAAGGTGCACGCTTGTGGTGTTTGTCATACCGACTTACATGCTTGTCATGGTGATTGGCCTGTGAAACCTAAAATGCCACTGGTACCTGGGCATGAAGGTGTAGGTGAGATTGTTGAAGTTGGCAGTGAGATTAAGCATTTGAACGTCGGCGACCGTGTAGGCGTGCCTTGGTTATACAGTGCTTGTGGGCATTGTGATTATTGTTTAGATGGTAAAGAGACACTCTGTCTAGACCAACATAATGCTGGATACTCAGTGGATGGCGGTTACGCGGAATATTGCCTTGCGCATGGTGAGTATGTGGTCAAGTTGCCAGATGAGCTTAACTATGTGGATGCCGCACCTCTGTTTTGTGCAGGTGTGACTACCTATAAAGCGCTCAAAGTAACTGAGGTTAAACCAGGTCAGTGGGTTGCTATTGTTGGTGCTGGTGGTCTAGGTCATTTGGCTATCCAATACGCAGTGGCGATGGGAATGAATGTGATTGCTGTTGATACTGGTGACGAGAAGCTGGCTCTTGCTAAAGAGCTGGGTGCAGTTCACTGTATCGACTTTATGAAAGACAAGCCTTCGCAAGTGATCGCTGAACTTACCCAAGGTGGTGTGCACGGTGTGGTGTGTACTGCCGTATCTAAGCCAGCCTTTGAAGAAGCTTATCGCTCAATACGTCGTGGAGGGGCTTGTGTGCTGGTAGGGTTGCCGCCAGAAGAGATGCCAATCCCAATTTTTGACACGGTACTTAATGGTGTGAAAATTATTGGCTCCATTGTCGGAACAAGAAAAGACCTGCAAGAGTGCCTTCAATTTGCCGCTGAGGGCAAGGTAAAAGCGATCACCGAAACCAAGAAGCTAGAGGATATCAATGACATCTTCGCTGATATGGAGCAAGGTGAAATCACCGGCCGTATTGTGATGGAATTGTCTTAGATTCGCTCTGTATGTTGTGCACCTAACCTAGAACGTGAGGTGCACAATGTACTTGTTACGCTCAACAGCTTGGCTCGCTAGAGAGTTTCAATCGTTCCCTTTTTCTCGATTTGTTGCTCAAGCACAGATTGCGCGTTTAATGCTGTCAGAGGTTTATAGAAGTAATAACCTTGGATCTCGTGACACCCCAGTTGAGCGATTGTTTTGAACTGAGATAGGGTTTCAACACCTTCGGCAACAATGTTTAGATTGAGTTGATCGGCAATCAGCTTAGTGCCCTTGATGATTGCTTGGTTCTTTTTGTTATCAATTGCATCTGAAACAAAAGAGCGGTCGATCTTCACTGTATCGATAGGGTAGAGGTTGATACAGCTTAGGGATGAATAACCAGTACCGAAATCATCTAACGCGATACTTACACCATACACTTTGAAGCCTGTTAGAACTTCCAGAGCAACATCCTCATTATCGATCAGTGCGTTCTCGGTGATCTCTAGTTGAATGTTGCGCGGGTTGATTTTGTGCTTCTCCATAATATGGATGTATTTAGTTAAAACGGCATTGCTGCGCAGTTGAATGGCAGAGAGGTTTATGGAAAGTCGAACATCATTGAGCCCTTGAGTTTGCCAAGTATGGTATTGCGAACAAGCGTTCTCGAATACCCACTCATCAATTTGTCCAATTAATCCAAGCTCCTCTGCAAGTGGAATAAAATTATTAGGAGGGACAATACCCAACTCTTGGTTTTGGATTCTAACTAACACCTCAAAGCCGATGATTTTGCCACTTTGGACAGACACTTGGGGCTGGTAGTGAAGTACAAAACTGTGTGTGGCGATCGCCTCCCGAAGAATCACTTCATGGGTATTTCTGCGTATGCTTTTTTGTTCAATCTGTTTGTTATAGAAAGCGTAGCCATTCCTTCCTTGTGACTTGGCTTGATACATCGCGCTGTCACCTCGCTTGAGGAGCGTTTCTGCATCGTGCCCATCATTTGGAAAGATGCTGATCCCCAAACTCAGCGTGACGAAAATAGGCTTATCACACACGATAATTTCGGTTTTAAAGCTCTCAAATATTCTCTGTGCAATGTCGATGACTTCCTGATCGGTATGAATATCAGGGAGGATAATGACGAACTCATCACCGCCCAATCTTGCCAATACATCTCTAGAGCGCAGTGACTGATTGAGACGCTCAGATAGCTTAATTAGGAGCTGGTCGCCAGCCGCATGTCCCATTGAGTCGTTGATGTACTTGAAGTGATCCAAGTCGATGAACATGATGGCGAACTTCTTGTTATCCCGAGCAGAGAAACGAATCGTTTCATCTAGCTTGTCTTGAAATAACGTTCTATTAGGCAATCCTGTCAACACATCTGAGTAGGCGAGGTTTTTAATCTTCTCTTCTTGTAGACGCTTTTCAGTAATGTCTTCAAACACTCCACGATAACCGCTGAAAGCTCCGTTCTTGGTGATGGGTTTTGCGGATACCAGTAAACAGACGATGCGCCCGTCCTGATGTTTGAACCAACATTCAACGTCGACCAGATTTTGTTCCCCCTGCATTGCGTTCAGGTAGCTATTGCTTTCTTGAATATTGAACTGGTTAATCCGTTTTCCAATAAGGTCACTTGGTTGATAGCCGATGATCTCGCTTGAAGAGTGCGAGCAATAGGTGAAGCGATGGTCGACGTTGGTTTCCCAAAGCCAATTTGAAGTGCTGTGGGCGATATCGCTGAATCTCTCTTCCGCTTTCTTTAGATCCTGAATCAGTATTTCATTTTTCAGTGCGGAACTGATGATGGCACGCAAGTTTTCAAATGCTGTGCCTTTTCGACTACTGAGGTTGACGGTCATAAAGCCAATCGGTTTGTTGGCAAACGACAGCGGGAACACCATCAAAGAGTAGCGTTGCTGGTAAGCCTCGACATTATTGGGAATCAGATGGTTGGCATTAAACACCTTTTTATCTGATGGAACAGGCTGATTGTTACGAACCGAAATGATATTGGTTGCGGTGAGTGTCTCGGCATGGATATCGTTGAAAATAGATATGTACATTTCCGAAAGCTTTAAGATGTCGATGGCGTACTTTTTGATAGTCCCAAGGTCGAAAGAAGCGTTGAGATTATTGACGATAGCCCGAAAATAGTTGAGATAGTACTCAGTTTCAAAGCTCTGAAACTTAATCGCTGTCTGCTCTATCCTGTTTTTGAGTGTCGTCAGATCCGCTATGAATTTGGTTAACTTTGCGGGTTGGGTACTCAGCTCAAGATACTTTAATGCATTGATTTGAAATTTCGACGCAACTTCTAGCCAAAACAGAACATCATCAGACTCCAATGACTCGTCCAAAGTTTGTTTTAGAAGCTTCAACACATCTCTGTAGTCATTGTTTTCCAAAGCCCGATGAAAAGTATCCAGAACGCACTGAACCCGCTCGCTGCTGATTGCGCCCTTATGTTGTGCGATCACGTGAACAATGTGTTCATGGGTATCATCGAAGACAGCTTGTTTGTCGGTATTCAGAAGTCCTTTATTGTGTGTTTGGTTGTGGTTAAATTCTTGCGTGTTACAGCCGCATGACTCACGAATAACCAACGATGTTGGGATCTTAACTTCATCAACGGGAGGCTGTCCTTCGATCTGTGCAATCACTTCTATGGCTGCGGCTCGGCCTAACTCAAACAAAGGCTCTCTGATGCTGGTTAACGGTGGCTCAGAAAATGCGCCCTCTAAAGTATCCATTGAACCAACAACCGCTAAGTCTTGAGGCACCCTAATTCCTAACTCTTGGCAAGCTTCAACCACTCCTAATGCTTGGTTATCGTTGATAGTAATTACGGCATCGATAGGTTTATTTTTGTCAGACAAGAAGCATTCAAGCTCCTGCTTGGCAGATCGCTTTTTTAAGTCAGAATAGAGCACAAGATCAGGATCGAAGGGGATGTCGTATTTTTCTAGTTGGGCTCTATATATGTGCATTCTCTGCTCAGAAGAAGCGTGATGCTCAGGGCCGCGGATCAAGAGAATGTTACGGTAATGATGAACGTTGACAAAATGATCAAAAAGATCTGAAAAGCCGGTTTCGTAATCGGTTGAGATACTGGTGTAGGGGCTGATTTTACTGCCGATATTGACGATAGGCACATTAGAGAATTGCCCGATGAAATCAGCACTTTCTCTTTCATTAACAAAGCGCATATGAGAGCTGAATGGGCTGATGACGCCGGAAATTAGCCCCATATTGACGAGATCAAATACCTTATCCCGCGCCAGCGTTAAATGGTCTGTCGACTTAATGACTCCGCCACAAAAGCCGATGATGTTGTAATTATGCTGCTCTGCTACGTGGGCGGCACCTCGCATGATGCCTTCGTGATAGTGGGAGGTCATAGAGCCCACTAAAACCGCTATCGTAGGACGTCCATTTTGTAAGCCCACCATCGATTTTTGTAGAGAGTCACTCATAATACTAACTGCCTTGTTATCTTTTTATTTGTATTATTTATCTGCGTGAGGAAAAGGCAAATTCTCAACTCTGGGAGCGTGATCTCGTTAGCTATCCATACACAGTTCGAATAGATAGTTATGAAGTGAGTCATGTTTTGCTTATGGCAGCTTTTGACGGTGTTTTGATTTCTTTTTAAGTCGCATGAAGAGTAAAACGATGAATATTTGAAACGTAAAACCGCAATTTTGTACAAAAGCTTCTTTAACTTATAGAGTAGAGTGATGGATTGAGAGGATGTCGATACCTGAGGAATGGCGAGATGAAGAAAGCGAAAAAGGAAAAGGCGGATTACAAGATCACAGAAGAACTTGGTGGCCTTGAGATCCTGAACGCAGAATATGAAAAGCAGAATTTCTCTCGCCATAGTCATGAAGGGTATACGCTCGGAGTGATTGAACAGGGCGCACAACGTTTTTATCGCACGGGTGGTCATCACGTTGCACCTCAAGATGCCATTATCTTGGTCAATGCCGATGAAGTGCATAGCGGGCACTCGGCTACAGAGGGGGGCTGGGCATATCGCGCGATGTACCCACTGCCAGAGCAACTTGCGAAAATAACTCAAGAGCTTAATTTGCCAAACTACGGCGCGCCATACTTTCCACGTGCGGTGGTTGAAGACCCTGAACTCGCTAACCAATTGCGTTTGGTCTTCAATACCATTGATGAGTCGGACAATCGCTTACTGCGTGAGACTTTGATGTACGGCATGTTAGTTAAGCTTATCAGTCGTCATGGTAAAAGCCCGCTCAAACCTCAACTCGACAGCAAAACGCAGCGACAACTGGTGTTGGTTAAAGAGTTTCTCGATGATTTTCCACAGGCCGATGTCTCTTTGGAAGAGCTTTCAAAGCTGGCGGCTCTGAGTCCGTATCATTTGGTTCGTTCATTCCAAAAAGAGTTTGGCTTACCGCCTCATGCTTATCAAATCCAGTCTCGATTGCGCCTCGCGAGAACTTTGCTCAAACGTGGTCACTCTATATCGGATACGGCGCAAGAGTGCGGTTTTCACGACCAGAGCCATTTTCATCGACACTTTAAAAAGGCCAATGGCTACACACCAGGCCAGTACATCAAGATGTTATAACGCTTAATATTGAGCAAGTTTGTACAATCGCGAATAACATAGGCTGACTAATTTGTTCCCTAAGGTTTAACAGATTTAAAATGGAAGTATCAATATGACGAGAAAATCTCAGCTTTGGAAAGGGGCGTTAGCCGGGATGCCACTGAGTATTGCGGTGATTCCATGGGGAATATTGGCGGGCTCGTATGCCATAGATGCCGGGCTTGACCCTCTTCAAGCGCAGGCGATGTCAGCAATTTTGTTTGCAGGTTCAGCGCAGTTGGTTGCAGCTGGTATGTTTAAGGCTGGAATTGGCTTAGGCACCATGTTACTAACCACGCTGTTCATTACGTCACGTCACTTTTTATACAGCGTCTCTATGCGCGATAAAATCAGTGATTTACCGACACGATGGCGTTTACTGTTAGGCTTCTGGCTGACGGATGAATTGTTTGCTATCTGTAGTGGTCAATCCAAGCAAGAGTTCAATCGCTGGTACGCGGCAGGCGTTGGAGGTGTGTTCTATCTCTTCTGGAATCTGGCTAGCTTTGTGGGCATTGTCGCAGGTAGCCAAATTCCATCTCTGAATGAAATTGGTTTGGATTTCGCCGTTGCAGCGACCTTCATTGCGCTAGTATTCCCGCTGATTAATACCATGCCAGTGATTGTGTGCGTGTTGGTGTCATTGCTGGTGTCTGTGGTGTTGACGGTTAACCAAGTCGAAGGGGCGTTAATGGTGGCTTCAATTGCGGGCATGCTCTCTGGCTTCCTTTGCGAAAGTTACAAAGATGGCAACGTTTCAAGTCATTCGATCACAGAAGGAGAGTCATCATGATCTGGTTAACCATACTGTTGATGACAGCGATTGTGTTTGTGAGTCGTTATTTGTTTCTGGAGCCAGCAGTGCCACTTCGTTTGAACGCCTCAGCTCGTAGGTTACTTCGCTACTCTGGCCCAGCGGTATTAACGGCGATTTGGGGACCCATCGTATTTGCTCCAGAAAAAGAGTTATGGGTGAGTGCAGAAAACCCTTACTTAATCGCGGCGCTAGTGACTTTTTTGTTGATCTGGAAAACAGGCAATGTGTTAGTCACCATCCTGCTCAGCATGGGAGTGTTTCTTTTGTATAACTTGGTGCTAGTCGATTATCTTTTCCACTAATAAAAACAGGGCTCATTTGAGCCCTGTTTTTTTGTGTTCTCAGCTTACTTGTAGAAAGCTTCAACTGTGCCTTTCAATGTGATTAGCATTGGGCGACCGAAACGGTCTAGCGCTTTAGGTGAAGGGATTTTTACCCAACCTTCGCTGATGCAGTACTCTTCAACGTCAGTACGCTCTTTACCGTTTAGACGAATGCCGATGTGGTGTTCGAAACACTCAGCTACGTGGTGTGGGCTGCGTGGGTTACCTGCTAGACGATCTGGTAGAGCTGGCTTTGCTGTGTTATCTGTCATGATGCTTACTTACAGTAAATAAAAAGTGCGTCATTGTAGACAAAATAAGACCTGAGCATCAAGAAAAGTTGTCATTATTCTAGGGTTATTTGTCAGGTTGGATCAAACCATGAACAAGCCCATCTGGTTACTGGGCAATTCCACTCGCTATGTATAGACAGAGCGTTTACCATGTAGCATAAATTTGTATTTGGAAGTAATTACTATGTCTTTTCCTCCTTGCCCGAGCTGCAGCTCTGAATATGTTTATCAAGACCAAAGCCACCTTGTTTGTCCTGAATGCGCTTATGAGTGGAACCCTGAAGAAGTCGCGAAAGAGAACGAACTCAACATCAAAGATGCGAATGGGAGCTTATTGGCGGAAGGGGATAAGATTACTTTGGCTAAAGACCTAAAAGTAAAAGGCAGTTCTCTTGTACTAAAGATTGGCACCAAAGGGGTTATCAAACGAATGAACGATGGCAAAGATCACCAATTAGACTGTAAGCTTGACGGTGCGGGCGAAATGATGGTGACTGCCAAGTATGTGAAAAAGGCTTAGCCCGCCGCTTTGGTGAGTAGGGTGAGACTGTGTATTGCCCCTCAAAACTAAGATTTGTTTTGTTCGAAACTGCTAAGTATGCAAAAAGCTTACGTTAATAAATGATATATACTGAAGTCACTGCTTTGTAACCACGAAGGTGACAAAATGTCGAAAACCACTAAGCTACAAAACGAAGACAAACTGTTTAAAAAGGCGATGGAAGTCGGAACTAAGCTAGCCGAAATGCAAGGCTTTAAGCTCAATGACCCGAGCATGTCACAGTCGGTAAAAGCAAAGGCTATCTATCTATTTTTAGTCGATGCAAAGCAAATTACGCCTCTCCCTGCTGACAAGCAAGAAGGTAAGGACATTAAAAAGCGCCTTGCCGTTTGGATTCACAGTGCCTTGCCAGAGGGTGACCCTCTTAAATAATCAAACGAATATAAAAATCCCCAATCAGTCTAGCCTCTGATTGGGGGTTTTTTTGCATGTCAAAAGTCTTGGAGTTGTTTTTTTAGATTTGATTACGCTTTGCAGTAAACACGCGCATCACGTGGCGTGTAGATACCAAATGTTACTGTGCGTAGTAGACCGTTAACAAACGTCTCTTGAACTTCTACTTTTGCTACTTTATCTGCACCGCCACAAACTTTCGCAGCATCGATTTCTTTCTCTTGAGCCAGACCGTTAATAAAGAAGTGTTGTGGTGCTTCTGTTGTTACTTCTGCTTCGTCCGGTGCCATAACAAATGTTTGTTGAGCACAGCCTGTTGCTACCATAGATAGTGCCGCGATAAGAATTAGCTTTTTCATAGTGTTCTCCATTGAGTAATCATGTTTCGGTTAACCAATACTCAGCGGTGTTGGCTAACGGTTGATGGAGTCAATTATTCCAAAGTTCCTATTTTGTTACTGTATAGGTTTGTCAGGCTCAGAATTACATTTCGGTAAGCATAACGTAAACAGTGCGCCGTTTAGCTTTGTACTGCGTTTCACGCTGGCGTAACCACCGTGTTGTTGGCAGATCTTCTCAACAATTGAGAGGCCAAGGCCATGGCCACTCTTACCTTTATTACGAGCTTTATTGCCCACATAGAAGGGTTCAAATAGGTGAGCGATATGTTCTTCATCGACACCCGGTCCGTCATCGTGGATCTCAATACACAGGTACTTCTCTTTTTCGACAAGATGAATGTCGATTTGTGATTCGGCAAACTTAAATGCATTGCGAACGACATTATCGAGAGCACGTTTGAGCTGATGTTTGTCAGCGTCCAATTGATGGTCAGTATTGAGGTGAGACGTCATCGCTAGCGTTAGCTTGGTCTCTTTTTGCCATCGTGGTATCAATTTATCGACGTAAGTTGAAAGCTCAAAACGGCTCTTTTCTAAATCCAATTTTTGGTTATCAAGTTTGGCAAAATAGAGCAGTTCATCCACCATGCCTTCCATCTCTTCGGTGTCTTCTACAATGCTATCGATGGTGGCTCTCTGGTCTTGGTCGAGCGGTGTGTCTTTCAGCAGTTCAGCTTGCCATTGAATGCGGAAAACTGGCGTTCTGAGTTCATGGGCAACAGCGTTAGTCAGTGCACGATTGCTGTCGATAAGGTGCTGAATTTTGTCTGCCATGAGGTTAAAAGAGCGATTCAGCGTACCAATTGCGCTGCCGCTACGGGTTTCCGCTCTTATCGAAAAATCGCCAGAAGCGAAGCCTAGAGTTGCGCGCTCTAGCTTCTTCACTCTACGGTGAATGACGAACAGGTGCCCTGAAGCGTAAATGACAAAGCTGAGAGAGAAGAATAACCAGAGCAAATCATCTTCGAGCTGAATCTTTTGTCGCACAAAGGCTTCTTCGTCAGGCGCATAGCGATAAATGGCATCTGATCCAGGGAAGTGAAACCAGAGATCCCTGTCGTCATCAAACAGGACCGGCATATCTGATTGAGCTTTAAAAAACTCGACAACTTCAGAGGGTGCGCCTTGGCCAAGAGGGAACGTGGTCACGATATGTCGAGTCATGTCGGCAAACTGAGCAATAGCCTCTTCTGCGGCCTCAACGCCCTGATTAGTGGCTATATTGCTGATCAGCTGTTGGTGAGCCAACGCCTCGTAATCGTACAACACGAACTCGTAGTCGGTTGTCCACTGATAGACGGTGACTTCATAAGCGAAGATGCTCGCCATAAAGCAAGCAAACAGGCCGATGAGTGATTCTAGGTATATGCGTTTCATTATTCTCTTCGCTACTGGGTGAATTAACGCAAATTAGCCCCAAGCTGTGGAGACAAACAAGTAGCCTTTTCCTCGCAGTGTCTGGATCTTTTCTGCAGGGGAGTGGTCATCACCAAGCATTTTTCTCAGACGTACGATTTTGTTGTCTACTGTTCTGTCGAATCCATCGTATTCAATGCCACGTAATTCTTGAGTTAAGGTGTCTCTGGAGAGCGCAGTATCCGGCTGGTTAGCAAGTATCCAAAGTAGGTCGAACTCACTGTCTGTTAGCTGGACAATCTTGCTGTCTAATTCACATCGTTTGTATTTGTTTTTTAGTACTAATTGGCCAAAAGTGATTTGATCTTTGTCTTCATCGACAGCGTCAACGGGCTCTGCACGTCGCAATAAGCTTCTGACACGAGCAAGAAGAACGCGTGGTTTAATGGGTTTCGTCACGTAATCATCAGCCCCGGTTTCTAATCCGGCGACATGGTCAAAGTCATCATCACTGGCTGTTAGCATCAAAATCTTACCGAGGAATTTTGTACGCGTCTGTCGGCAAATTGTCAGGCCATCTGCGACAGGCAGCATCAGATCAAGCAGAACAATATCGGGCTGGTGGTCTAGCATGTGGTCAATGGCTTCACTGCCATCATCTAATGTCGTCACATCAAAACCTTGGGTAACAAAGTAACTCTTTAATAGCTGTTGAAGTTTCAAGTCGTCTTCAACGATGAGCATGGAATGTTGTGTCATAAATTTTCGGCCGTTTGGTATGAAAGACTTAGATTAAGAACGCAGGGCACAGCGTAAATCATGAATGCCAAGTTTATAGTTTGTTCTTGTTCGAGTGCTTTATTATAAAACATGGAAATGTATTGTAATGATGCAGTACGACATTTCCATACATCATTCAGACAGCTAATGACAAAAACGTTCCATAGAATTCTCTCCATACCAACATTGGAGAGAAATTATGAAGCAATATCGAAACCTATTATTAGCCTTGCCGCTGATTGTGCTAGCAGGATGCAACTCGAGTTCGAGCGGTACTCATAAAGCTAAAGTTACGAAACCTGCGGCAGACTATAAGTTTACTGACAGTGATTTGAGGGAGACAGTTAGTGAACGCATGGACTTTCTAGAGGGAATAACGCTTACCTTTGATGGAAAAGTCTATGAGAAAACTGAGTTTTCAGAGGGCTTTGGTAGTGATGAAGTATTAGCAAAGCTTGTCGACCGTAACGGAAACAAAATTGATGTGCTGCTGAGTGTCGAATCCGGTAGTTGTTTTATTTTGCCGACTAATGGTGTGCTTGATGGTTTTGATTGCAGTAAAAAAACACAGACGGTTTCTGGTGAACAAACTTTGATTCAATCAAAGACAACAAATGGCAATCAAACCCTGCAATTGGAATATTACACAGATGGCATTGAGGAGATTGGATCAATTGGCTCTACAATCATGACAGCGTTAGAGCGAGATGGACGAGTTAATATTACGACAACTTTTGCCTTTGATGACTTCTTCCGAGTCGCTGGGCTAAATAGTGATGGCAGTAGAGCAAACTCCACTCTAGGTCTTACAACCTTCCTGCAGCTGAGTGATATTGTAACAAAGCATGTTGGCGAAGACATGTGGCTGAGATTTGACAATCATATCGGCGGTAGTGCTGATGATGACATCAATATGTATACAGGCTTGATGATCCATAATCATCAAATAAATACGGTAGTCACACCTAACGGATCGGTTTTCTCTGGCGGTACTGACCTTTTCGCAGCTGGCCAAACTCGTACTCTCCAGCGCGCGAAGAAGATTGATAACTTCGAAACCCTCGAGCAAATTGGCGTTCATAGTTGGGGTACTGAAGGTAAAACAGCAAAAGACTTCCCATACACGGATGAAAGTCACCGCAAACAAGCGACTTACTTCAATACCGTAATGGGTGAGAAGGGTATCGACTTTTATCTGTTCACGTTAGATTCCGCTCCATTCAATGGAGAACACTGGGTGACCAAAGCGGATTCAGATAAGTATCAATTTATCACGCATATTGAGTAGAGAAATCTCCACGCAGTGACGTCATTTGGCGTCACTGTCAATTTTACACCCGTTTTTATCACAACGCGCGACGCCAGTTAGCCAGTAAGATATTTTGTAGCGGTTGTTAGCGAAGCGTAGATAACACCAGTCTGCCAATGGCTTCACGAGTGGCCAGCGCAATGGCGCGTATAACCAACCTTTCCCCACCAAATCCCAAGCCTTATGGGTAACGTCTAACCCCAGTATCAACTCACCCTTGTCATTCAATGCATGCAAAACCGTGTTGGCCGCGCTGGCGTCAATGTTTGGGTAATGAGCAAATTCATCGCTGTAGATGTCGACTGTCTTGATTTGACCACGGGTATCTTGTTGCGTCAGAGCATTCATCTCCTTTGAGCACAAAGGGCAGGTTCCATCATAGAATATCGTCAGTTGAGGCATTGCTTTTCCACTGGTTGCTTTGTTTTTTTCCGTTATAGACATACGCAAGGTGACTCCCGTTTGATCATCATAATCGGTTGTTTTTCAGCTAGGTTAGACGCCGCTCTATGAAAAACTATACTTGATCAAAGTGAGCCTAACATTGCTGTTTTGCATCTTCTAGGTAAACTCACGTCCCCAGTCATCATCTAGAGTGGATACTCATGATAAAAAGAGTCTCACAATTTTCTTTCCTTGCCGTTGTCTTTTCGGTTCTGGCAGGCTGCGCTAGTTATAGTATTTCAGAGCAGGATATGACCGAGTACTTGCAAGAGTCAGTCGAAATCAACCAGTCTGTTGGTGTTGAGAATATGATGTATGCGCAAGTCGCGGTCGAAGACTTACAAGTCAAGATTGGACGGGCAGACGCTGATCGCGTGTCAGTTTTTGCAAACACGAATGCTCAAGTACAAGTATTCAATATGCCTGATATTGGACTAGATCTCGATATTGAGTTCAGTGCGATTCCTGAATATGACAAAGAAAGTGGCGAAGTGTATTTGAAATCGTTGCGTTTAGAGAACTTCAATGAAAGTGGTAAACAGTTGCCTGATAACATATCTAATCTATTACAACCCGCAGTGTCTATGATTGGGTTGGCGTTATCACAAGAACCTGTTTACAAGCTTGATGGAGCAAAGGTTCAAGAAGCACTGTTAAAGTCGGCTGAACCGAACTTAGTGATCAAGAACAATAAGCTTGTTATAGAGCTGTTTGATTGAGCCTACCTAGCCTCAAATTGATTCCGCGACTAGAAAATCATAGATAGAGCGGGATCATTTGACGCCAATAACGCCCTCGATGCGCGCGTCCATCCCACTCATACATTCGGTGCTTAATTCCTTTTTGGTTCAGGATACGGCTGAGCTGGTGGTTATTCTGTAGAAATGGATCTTCCTTGCCTATCGCAAAAACAATATCGCTATTTTTAATTTGAGTGAGTTGGTCAGAAGGCGGTAAACCCGGCAGAAAGTGGGTTGGGGTGTGGTAATAAATTTCATCGTTGTACAAGCCGTCGAATAGGTCTTTGAATGACTCAGTACTCCAAGTGAGGTCGTAGCGACCAGAAAAGGCGACCAATTTCTGGAACAGGTGAGGGTGTCTAAAAAATAGAGTTGCAGCGTGGTAAGCGCCCAGAGAGCAGCCGTGCGAAATAGTACAAGGGTGGTTGTTCTTACTCGCCATCAATGGTAGCACTTCTTTGAGAATATACTCTTCATACTGACAATGGCGGTGCATTCGGCCAAAAGGATGTGCCCAGAAACAATACATACTTTCGGTATCGACACTATCCACGCAGTAGAGTTGCAGTTGCCCCGCATTGATCTTGTCGGCGATTGAATCGACTAACCCAAGGTTCTCATATTCGTAGAAGCGGCCAGTACGAGTAGGGAAGACCAGAACCTTGGCACCTGCATGACCGAATATCAGTAGCTCCATATTGCGATTGAGGTTGGGGCTCCACCATTTGTGATACTCACGTTTCATCACAATCCCCCAAGGTTTTAAAGAATGACTCAACACTTTTACGTAGCTCACGACGCTGTTTGCCTTCCCCTCGGTAAATAAAGTGTCCTGCTTCTAATACAAACAGCTCTTTTTGACCTTTACAGGCGTTGTAGGCGCTGAATTGCCCGGGAGGTGCAACGTATGGGTCGAACAGTGCTAGCCCCCAATGAGAAGGCTGAGAGATAAACTTGGCAGCACAAGAGGTATCAAAATAGGGGAGGTTACGAGCAAGCAGGGCTTGATTACCAAAGTCGATGAGGGCTTGTGTACTGCCAATGGTCGGCATAGTTAAGCGTAGCGATACATTACCAAAAGTAGGTACATGAAAATGACAACGTTTGATGCGCTTATCAAAGGCTGTAGCAAAGATAGCAAGGCCGCCCCCTAAACTATTCCCAATCATGCCAATTTTGTATTTGAGGTTGGGGTATAGAGTAAGTACCGCGGAGATCCCACACCACAAGTCTTGAACGCATCCGCCTAAGATGTAGTGTTCTCTGTCTTGAACGTTGTGCAGTACATGCCAGTACGGGTCGTCTGAGATCGGGTGATGATGGCTGCGACTGATACCACGCACACAGGGAACCAATATCGCTGTATGTTTTAGTTTCCAAGTTGTATCTGGTTCATCAAGTCCGCCGTAACCGTGAGCCCATACCACCGCGCAGTGAATCTCTTCTTTCTCGGGTAGTAACAGCCAACCACCTACGCGTACGCCATCGGTCGAGTTGTAGTAACAATCGAATACACGCCAGTGATTCACAATACGTCCAGTGTCTTGCAAGCTAACATAGGGTGTCACCTGCAGTGCTCGCTCATACTTCTGTTGCCAAAAGTAGGCGAAGTCCGCTGGTGTAATGCTCGCTTCAACTTGTAAGAGTTTGTCTAGATCGTATCCGTAGGTCGGATCGAAGTCGTAATTGTGTTTAAAAGTCACTGGCGTCTCGCTACTGGTTTTAGCGTGGAAAGAAAAACATTAACGATTTCATGTTACATGTTTATTGCGAACACCGTGTTTGAGCCAATCCACAAACTTGTTTGAATATTTTCAACTTGAACAGGCAGAAACCGTGGTGCTTTCTTTATTTATAGACCGACAAATAGCACTCTATCTAGTTGAAATGTAATTAAATTATGAAAAAGTAATAAAGAAAAAGCCGCCACGAGGGCGACTTTGTAAATGAAGGGGTAAGACCTAACTGCTTATGCGCTCCTTTTAAACGGTTTGAGCAGTTGTTTTCCAAATACATTGATAAGTGCGCCCGTCACAATCAAGCCACCACCTAGGTAAGTCCAAATCGATGGTATTTCATTAAATAGCCATACACCAAGCAGCGCGGAGAAGACAATCTGTACGTAAGAGTAAGCTGAGGCTTTACCAGCGGCTTGGGTTTGCATTGCCTTGGTTAAGCCATATTGACCGATCTGAGTGAATACACCGACTAATACCAACATGATGGTGATGAATAAGCTTGGCCAAACAAAGTCATTCCAAATCAGGGTTATTGATATAGGCAGTGCCACCATTGGGAAGTAGAGGATGATCACTGAGCTGTCCTCGGTTTGGCTGAGCTTTCGTACAATCACATAGGCAATCGAGCTACCCAATGCGCCAATCAACGCCATCATGATGCTGAACAGAGGCAGTTCATTGGTCATGCTGCTGTTCATATTGGGTTGAACCATCACAAATAGACCTGCAAGGCAGAAGGCAATACAGATCATGGTTGAGGTTTGAACACGCTCTTTTAGAAACAGAACACCAAGTAGAGCAGTAAATACAGGGTGCACGTACTGAAGGATGGTCGCTTCTGCCAGCGGAAGTGTCGTCACCGCATAGTAAACACACATCAATGCTGCGGTTCCGACTGCTCCTCGAACAAATAACAGCGGTTTGTTGTTACCCCAAACTGAGATGCCTTTACGCTTAACGTCAATATAGCTGATGATAAGAGACACCAAAGCCCTAGCGGCGACAATTTCAAAGACAGGAATGCCATAGTTGCTCACATACTTTACGCATGCCGACATCAGAGCGAAACCTAATGCGGATAGCAACATAAAACGAACCCCAACGGGGATGAACGAGAAAGAGAGTGAAGGCATAGGATTGTCTTTGTGAGTTGAGTAAGAGCTGAATGTAAATCATACCTCAATTGTAAACACTGAACGTAAGCGAATTGAAAATTATTCCACTTTACGTTTACAAAATCATCGGACTATTTGGGCATGATGAGTGTTCATAAATCACTCTGGACAAGCTCTCGGTAACCTCTTATTTTGGTAGCAATCCTATAACGAAGGAATGCTAGTTTATGTTTAGTCATGTATTTTTAGGTGTAGAAAGTATCGCGCGAGCAAAGTCATTTTATGACGCAACCTTAGCTGCATTAGGCCAAAGCGAAGGTGTAGTGGATCCTAAAGGTCGCTGTATTTACCTATCTGAAAATGGCGTTCTGGGTTTAACCCAGCCAATTAATGGTGATCCTGCTAGTGTCGGTAATGGGATGACGGTAGGGTTTGTCGCGAAGTCTCCAGAAGAAGTGGATGAGTGGCATCGCATCGGTTTGGAAAACGGCGGTACCAGTATTGAAGACGCTCCAGGTGTGAGAGACTCAGGTGTGCGCCGACTTTATATGGCATATTTGCGTGATCCCGATGGTAATAAAGTCTGTGCGACCCATTTTATGCCATAGTTGCATATACTAAAATTAGAGTCAGAGGATTGCATTGAGGAGAGTGACATGGAACATAATGAACGGTTTTATGAGAGCTTTGAACGCTGTCGAATCGATCAAGAGTTTTTGGAAGCTTTCCTTAGTGATTTTTGTGAACATAACCCACGGTTTTCTGAGCGATTCGCCAACGTTGGCTTAGAGCAACAAACCAAGATGCTTAAGGCGTCGATTATCTTGATCTACAATTCTTCTGGCTTACCAAGTGTAAGAAACTCGGTAAAGCGCTTGGGTAAGCAACACAAAGACTTAGGGATGGATATCTCAGAGCAAGAGCTCAATGAGTGGTTTCAATCTCTGCTTAATACGGTCAAAAAGTTCGACCCGCACTATGATGCGCAGGTCGAACAAGCTTGGACCGAAACACTCGATATTGGCCTTAAGATTATGAAGCAAGAGTGTGTTGTTAAATAAGCTTTGAGCCAGTTAAGCCTTGGCTATCCTAGCCTATATGTGTTTTATCCGTAGCGCTTCTTTTAAAAAGTAAAACCAGCCTGGATACCAAAGGTTGAATCTCTGTTGTGCCAGTCGTTACTGCTGCTGAATTCGTACCAATCATACCCTGCACGAGCTAGGAATTGAGATTGACCCAAAATAGGTGTTAGTGACTTGTATTCAACACCAATCCCGTAAGTGGCGCCGAAGTTAACTGTTGAACCTTTGGTGCTTGTGCCGTCGCTTTTTTTTGATTTTACTTCTGACTTTATATGGTAAGCCCCTAACTTACCGTAAATAGCAAAGTTATTACTGAGACTATGTTTGTACATAGGTGCCACCGAAACGAGTAAGGAATCTAAATCTTCCTCGACGGTGACTGTTGGATTATTGATATAGCTGTATCTGTCATTAGCGTTGATCATAAGCAGTGACGATTCGATGTACCAATTGCTTTGCATAATCTGACTACCAAGCGTGAACTCGCCACCAATGTCACTGTTGTCGATCGCGACACCACCTAATACATACATCTCATTTGACGCGAATGCCGAAGTGGCTGCCATTGCCATCAAAGAAGTTAGTGCTGCTACGTGTAGTTTTTTCATGTTTTCTTCCGAAGTGTGTGAATTTCGAGAGAGGATTCTAGCGGCACTTTTAAAATAAAAAACAGCGTTCAAAAAGATTAAGGACGTTTAAACAAGTATTAAATTTATCAATACCTAGCCTTAGTGTTTTGAGGTCTAAAACGATGTTTTTTTAGATTTGTTATTTGATATTTAATTGTTGATCTTAATGGTTTTTTTTAGGTTCTCATTGTCAATTCTTGTATAAAAAGCTCTAGTAACTAAACGTTCGCTAGAGCTCAATATCGTATGAATTGATCACCATTTTAATAAAGATTAAGCGTGCCAGATGAACCGCAAGCAGGCCTATTCCAGTAGCAAAGGAAGATGAGGCTTAGAAATGAGCAGCCCAACCGACTAAGAAACCTTGTGACGCTGTGTCGTAACTGAAGGTGCCCGGGTTGCTGTAGTCGACCCAAGTGGATTTGTAGGCGATGTTTAAATCGGACCAGTCATTAATTTGATAGCGCGCCCCCAGCAGTAGACCTGATGTGAAGTCGGTATCGCTGCCGAGACCGATATCAAGGCTCGCATGAGTTTGCCAGTTAGCATTGAGTTTTTGTGTCCAACGCACCCCAATTAGATAATCGATCCAATCCTCATCCAATGACCGCGAGTTATTAATCAAACCTCCTCCACCGGTAGAGTAAAGCTTGGTATCAATGTCGTTGTCCCACCATCGAAAACCCACCATGTAGTCAATAGCACCAAAATCATAGTGATAGCGTTTAAAGCCTTTGGTTTCGAGTACGCCTTGCCTAATGTCTACTTCGCCTTTCAATAACCCAGAATTCCCAACGATTGAGTCGGCTTTACCGCTTAACTTCATGAAGCTGTAGTCGACATAGTAGCCCCATTGATTGTCGTAAATACCTTCAAGTCTCAACATAGCGCCCATGTCGAGATGATCCATGATGAACGAAGGATCGACATCGACATCAGTTGAGAGGTTTGCAATCGAGGTATCGCCTCGAATGTTAAGAGCCAGTGCATAGATCTCTACGCTGTGTTGCCACTGTTTTGTTGAATCAAGACCTTCGTTACTTTGAGCTTCGGTGACAAAGCCGGTACAGATAAGGGGAGTAAGCAAGTAGTTCCATCGAGCCATACAAATATCCTTATAACGTTTTAATGTGCGAATGATTAGTTGAATAACTATGACAAGAAACTTACTTGTTGATTATGCAACTTGTTTAATTCTGATTGTAGGCTATGTTTTCTGAAACAGGTCAAATAAAGAGCAATCGCATGAATCCACAGAGTATTTTTCTCATTGTTGCCGCCCTCGGTCTCACACCCATTGCCCTCTCTTACGGTTACGCGCCGACTGTATCTCTTGATTATCTTTTCGCTATCGATGCGACTCCGGTGAACGTCTCTCATATCTTTAGGGCTGTGATGGGGCTGTATTTGGCTTTGGTACTGTTTTGGCTCTCTGGCGCAATGATTCAAAAGTATCGTCTTCCTGCTCTCTATAGCTTAGTGATTTTTATGCTGGGGCTTGCTGCAGGTCGCGTACTGAGTTTGGTGGTTGATGGTATGCCACATTGGTTGTTGATTGTGTATTTGGTGCTAGAGGTTGGCTTTGGCGTGGTGGGAATAAAAATGATTAGAAACGAACAGTCTAAAATGGCTTAAGGAAGGAACGATGAAAAGGATACTTCACTTGTTGGTGTTGGTCGTTATGGGAAGCTGGTCTTTGTCTGCTTTCTCGGCTCAAGATAAACCGAATATCTTTGTTATCTTTACCGACGACATTGGGATTTCAAACCTAAGTGCGTATCACAATGGGGTGATGAGCAGTGAAACACCGAATATTGATAGCATCGCCGAGAAGGGCATGTTGCTCACAGACTATTATGCTCAACCTTCATGTACAGCGGGGCGTTCAGCTTTCCTAACTGGACAATTGCCTGTTCGAACGGGCATGCACACAGTGGGTTTGCCGGGTGGGCCTGTTGGGCTGCATGCTGACACACCAACGCTGCCAGAAATTCTCAAAACCATGGGTTATGTGACAGGCCAGTTCGGTAAAAACCACTTAGGTGACCGAGATGAATTTTTACCGACTATGCATGGTTTTGATGAGTATTGGGGTTGGTTGTATCACTTGAATGCGATGGAATACACCGAAGACCCTGATTGGCCAAAAGATGGTTCATTGGATGCATTCGCACCACGTAATGTGATTTACGCTAAGTCGGACGGTAAAGGCGGTCAAACCATTGAGGATGATGGCGCGCTGACTATCGAGCGTATGCGCACATTAGATGATGAAGTAAATAAACACGCGATCAACTTCATCGAAAGGGCAGTTGAGGCGGATAAGCCATTCTTCACTTGGTATTGTCCATCACGCGGTCACGTTTGGACGCATCTTTCACCTGAATATGAAGCTATGCTTGGCCAAAATGGTTGGGGACTTCAAGAAGTGGTGATGAAAGATCTTGATGATCATGTCGGTGAAATGATGGCGAAAATGGAAGAGCTGGGTATTGCCGATAACACCATCATCATTTTCACTGCGGATAATGGCCCTGAAATCATGACATGGCCAGATGGGGGTATGACGCCATATCACGGTGAAAAAGGTACAACTTGGGAAGGTGGTGTTCGTGCTCCGGCTCTCGTGAGTTGGCCGGGTAAGATTCCAGCAGGTAGTGTTGGCAACGGCATCTTTGATGGTATGGACTGGTTACCAACGCTTGTTGCAGCAGCTGGTGGTCCAGCGGATCTGAAAGAGAAAATGCTCAAAGGTTACGATGGCTTTAAAGCGCACCTCGATGGCTATAACCAAGTTGATATGCTGACTGAAAAAGGCGAATCCAACCGTAAAGAGATTTACTACTATGAAAGAGACAAGCTGCAAGCGGTTCGAGTCGGGGATTGGAAGGCACACTTTGTGGTTCAAAACCATGGTTGGAGCGGCCCTAAAGAAGAACTGAACGCGCCACTACTGTTTAACTTACGACGCGACCCTTATGAGCGAGCGGCGGAAGAGTCGGGTATGTACCTTAAATGGATGGGACAGAAAATGTGGGCATTTGGCCCTGCACAGGCAGCGGTACAACAACACCTAGCGACCTTCAAAGAGTGGCCGCCTAAAACACCGGAAACTCAACCTGAAAACACTGGTGGTGTAGGAAACTAACCGCTTTCAAATGTAAAAATCCCGCTCTCGATGAGCGGGATTTTTTATAGGAATGTACCCTTCAGTCTCGTTACTTGTGCGTTGTTTTTCTCTCAATGAACTTAACTGGAACCATCAATTTAACCAAGCTTGTCTCTTGGTCTTGGATTTGGTTAACAACAATTTTCACTGACTCGCGCGCAAGACGTTTGAAATCTTGCTTAAAGGTACTTAGTTGGTAGTTCAGCCACTGTGTTTGCGGGATATCGTCAAAGCCAATCACCTGTAGATCCTCAGGGATTCTAAGATTGAATTCCAAACGAGCGACATCCATGACCGCCATTGCGAGGTTGTCAGTCGCACAGAAGATGGCTTCTGGTTTAGAAGGTTCTGAAAACAGAGTTCTGATCGTTTCTAGGGCATCAAGGTAGTCATAATCGGCTTCAACAACGCGCGCTTGTTTACCCGTTAAATCTTCAAACTCAGCGCAAAAACCTGATTCGCGCTCATCATTGGTGTACGTTGGAACATTACCTGTTAGATAAACTGCAGACGTGACGCCACTGCTGTGAAACTGCTGTGCTGCTAGTTGTCCGGCTGCATAGTTGTCGCTCACAACATGACTACTCTTAGTGCCTTCAACCACACGAGCATACTGAACAATAGGGATATCGAACTCTTCACACTCTTCATAAAGTGATTTATTAAAGGTTGCAGATGCGGCAATTACACCATCGACTCGATATTGGAAGATATTAGGGATCGAGTGGTTGTCATTTGCATCCACCTGCCACGGAATAAGTACTGCTGAGTACCCTTGCTTTTGTAACTCAGTAGAGATGAGTTGCAGGGTTTTCATGTGGATAGGGTAATCTGCATCAGGGAAGACCAATCCAATCAATTTAGATTCGTTGGTAGTCAAACTTCGTGCAAAAGCATTAGGACGATAGTTGAGGGCTTTAGCGGCTTCGAATACTTTTTGCTTGGTCTTTTCCGATACCGAACTGCCCGGTACAAATACACGAGAAACGGTAGATTGAGAAACGCCAGCCAGTTTAGCGACATCTTTTGAAGTTACGGTTGCTTTCGGTACCGAGGAGTGTTTTGGAGAGTTCATAGACCATGCATTTTAAGCCGAATTAATGGCGTGTAGAGTATCATAAGTAGGTACGTATTCAAAAAGTCAATTAAATCAAATTCTATGAAAAATAAGGCTTAAGAGATTATATTGGGTTATAGGCTGGGTATAACCCAAAAAGCTCTGCTGAGTTAATGAGATAACATCGCAGAGCTTTGTTTAGAGCTTAGAAGATCCTACTCATATTAGAAGTAGTAACGAATACCTGCAGCAAACTGGTCGTCGCTGTTTTCGTATTTCACACCATTGTATGAGTCTTTGCCATTATCGAATTGGTACTCGGTCCATACTAAGAATTTGTTTTTCTTAAAGTGGTACTCAAGGCCAGGGATAATCAACTGACGCTCGTAACCATTGGCATTGTCGTCCGTGTCCGTTAAGTAGTTAACGTTAAAGGTTGGACGTAGGCCATTCTCAAAGTGGTAGTAAGTAAAGAATTCAGCGCCGCGGTGATCGTAGAATTCTGCTTGGCTGGTGGTTTCCCAGTTTGAACCTTGGCTGTAAGTGAAGCCGACAAACAATCCGTTATTAGTGTAGTTCACACCCAATAAACCGATGCGTTGAGTATCGCCATTTTTGATGTTCTGAACACCCGCTTCAATATCGTCAAACTCATTTTGGTGGTAGGCTAAACCAATGGTTAGGCCATCCATAACCGTGTATAGCGTTGAGGCACCCATACCGTTTTTCAGTGTTGCTGTTTTACCATCAGCTAGGCCAACATCTTCACGAGTGGTTTGGTAGGTGAAGCCATATTTCCAGTTGTCGTTGATGTTGTTGCGGTAGGTGATTGAGTTTTCCGCACGACCAGTACCTGAAGCAATACCCCAGTCAGACAAGTTGTAATAACCAGAACCACGTGAGCCAAATACACGACCCATATCGGTAAACCAAGCTACATCGTAGAAGGTAGACCACTGCTTAGTACCCGCTGCGATCTTGCCGTATTTATCGTGCTCTACGCCTGCGTATAGAAGTCGGTCATAAATGTTGTCGCCGTTGGCACCGGAGTTGTAACCCCATTCGGCATGGCCAAAGCCAGTCCAATCATTGTCTAGTCCCATTTTACCTTTCAGGCCAAAACGAGAGCTACCGCTGTTCCATTCGCCGTTATGATCGCCACCTTTGTCGTGGTAACGAACGTCAAAACGGCCGTCCAGGGTTAAGCTGTCACCAGCTTCATTAGTAAATGTGTGGGCTGCAAAAGCAGAGCTAGAAGTAAGCGCAGCGAAGACCACTGCAGAGATAATCGACTTTTTCATTGTTGTTTTCACTTTATTCAGGCCGTCGAAAGCCACCGTGCTTTCAAGCCCGTTAAATGTAATGGTTCAGAGGGTGCACCCATCCGTGAGGCACAGGTTGGTTATTTTGAGTGGAGCAGGTTGCCGAGGGCGAGAAGGAGCCCTCGGCAGTCATGTCGACCTAGTGTAGGTATGGACTAGATAGACAATAGGACAGAGTTACAGCGTTGGGTTTAGGATTGAAGAAGTGCGTTCGAACACATCTAGACCTTGCTGTTTTAGCCAGAAAGGAAGATCAATCAGTACCCAGTTTTCAGATAGCTTGTCGCCGTCACGGTAGTAAACGTCAACCACCTGCATGTCTGCGCGAACTTCGCCACCAGTCATACCTAGGAAGCCACCTGTTGGTGTGTTTGATAGGTTTGGCCAACCGAAGAAACAAGAGAAGCTACCTTCAGCGAAGCGACAAACGTGACCATTAAACTTCTTGTCTTTCAGGTTATTACGGAAAGGAAGTTGGTGTTGCTTCTGGTAACGTGGGATTGTGTAAGATGCACCGATACCACAAGGGCCGTACCAGATCATATCTTTAGACCAGCTCTTCTCTAGAACCTCAGGTGGACAACCCATTGCGCCGCTGTCGTTAAGTGCAGATAGGTCATCAACCATCTTGTTCACTAGAGCAAGCGTAGCTACGCCCTCTTCTGGAGCTGCATCTTCAAACAGTAGACCGTCGTGGTTACGTGGGCCAGGGTATACGAAGTGCTTACCTGTCGATGGCGGTAGTGGGTAGCAACCCGCTTGGTCCATCATGCCTAGTAGGTCTAGGAATAGGCCTGTCTTAGTGATTTTGCCGTCAACAACACAGTTAAACTCTGCGTAGCGAACGTTCATGATTTTGCCAGTAGGGCGCATGCCTAGGTATTCAGCGTCGAATAGACCCATGAAGTGACCCATGCTCATTACCCAAATTTCATCTGGGTTGATTTCGTTGTTACCGCCGATGAAGATATCTTGACGACGCTGCATGCGAGTCATTGATTTCATCATTGGAGCCCAAAATACGTCAGCTGCCGCTTGAGCGCCTTCTTGCTCACGGAATGGGTAAACACCGCGCCACAAGTAGTCTTCAGAAGTGTGTGCTTTTAGTACTTCAGCAACGTTCTCGTGAGTTGCATTTTCCATCGCGTCAAAGTATTCGCGAACAATGCGTTTAGCTTCTTGATATTTAGACATAATTCATTCTCTTTATGTTGTCGAGTCAACATTCGGAACAGGACTCGATTTGGATTTTGTTACCGGCTGATTGCTCAGCCGGATCAATGTTTATTTCTTGTCTTGAGAGACTTTCAACTAAAGGGGATTAAGCTTTTGCCGCTTCCGCTTTTTTGCTCTTGTCGAAGATGCCGCCTTTCAATGTTTCTGGTAGAGATAGCCACAGTAGACCAGCCACAATCCATACGATTGGTGAGCCCCACATTGCCGTTGCAAGGTCGCTGCGCTCTTGGATGAATACCAGCACCATTGGTGCCCACATGCCGATGATACGACCACCGTGGAATAGAGCTGCGCCGAAGCTACGTAGGTGAGCTGGGAACAGTTCTGAGAAGTAACCACCCCATACTGCTGAAGCTGATAGGCCGAAGTTGTAGATAAGACCCAGGATAGCCAGCATGTTTAGGCTGCCGATCATCACGTCGCTTGGAGCAACGAAGAATACCGATGCCATGATGCCCGCTAGGATGAAACCGAATGCGTTGACCTTACGGCCGTATTTGTCTGCAATTGCACCCCATACCCAAGCACCGAATAGAGAACCGAATGCCGAGATAGAGAAGATGATGCCGATGGTCGCGCCGTCGAATTGGCGAACTTCTTTTAGGTACGTTGTCACGAAGCCAGAGAAGAACTGGTAACCGTAGAAGTTAAGACCTGCTAGCAATAGACAAGTGATGGTTAGCTTGCGGTAAGGCGCGCTAAGCATTTCGCCCCAAGAACCTTTCTTCGCTGGTGCATTTGATGCTTCCGCTTTCGCTTGATCTTCTTCACCGTAAGCGATCACTTTTTTGTCACTCGGAAGGATAAAGATCATCACTACCGCAGCTGCTAGAGGAGGAATACCACCTACCCACATTAGGCTCTGCCATGGTGCGTCAATGCTAGAGATAAATGCTGCGTAAGCACCCATTGCCATAAGAGCAACCGAGAACATAGAAGATGCGAATGCCGTTAACTTACCGCGAACCGTTGGCGTGAATAGGCCGATCATTAGGCTTACCGCTACTGTGAAGTAACCACCCAAAGAAATACCGATGATGAAACGCATTGCTGCCCACATAGCGTAGTCAGTAAACATCATGTTGATGATGGTTGCGCCGCCGTTCAGTGCAGTGATGACAATAAGAGTCGATTTCTTACCAAAGTTTGATGCCACCCATGCACAGCTTAGGGCACCAATAAGTGCGCCAATCGATTGCCATGTATAGAACTGAGCCGTATCTGCTAAGTTAATGCCGTCATATGCATCAACGATGTATGGGCGTACGTAGTCAATAATTACAAAGTTATAACAATAGAAAAAGTAGCCTACTAGAATTGCAAGATAAGCAGCTACCCTTTGAATCATAGGAACTTCGCTCATGTGTTTTTTCGTAGTCATGACCGATAAACCTTTATTTTATATAGGGTGTTATGAGTTTTGATTCCAGTGTAGTAGGTATTGGTGTTTACTACGCTGTCTTCGTTTCGGGAGAGATAATAGAGTTTTTGTGGTTATTAGATCCGTGATCAAAGTCAATTTTAAAATGAGTGCGTACCCATTTTATGTGTTTTGGTGATCTTGATCCCATTTGAACGCCATTTTTGCCGTTTTGGGACTTTTTGAGCGTTTAATCATCAATCTTAGTGACAGTACTCACACTTATTAGGGGTTTTTGAGGGAAAATATCCAATTTTAAGTAATATTGGCAGCGAATGATTTGCGAAATACAATAAACGGAATCTCAAAATGGTTACGTACTCAAGCTTTGTGGTGATTGCTCTTTATGTGTTAACCACACTATTTATCAGCTACTTAGTGAACAAGCGCTATAGCGTAGGTGGCGACTTTTCTACAGGTGGAAAGCAATTTGGTTGGTTCACTGCAGGGGTATCTATTCTTGCGACCTACATCAGTGCGATGACATTCGTAGGCATGCCGGGCTGGGTTTATAGCTCAGGTATGGAAGCGATGAGTGTTCACTTAAATTATCCGGTCGTCATCTTTTTCGCTGTCGTTTTCTTTGTTCCCGTATTCTACAAGCTTGGCCTGACTTCGATCTATGAATACCTAGAACACCGCTTTGGCGTTGTTGCTCGTACTATCAACTCGATTGTGTTTATTGTCGTGCAGTGTATTTCGGCGGGGGTGATTTTGTATGCCGTTGCTTTGATTGTGGTGCAAGTGCTACCGATTGGTATTTCCGAAGCGATTATTTACATCAGTTTGTTCACTGCGCTGTATACCTATGCGGGCGGTATTTCTACCGTCATATGGACGGACATGCTGCAGTCTGCGGTACTGATTGTCGGCAGCATTGCGATTTTTGGTTTGCTTCTAATGAAAATTGAAGCTGGCGAGATGCCTTCACCAGAACAACTTAACATCATCAACCTAGATTTCGACTTGGGCGTTGATACTACTCTATGGGCGGGCTTGGTCGCCGTGAGCTTTTTGCACCTTAGCGTGTATGGCACTAACCAGTTGATTATTCAAAGAACGCTGGCGACAAAAGATGTGAAAACAGCACAGCGATCTATGCTGCTGTGTGGTTACGGGGCGTTTTTCATCTACCTATTTTTTGCGGTGATGGGCGTACTGCTGAGTGTCTTTTATCAAGACAACAGTTTTGAAAACAGCAATGAAGTGATTCTCGACTTTGTGTTTAACCATACCAATCCAATTATTGTCGGCCTGGTGATTGCTGCGTTATCGGCAGCGGCTATGTCGACTCTGGACTCGACCTACAACTCAATGGCAACCGTCGCAACGTTCGACTTTTACAAGCGCTTTTTCCGTAAGTCAGCTTCCGATGCACACTATGAATCGGTAGCCAGAAAGATGAGCCTTGTTGCCGCTGCATCGGTGGTGGTGCCTGCTTTGCTCGCTGTTTCAAACGAATCTGTACTAAAAACCATTGCCAGCCTTACTTCAATTTTTGTTGGTATTCGTCTTGGCTCTTTCATTCTTGGGCTGTTTTTCAAGAAAGCGAATGAGAAAGGCGTGATTGCGGGCAGCCTAGGCAGTGTTGTTGTGGTTTTTGTGGCTAAGTACAGCGGTGTTTCTTGGCCTTGGTTTGCACTCATCGGTACCGTGGTTTTCCTAGTATTGGGCGTTGTCGTGAGCCGTTTCTTTGGTGAAGTTACTCAACAACAAAATGAATTTATTGCAAAGCAAAAGCACTTGTTTGCCAAGCCGACGACAAGTCATTACGGCTTATTGGTATTTGCCGTAGTCACCGTCGCTGCTTGTACCGTTATTCCTGATTGGCTTTATGCCGTTCTTTCTTAATTGACCGATTTTTACTGGTAGTTCTATGTTATCGATCTTTGATATCTACAAAATTGGTGTCGGACCTTCGAGTTCACACACCAACGGCCCAATGATTGCGGGTTTTCATTTCACTCAGTTAGTTGCCGATAAAATCACAGAAGTGGTTCGTGTTCAGATCGATCTTTATGGTTCGCTGTCACTCACTGGAATCGGACACCACACCGACAGAGCAACTATTTTGGGATTGCTCGGCAACAAGCCCGACACCATCAAAATCACCAGTGCTAATGAAGCGATGCGTCGAGCAATTGATAGTGGTGAGATGCAGTTAAGTGGAAGCCACACTATCGGTTTCAACTATAAAACTGACATGCTATTCCATGAGGACAATCTACCACTTCATGAGAACGGTATGATGATTACCGCCTTTGACCAAGATGGAAATGTCATTGTTGAGGAAACCTATTACTCGATTGGCGGTGGCTTCATTGCAACCGCTGATGAACTCCAGAATGGCACTCAAACTAAGTCTGTTGAGGTGACGTACCCTTTTAGCAATGCTGAAGAGATGCTTGAGCAGGCAGAAAAAAATGGCATGAGCCTAGGCGGCATGATCCTGAAAAATGAGTCCGCCTTCCAAGATGCGGATGCGATTGCAGAAAAGGCAGACCAGATTTGGCGCGTGATGTCGCGTTGTATGGAGCGCGGCTTTGAAACTGAAGGCATTCTTGATGGCGGTTTGAATGTTACTCGCCGTGCTCCAAACTTACTGAAGAAGTTGGAAGCGAATGCAGCGGTTGAGAACGATCCAATGGAAATTATGGACTGGATTAACTTGTTTGCCTTCGCCGTCAGTGAAGAGAATGCGGCTGGTGGTCAGGTAGTTACATCTCCAACCAATGGTGCTGCTGGCGTTATTCCGGCTGTGTTGATGTATTACCATCGCTTCATCAAAGAGTTGGATACCAAGCAACTGAAAGACTTCTTAGCAGTATCGGGCGCGATCGGTATTTTGTACAAAACCAACGCCTCCATTTCAGGTGCCGAAGTCGGGTGCCAAGGAGAAGTTGGCGTATCATCTTCTATGGCGGCTGCGGGTTTAACTGCACTTCGTGGTGGCAGTAATGAGCAGATTTGTATTGCGGCGGAAATCGCGATGGAGCATTCGCTGGGTATGACCTGTGACCCAATTGGTGGCTTAGTACAAGTACCGTGTATTGAGCGAAATGCAATGGGTGCGATGAAGGCGATTAATGCATCACGCATGGCTTTGAAGCGTAATAGTAAATCTTTGATCTCGCTTGATAAAGTTATCGCGACTATGTACCAAACAGGTAAAGACATGAATAAGAAATATCGTGAAACCTCACTAGGCGGCTTAGCGCTAATTCATCTCGCACACCCTTGTGAATAGGGGCCAACTCAGTCTCAAACCTTTGTGAGAACGATACTCTTATAAGAACGACAACAAAAGCCCAGTCGCATTATCGCTGACTGGGCTTTTTTATTTTGAGATCAACTAATCTTGCAGTGGCAGTTGGTAGCTGTTTTTCAGCTCCTTCACTGAAATGTTTGATTGAATTGCGCTGACGCCTTTCACTCGTCGAATTGAGCTGATTCGCTCAAAATACTCTTCCAGATCTCTCGCCAAAACCTGAATCATGTAATCGGCACCGCCTGCAATGCAGTGACACATGGTGATCCAGTCTGTGACTGCGACAAACTCTTCAAAAGGCTCGGTGTTTTCAACCTCGTGATTACCTAATGTCACTAAGGTGAAACCTGCCACATGAAGGCCCAGTTTTTTGCGGTTTAGTTGTGCGGTATAGCCATCAATATAGCCCGTTTCTTCCATGCGCTTCCAACGACGCCAACAAGGTGTTTCACTCAGGTTTACCTTCTCGGCGAGCTTGCTGTTACTCATTCGCCCATCTTTTTGAATATGCCCAAGAATGGCAATATCCGTATCATCTAGTACTTCGTTGGTGGATTCTTTCACTTTCATAATGGTTTTGGAAAAAGTCTGCTCAAATTTGATTTAATACTAACGCATATAGCAATTTAATTCCTACTCGAATCGGTAAACTCTTCTCCCACTAACGTTTTATCAACTAGGAGAGAAAGAATGAGCGCTCAATTAATGCTGGCGTTCTTGTTGTTTTCAATATCAATTGGAATTACACCGGGAGCAGGAAACATTGCATTGCTTGGGATGTCAAGCCGATATGGATTTGCGGCAACATTGCCTTTTGTCTCTGGTAACGCTTTTGGCATCATCATCATACTGGCGGGATCAAGCGCTGGATTGGTGAGCTTGTTTACCCTTTACCCAGAGATCTACACGGTAATGAAATACCTTGGGGCGGCTTATTTACTGTTTATGGCGTGGTCTATTGCCAACATGGAGATTGAGCAAGAAGATTCTGTGAATCGCTCAGGATTTATGTCTGGTGTCTTGATTCAAGTGTTGAACCCGAAAGGGTGGATTGCTTCACTGACCGTATTTTCTCAGTTCATAACCACACAAACAGATTACCTGATTCAAGTGGTGACGATTACCACCATCATGGTGGGAACCGGTGTATTGTGTATGTTGGTTTGGGCGTATTGTGGCACCATGCTGCAGCGTCTATTGCAATCACCAAAGCAGATGGTGATGGTTAACCGTTGTTTGGGGGGAAGCTTAACGATGGTAGTGGCATTTATGTTGTATCAGCCTGCTTAAGTTACCCTATGTAATAGCGAGTTCTGGAGGATTGGTTGAGATACCAATCCTTTTTTTGTGCTTGTAGATTGTCAGTTTGATAAACCTGTTCTCAACATCTTGTTAAATTTAACCTCCCACAGATAAACCCTTTCGAAACGATGACGGAACTCACTGTCGATCGTGAAAATATACCAAGCCCTAACAAATGGTGGCTTGGACTCGGAAGTCACTATACTCAGACTAACAACCAAATTAACCGCATCGAAACAGTACCCAAAGTATGAAAAATCTACGTGTTCTCTTTACCGCTCTTACTCTCATTATTCTTGTTGGATGCACCTCAACGTCGGCAGTTGGCAGCTCGAAAACAAAGGAGTATGCCAAATCCCATACGTTAGTTGGCCAAGCTTCTTGGTACGGAAATAAATTTCATGGGAAGCTCACTGCCAGTGGCGAAACCTATGATATGAATGCTTACACAGCGGCTCATAAAACCTTGCCATTTGGAACAATCGTTAGGGTGACAAATACAAGCACCAACAAATCGGTCGACGTTAAAATTAACGACAGAGGCCCTTTTGTTAAAGGCCGTGTAATAGACCTCTCTTACAAGTCATTTGCACAAATTGGCAACGTAAAGAAGGGCACAGTACCTGTCAAAATCGAAATTGTAGATGACAGTAAAACCTTTAGGTACAAGCACTAATTTAGTCCAACTTCTTCTCGATTTATGACTGGAGAGGAAAACTCATTACGTTATGGTTTGGTTCGCTTTCTATGTCTACGACTGACCAATCTAGTGATTCGTAAAGAGCTGGCACGTTGGTGTAAACATAAAGGTGGCTTTGATGGGCGTTAGAGACTTGCTTGATGCCGCGGTTGATGAGCTCGCTTGCAATGCCTTGGCCACGCCATTCGGGTAAAACAAGCAGAGCATTCAGCCAGATAACGTCAGAGTCACCATGAGGCTCTTTGAAATGGGAATAAGCAAGGCCGCCAATCACTTGATTCTCTCGGATAGCCACCAGAACTGGCGGAAGATTGGCACCGTGTTTGTAGCTATCTGCGAAGAGAAAATCAGGCCATTCGTTTTGAAAGAGCTTTTCTAACTCCAACCAATGTTGACTGTTTTCGATACAGTTTCTAAATACGACCTTATTCATGTGCGGTTATGTCCTTAATTAACTCTTCTTTGGATCCATGCTTAAACAGCTTAACGGACTATAACTACAATATCTGAGTGGTTTAGCATGCTACTTGAGTTTAATAAGCTACTTACTGGTGTCTTTGGTTTGTGAAGTTCGCCTATTGCTAATAGTTTTACGCAACGATTTTTAGTCTCTCATTCGATAAAAGTAGGAACTCATCTACTTTTGATATAGCAGTCTGTAAATTGTTGGGCGCGACTTATGCGTTTGGTGAGGTGTCATGAAATGGTAAGTTTTGAAGAATCTCTGACGCTAGACTGTACACAAATCGAAGTTATCCAAGAAAGTAGAGAGAGTACAGAATGAGTAAAGTAGAAAAGGTTTACGGCTTTAATACACCACAGCGACTATTTGTTGGTTATACCTTGGCGGTGCTGGTGGATTTGGTGGTGCTTAACTTCTTTGACGAGTATTGGGAGTACGTGAACATTGAGTCATTTACTATTTCGTTCATCGCGGCGATTCTACTTCAGTTGTTGCTTAAACTATCGATTGGCTTAGAACATAAAATTGCCGATTACTTTAAGAATAAGCCGGGTACGGCACCAAAGGTTTACCGAGGTATCTCGACTTACATCATCCTTGTGGGTTCGAAGTTCGTGATGTTGGAAGCGATTAATATCTTGTTTGGCGACAAGGTGAGTTTCACTGGCCCACTCAATGGTGTAGTAGCGTTCTTTGCGGTGGTGTTTGTTATCTTGATTTCAGAGATTGTGGTATCGAAGATTTACTTCGCACTGGATGACAGCAACCAGAAGCAAGCCGAACAATCACAAGCTTCATAACAGATGACTTAGAGTAGAAAGAGCCAGCGTAGATGCTGGCTCTTTTGGTATGTGTGATTCCAAAAACTTATTCAGATTCGTAAACCACATCCCCACGAAGAACCGTCATCAGGACTTTGGTTTTGGCGATCTGTCTTGCTGTCAGCGTCGTGATATCTTTATCGAGAATGGCAAAGTCTGCTGATTTACCCACTTCGATTGTGCCAGTGATGTCATCAATACCGAGGCTTTTGGCTGGATAAAGCGTATAGGCATCGATAGCTGTATAGATATCAGTGAGCCCTGTTTTACCCATGATCAAACTGTTTGAAATCCCGACGAGGGGATTAATGTCGTGCACATTCCAATCGCTGCTTAGAGTAATGTTGGCTTCGGTTCTGAGAATGGCATTGAGGTTCATCATGGCTTTCGCTCGTCTTGCTCCTAAGAATGCAATCGCCCACTCATGGTCATGTTGTGCAACGTAATCTGAGCCCACTTGAAAGTCGGCTGAGACGCCTAGTTGGCGAAAACGTGGAATGTCTTGTTGGTCGATCAGCTCAACATGAGTCAGGGTGTATGGTTTGTCTGAGCCAAGTTTGCGCACATGCTCTACGGCATCGAGGGACTCGCGTACCGCACCATCACCAATGGCATGGATATGAGCACTAAAACCGATCTCATTTAGTGCCACAAGCCAATCTTTCATCTGCTCTGGTGGAATGTAGTTAATGCCATAAGGTGAGTCGGTTAGATAGGTGTCCAGATAAGGGGCGAGTGTTTTCGCTGTACCATTAATTACGATGCCATCGCTGTACATTTTGACTTGATTAACCAAAAGCAATCGAGACTTATCGCTGGAATACATCTTCTCAAATACCTCTAGCTGAGAAGGCATCGCCATTTCAGGATAAACCCAAGGTCGAAGGGAAACTCGTGCCGTTAAATCCTTGTTCTCTTCAGCTTCTTGCCAAACCTCATACCAACCGCGTTTCCAATACATGCGCCCATCACCAATCGTGGTAATACCGTGCGCTGCGGCTTCTTCCAATCCTGCTATCAAACCTTCATAACTCTGTTCAAACAGTTCGTTTTGGCTGTTCCAAGCGATCTCCATGACTTGGTCTCCGGCATTGTCTAGCAAGATGCCATTCAGCTTTCCTGTCTGTTCATCTTTGAGGTAATAACCACCTTGAGGGTTGGGCGATTGTTCGCTGATACGAGCGATTTTCAATGCTTTAGAGTTGACCCACATAGAGTGCGAAGTTTGCTCCATGATCACGACCGGGCGATCGGGGAAGATAGAATCGATTATCTCGAGTGGAGTGTAATCAGATGGGTGGTTCATGATCGCATCGAGCGAAAAACCGTAGCCCATGAGCCAGCCTTTGGAGTCGTCATCGGCGCACACTTCAAGATAAGGTATCTGCTCTTCTAGCGTTGCTTCTGAGTCGAGTTCACACACGCCACCCATTTCAGATGCAGCTTCAAATACATGATTATGGTTATCGATGAAGCCTGGCATAACAAAAGCTTGTTCCAGGTCGATTTCAGGAGCGTTAGAGCCTGCAAAAGACAGAGCCTTGTCTCGATTACCTATAAAGGTGATGACGCCACCTTCAGTAACTAAGGTGTCTGATTCGTAATGTCCATAAATGATGGCATTGGAGAACACTTGTAGATCACTGGCTTTGCTCGGGATGGAAACCAACAGAGCGGAAAGCAGTAGGCCGAAACGAGGAATAACCGATGAAGATAGGCTCATAATGATTCGCTTATTTAATCCATTTTTCTAATTATAGAAACACCCTGAATGGGATGAGCGAGATTCTACGTTTTATAAAATAAAATGTGTGACTTCAATGAGATAATTGTTAGTTAACTCACTGATTAAATAGGTGAACGCTGAACCTTTTTCTATTATTAGCGTATTAGTTGCTTGTAGTTGATGCATTTAAAAAGGATTAAGAATGAAAAGATTTTTGTTGCTGATGTCGGTGGTGTTTTTGGGAGGCTGTTTGGGTATGCCTCAGTCGGTGAAACCGGTGAATGAATTCCAATTAGATAGTTATCTAGGTACATGGTACGAGGTTGCCCGTTTGGATCATTCGTTTGAAAGAGGACTGAGCAATATCAGCGCTCAATACTCATTGCGTGACGATGGTGGCGTGAAAGTGATTAATCGTGGCTACTCAATAGAGAAGGGCGAGTGGAAAGAAGCGGAAGGCAAAGCGTATTTTGTGGAGGGGAGTGACCAAGGTTATCTGAAAGTATCGTTTTTTGGTCCGTTTTACGGCTCTTATGTGGTATTTGAGTTAGATAAACAGGGTTACCAATATGCGTTTGTTTCTGGTCCTGATACGGATTACTTATGGTTGCTGTCTAGAACTCCACAAGTCGCCCCTGAGGTACTAGAGAAGTTTAAGCAGATGTCGAAAGAGCGTGGTTTTAATACCGATGAGCTGATTTACGTCACGCACGACGCTATTAACTAACACGTAACTTGATAGAAAAAGGAGAGCGCAAAGCCTACGCTCTCCTTTTTAGTTTACGATTTTTGCAGCTGTAACTGTCGAATACTCAATATTGATAGGAAGCTGAAGAATGCAGGGTCACTCCATCCAAAGCCGACAAAGATGCCTGTAAAAGCAGCATACAAGGTGATGATGGCACCAAGCATGTTGGTCACAACCAAGGCTTGGATAAGTTTTTTAGCGCTTATTCCTGACTCAATATCACGTAGCAACCAGGTTATTGCTGCGATGCCACCAAGGAAGATACTGGTGTGTTGAGACAGAAAATAAGCGTACTTATCATTGATCTCCACACCGTACATTGGCCACATAACGGTCGGTAGGAAGAACAGGGCGATGGCAAACCCTGCGTAAATGATGCCGTGTAGGCTTAGAAACGTTTTGTTGTTCATGTCGTATCTCTTCTTCTGTCTTTCAATATCTACAATTCATTGCAATAGCGAATCGCTCAATTAGCTGTTAACTGGACCTTTGTTAATGTTAGTTAACGGCTGGTTGACATCAAAAATCACGCCACGCACTTCCGCTACACCCATCTCTTTTAAACGATCACTGTGCATGGCTAGATAAGCTTCGGCACTCAATTGGTCTTCAAACAAGTAGACACCGCCACCAAGCTTTTCAGCTTCGCTCTCTGTCCAGATTTTCCAGATCATGCCCGGTTCGTTGTTGATGGATTTCGCGAGATCAACGAGGGCGTTTGACATCTCTTCACCAAATGGGCCATTAAATTCAAAATCGACTTGTAGTAGTTTCATGGTTATCTCTCCAAACAGTTATTAGTTATTAGTTATTAGTTATTAGTTATTAGTTATTAGTTATTAGTTATTGCGTTGAGGCGAGCTGCCATTTCGCAAAATCTTGAAGGCTTGATTGCCCGTTGAGATAGATATTACCTATAAAAATTCGACAAAAAAGTTCATAATACTGTCATTTACTGTCAGGATTTTAGACCAATGAGATTGAGGACGACCTTAGACCAATGGCAAACACTGTTCGAGATTGATCGTGCTGGGAGCATTCAAGCTGCGGCGTTACAACTGAATAAGAGCCATACCACCTTGATCTATGCATTGAGGAAACTGGAAGACCAGCTTGGTGTCTCTTTGGTTCGGGTCGAAGGTCGCAAAGCGGTGTTATCGGAAGATGGTAAAGCATTACTTCGTAGGGCAAGCAGTATGTTAGAGCAAGCCCGAGAGCTCGAATTGATTAGTGAGCAGTTAGCCAAGGGAGTCGAGTCTGAAATCGTAGTGGCGGTGGATCATCTATGTTGTCTTGAACGCCTTTATGGGCCGATGGCTGCCTTTGTAGACGAGAACAACACCACATCGATTCAGGTTATAGAGACATCGTTATCTAAAACGACAGAAATGGTCACGCAAGAGCTAGCCGATGTTGCCATCATCAACTTACCTGTGACTAATTACCCAGCGGAAGCTTTTGGTTTCACGGTGATGGAGCCTGTGGTTACTAGCTCGCACCCTCTGGCTAAGGAAGAAACTCTATCACTCAATCAACTATCGTCGTTGCCACAAATTGTGGTGAGAGATTTAGGCTCAGCAGAGAAACTGGCAGACAAAAAAGACGTTGGTTGGCTTAAATCAAGCCAGCGCATTACGGTCGATAATTTCGACCATGCCTTTGGCGCGGTTGAGCAAGGAGTAGGGTACTGCAGGTTGCCTAAGCACATTGTTGATAGCCGAGGAAGTGATAAGTTGACAGTGCTTAATGTCGAAAACGGTCGTGGTTATCACGTCCCCCTTCATCTCACGCTGCCAAAAGGCGTAAAGACAGGCCCTGCAGCAAAACGCTTCTATGAACTACTGTTAGAGTCTGTCTCGCGCTAGCGCTGAACTTCAATCTCAACCTAGTGGTTCTGATTTCCATTTAAGAACAGGGCAACACATTCGCGAGTGTAGTTCAGCCTTTCTTCATTAGATTCTCCGCTGTCGTGCCCGAAGAACGACCAATAAGCCGATTTGCCATGAAACATCAGCAGTAACTGACGAGCAGCAATGATGGCTGAGCTAGAGGTCGACAACGTTAGATCACCAGAGTCGATTTTCGCCTGTAGATAATCAGCCAGTAGCTTGGTGGTCTTTTGAGGCCCCGTTTCCAGATAGATCGAGGCGATCTCAGGATGGGTACTGGATTGACTGACAGCGTTCTGAAAGGTTTGTCGTGACTGCTCATCTAACAGCAAATCTTGAAATTTCACACCAAACTTTACCAATTCATCTTCCAACGTGGCATTCATATCAAAAGCATCGGGGCTGAGTTCTCGCTCGGCACATTTGGTTTGCATGCATGTTTCAAAAAGCACGTCTTTGTTCTTGAAATGAGAGTAAACAGTCTGTTTCGATACATTAGCGGCTTTGGCTATTTGATCCATATTGATCTTGTAGCCGTACTCAGAGAAAAGCTCACTTGCTGCAGTTAAAATTTGCGATCTCTTCTGTTCACTTTTAATGATTTTAGTCACGTCTGTCTTCTCGTTGGTTCGATATTAGCCAGTCTTTGGCGTGCAAAATGCGGCGTCATTTGTCACAGGGTAAGCATTATGCTTTTTGTGACACTTTTATCAATCAATAACGATGAAACCTATTTTTAACACAATCAAACTAGACAGTCTAGTTTGGTTTGGTTAGTCTAAAAATAGGACAACTACATACTGCACAGGAACAGTATTATGTATAAATTGATGAAGAGCAGCGCAGTCGCTGTCGCGCTTTCTACTCTTCTTGTAGGGTGCGGTGAAACAACGCAAGCACAGCCAGCCACTGAGCCAACCATTCTTACGGTTGAAACACTCGTTTTGGCACAGTCAGATGCTTACGCGGTGGAACGTGAATATGTCGGTGTGGTAAGAGCGGGTCAGCAAGCCAATCTCGGCTTCGAGTTGGCGGGTAAGGTAGAAGAGATCATGGTTGATGTTGGTGACAGAGTCACAAAAGGCCAGCCTCTGATTCGTTTAGATACCCAGTTGCTAGAAACAGAACTTAGCCAACTCAAAGCACAAGCTGAAGAAGTCAAAGCTCAGTTGAATTTAGTGGCCGCGAACCTAAAGCGTCAGCGTTCATTGAAAGCAAAGGGCTTTAGTGCGGAGGCCGAAATAGACTCGCTAACCAGTGAGCAGCGCGTTCTTCAAGCCAACCTATTGCGTATTGATGCTTCATTGAAAGCCAACGATCTGAGACTGATTAAGTCGACAATTCTCGCCCCTTACTCTGGAACCATTGCGACCCGTTTTGTTTCTCTGGGTGATGTGGTGAATGTAGGTAATCCGACGCTGACGTTACTCGCTTCTGAGGGCAAAGAAGCTTTTATTGGCATTCCTGCGCACCAAATGCAGAAAGTGACGTCATTGTCACAACCTCATATTCGTGTCGGTGGTGAGTCTTACGATGTGAGCCTCCTTAACCCGGGTGCGATGGTAGATACTCAATCTCGAAGCGTTGGGCTGCGTTATCTTTTTCCTGAACAAGCTTCGGTGCTAGAAGGTCAATTGGCTTATCTTCAATTTGAAGAGAGCATTGATGATCAAGGTTTTTGGATCCCATTAACGGGTTTGATTGATGGCCTGCGCGGAGTGTGGAATGTATTCGTGATTGGTGAGGATAACCAAGTAGAGCGACGCAGCGTACAAGTGTTGTTTGCCAACAACCAACAAGCTTACGTAACGGGTGCTATCAGTGAAGGTGAACAGGTTATCGCAAGTGGTCTTCATCGTTTGGTTCCAGGACAGACCGTGAGTCCTCTTCAACTGGCGTCTAAGTAGGTTGCTCATGAAGATCATCGAGACGATTGCCAATACGCGACTGCTTATCTTAATGACAGCCTTGCTGATGGTGAGCGGTATCTCCGCTTTCATGACTCTGCCGCGTGCAGAAGATCCTGTCATCATCAACCGCTACGCTAACATCACCACTAGCTTCCCAGGAGCGAGCGCAGAGAGAGTCGAAACCTTAGTGACTGAGGTCATCGAAAACAAACTGCGTGAGCTCAGTGAGGTGAAGCTAGTCAGTTCAACTTCTCGTCCAAATGTGTCGATTGTGACACTTGAGCTGGACGATACCATCACAGAGCCTGAACCAGTTTGGTCACAAGCGCGAGACAAGTTGTCCGACGTTGAACCGCTTCTTCCTGCTGGTGCACAGTCTCCGGATTTGGATAGTGACCACACCTACGCGTTTACCACTATTACCGCGTTAACATGGACAGGAGCAGGAGAGCCTGATCGCTTAACTCTAGGGCGTTATGCCAAAGAGCTTGCCAAACGTTTGAGAACCTTGTCGGGTACTGAGTTCGTTGATGAATACGGTATGCCACAAGAAGAGATTCAAATTAACCTGCGTACTGCCGATGCTGCTGCGCTCGGTCGTTCGAGTGCCAATATTGCCGAATCTCTTGAAGGGGCTGATGCTAAGAACTCGGCTGGCGAGTTAGTGAGCTCTTATTCTCGTTTTGGTTTAGAGATTGAGTCCGAGCTAGATTCTATTGAACGCATCAAGCAAGTGCCAATTGCAACCGACGCCAATGGCCACATCGTTCGTCTTGAAGATATCGCATCGGTATCACGTGGTGAAAAAACGCCACAAGACCAGATCGCGATTATCGATGGCGAGCCGGGTGTGATTGTTGCTGCGCGCATGCACCCAGATTTGCGTGTCGATAATTGGACATCACGCGCCAATGCGGTGATTGAGAAATTTGAGCAAGAGCTGCCGAGCAATGTTTACGTTAACGTGCTCTTTAATCAGCAAGGTTATACAGAGACACGTCTAAACGATCTCGGCGAAAGCTTGTTGATCGGTTTTGTTCTTATCTTGATTGTACTGTTCGTCACCCTTGGGGTTCGTGCTGCAATCTTGGTTGCGATTTCGCTGCCTTTAACGTCTTTGCTCACGCTTTCCATCATGAAGATGACCGGCGTACCTATCAACCAGATGTCGGTGACGGGCTTGATTGTGGCACTAGGGATTATGGTAGATAACGCGGTAGTGATGGTGGATACCATTCAAGCGTATCGACTTAAAGGTCAACACCGAGCTGAAGCGACCATGAATGCATTGAAGCATTTATGGGTGCCGTTATTGGGTTCAACGCTAACCACGGTATTGGCATTCGCGCCAATCATTCTGATGCCAGGTGCTTCTGGTGAGTTTGTGGGTGGCATAGCGATTACCGTATCCTTCTCACTGATTGGCTCTTATGTGATTTCTCATACTCTGATCGCTGGCCTTGCCACTCGATTGTTGCCAAAGCAGTTAAGTGATGTTGATAAGCGAGGAGAGCATCATTGGTACATGACGGGACTTCGTATTCCTGCGTTAACTCGCTGGTTCTCGTCATCGGTGCGTTTTGGTGTTACACATCCCATCATCACTATTGTCTTAGTTCTTTTGGTGCCGTTCACTGGCTACTGGAGCATGTCGCAACTGACCGAGCAGTTTTTCCCACCTTCGGATCGAGACATGTTCGAGATTCAGGTCTACATGCCGCCACAAGCGAGTGTTTATGCGACCAAGCAAACCTCTGAGCGAATTGATGAAATCATCCATCGCTACTCTGAGGTAGAGCGTATTGATTGGCTGGTGGGTGCGAACTTCCCATCGTTCTATTACAACCTTCAAGCAAGGCAAAACAACGCGCCTTACTTCTCTCAAGCAATGGTGAAAACCGGAGATTTTGTCCAAGCCAATGCATTGATTCCTGAGTTGCAAAAGGTGTTAGATAAAGAGGTGCCTGAAGCTCAAATTCTGGTGCGTAAACTGAATCAAGGCCCTCCGTTTACTGCGCCTGTGGAACTGCGTGTATACGGTGAGAACCTAGATACATTGAAAGCGATTGGTGAAGATGTTCGTCTAATCTTAGCGGGTATTCCGCATGTGACACACACTCGTGAAACACTGCAGCCGGGCACGCCTAAAGTTTGGCTCAAAGTGGATGAAGATACTGCCAAGCTAAATGGTATTTCATTGAATCAGTTTGCTGGGCTACTGCAAACCACGCTTACTGGCCGCGAGAGTGGCTCGGTGATTGAGGGCAGCGAATCGGTACCAATTCGTGTTCGCGTGGCTGATGATGCGCGTGAAGACTTGACGCACCTAAGCAATATCCGTTTGCCAATTAACTCGGAAATCTATTCGACGGGGATTAATGTCTCAACTTTGGCAGAGCTGGAGTTAACAACCAGTCGCGGCGCAATTACTCGCCGTAACGGTCAGCGAGTGAATACGATTGAGGGCTACATTGAGGCGGGTGTTTTGCCACAAACTGTGCTCAACGAGTTCCAAAAGCGTTTAGAGAGCTACGAGATTCCATCAGGCTACACCATTGATTTTGGTGGTGAATCTGCCGAGCGTGATCACTCAGTGAATAGCTTGATCTCTAATGTAGCAGTCGTTGTGGTATTGATGGTGTTGGTGGTCGTAATGTCGTTCAACTCATTTAGGTTAAGTACCATTATCTTCATGGTTGCTGCCTTGGCTGGTGGACTCGGTTTATTGTCGGTTTGGATATTCGGTTATCCGTTTGGTTTCACAGTGATCATTGCAATGCTAGGTATCGCAGGCCTTGCCATTAATGCTGCAATTGTGATTCTGACGGAGCTTAAGTTAGATGAAGACGCATCGTCGGGCAGTGTGGATGCAGTGGTCAACGCAGTCATGTCGTGTACTCGTCATATTAGCTCAACCACAATCACTACAGTGGGGGGCTTTATGCCGCTTATCATCGCTGGTGGCGGTTTCTGGCCTCCGTTTGCGGTCGCGATTGTTGGTGGTACAGTACTTACTACATTGATTTCATTCTACTTCGTGCCAGTGGTGTTCCACCTAATGACACGCAAAAAGGGGCTACACACCTCAGCCGCATTAGCGTAATAGTTTCCCAAATAGTTTAGAAAACCAAGTAAAGAAAAGGTGAGGCTAAAAGAGCCTCACCTTTTTATTTAACTCGAAACTGCAGTAGGTTTACTTAGCAATCTAATCAATCAACTGATTACCAAGCACCTAGGTACGACTTGTACGATTGGAGGCGGACTGTTGCCGCGCCGATGACGTCGATGAAGCCCCAGAATGGATGCGGTTTTTCTGCAGAGATCCAAGCAGCGCCCGTTGCACCGATTGGGATGTTGTAGCCTTCTGGTTCGATGATCTCTAGAACCACAGTACGACCTAAACCGTTGCCGTTACGAACCACGTGCTGACCAACGCTTTGTGGGCCTTGGAATGGTGAAATACCTGCTTCACCTGTACCTGCATTAAAGCTGTGTACCTTAGCGCGGAAGACGTGGCCTGGGTAAGCATCAACGTAGAACTCTGCAAAATCACCTTCTTGAACGTAACCATAGGTTTGGTCAGAGACGCGCATCTCTAAGAACTTCTTGCTGGTGTTGTAGAGGTGCATGTTACCCATCACTGAACCTTCAGCGATATTAACGATAGAGACCTGACCATCAAACTCTGCGGTGATGGTCTTCTTCTCTTGCGCCCAGTTTACTTTCTGTAGGTCAGCTTTCAGAGATGCTAGCTGTGAATTCATCACACGAAGATCTGAGTTGTATTTCTCAACATCACGCGCATTGAAAATCTCTGGAGAGGTATCAGCGCGAGAGATATCGCGGGTCATTTGCTTAATCTGTTCTTCTTTCTGAACAATTGCGGCTTCGATTTTCGCTTTATCCGCCGCCGAGTTGATGTCGACTAGGGTGTAAAGCACATCGCCTTTTTTCACTAACTGGTTGTGATCGACCATGATCTCGTCGATCTGTTGGCCAAACACAGGTGACATCACCGCGTGAGGCGCTTTTACTGTGGTTGAGTTGGTAAGATCAACCGGCGCCCAAAGGCGAGAAATAATCGCTAATACAGCCAGAATAAGCACACCGCCGATCGCTGCCCACGTGTAGTTCTTAATGGTTTTCTTTAGTGCGCCAGTCGCGAATAGGGACCATACAATCAGAATGTATGGGATCATCATCTCTTTCATTATGCTGCCTCTTTTTCTGTGCGAGTGGTAGGCTCACTATGAAGTGGACTAGGTGGTGTTGGTGAGGTTGGGGTTATACCGCGACGGATGACATCACTGATTGATTGACCAATATGCTTCCAGTTCGCTAGCGCAATCACTAGTGCGATAACCCAGAATGTTTTACTGATGAATAGACCACAAAGCGATAAGGCGAAGACAATCTGCACGTGCGCACTTTTATGTTCTTTCGCTTTATGGACACCTAATTCATGCACTTGCCATAGGCCATAGATGACAGCTAAAGTCACCGCGATGGTTACTGCAAAAAGGTAGCCAGAGAAGTACTCTGACTGAAAGAAGTTCATCATCATCTCGTTGGGATGGTTATTAAACTGAGTGAGGTCGATGTCTTTTGAATGGATTGTGCCTAGTGGTGCAAGTGCCCAAGCTCCCGCAAGCATCAGCGCCATAAACAGGCAGAACTTCACTAAGACCATCACAATGGCCCAGATCTTTTGGAAAATAGTTTTTAGAATATTCATATCTCAACCTACTTTTATAAGGAGAGAGAAAGCGACTCGATAACTTCTGTCGACATCCATAAAGGTTAATTGAAGGTGTAAATCACTGGAAATACACGGTTCCTTCAAAATAGAATTAGTTAGGATGTTGAAAGTCCAAGCAACAGATTCTCAGCATAGAGGACTACAAATTTCCCCTTTAACTCATGAATATTCAATAAAACCAATAAGAGTAATAATATATTTTACAAACGCAACGTTGTAATCAAGCCATATTAAATAGTATCTGACATAGTGTCTTGTGCTAAAAATACGTAATTGGCAATTGATTAAGATTCTGTAAGTGTTATCGAATAATTCATTCGTTGCCGCGATAATAAGAACAGAAATTACTCGAATCTACCTAGTATTACGATTTTACAATATCGTAATTGCGATAAGTTAATATCGGTAGTTTGAGGGGGAACGGTAAAATTGCGTCGCTTCAAACTTGTTGTCAAAAGTTCGACAGCTTGCTTGGCTTAGATCAAAGAAAGCTCGGATAAGTACAGGTGATAAGTTTTATAGAAAAGAGACAAATTTTGATGATTTGTCTCTTTGAAGTGTTTATTTAAACGGGTTCAGAGTAACGGGAGCCACAAAGAACTTTAAGTTCCAATCTGGTGAGTATGGAATGTATTCTGATGGGTTGCTTGTGCCAACATTCGCATCTGGTTTCATGACGTAGTATTGAAGCTCCACACCCCAACGTACTGGCATCGGACCGACTTTGAACATATCAATGTAACCAAGGCCGACTGGCACTGTGAATCGGTCTGAGCCACTTTTCTCCCAATCGATTTGAATATTGGGTGTCATACCAATGAGTGCAGTGTTGCTCACTCGGTAATTTAAGAAGTATTGGATATCGGCTTGGTTCGTTGACTTTGTAATACCGTCACTACCACCCACATCCCACCATTGCTGCGCAAGAACACCCACGTTCCAGCTATCTATGTTCATTGGTTGTCCGGTTTCTTTACCTAACCTTGCAACTAGAGCGGCTGGGCCGACTTGCCATTTGTCTTGTGTTAAACCATCTGTTCCGGTTGGTGCTATAACGGTTGGGCCGACGCCCCATATGAACCCATCGTCTCGGTTAGGGGCTGCAAGAGATAGGAATACGGTATCGCCCATTCCGTTAGTACGACCTTCAAAGAAATCACCATCGTCACGATCGCCAGGAGCACTGTAGTGGTTAGCGACAATGCGGTTCACCAAGTTCCACTCGCCATCCATGATAGGGACGGGCATAACCGGTTGGAAGCTTAAACGGTTTTGCATTTCATGGTGGCCGTCTTCTTTTTCCAAGAAGGTGTAGTCATTTTGTGTAATCAGCATCCAAACATCAGATACAGGGTTAGCTGATTTTTTAGCAGCTTCTTGTACAGAAAGTTGCTCACCTTCAGCATTCGCATAATTAGACAATGCAAGGCTGCTCAGTAGTAATGCGGGAACTATTTTTTTCATTATTATTGGCTCTTAATATTATTTAACTGAAAGTAGGCACAAGTCTAATATTAAAAAATAATATGTATATAAGCCTATCATTAACACAGTGTCATAATATTTGAGACAATATGGTTTATTGATTTATGTATTTCTAATTAATTTTACACCCTCATATTTAAAGTTATTTTCAATATAACTTTGTTTTATATCTCTAGAAATATAGGGCTGCGGTTTTAATTTAAATCGATGAAATACATGAATTATCTTTCTGGGTTGCGTTAAAAAAGTAGCCTTTAGACAATATCTAATTCGCCATATCATCCTATCGAAATTACGATATTATATAGATATCGAGTACCTTGAGAGCGTGAGCTATGAGCAACGACATCCCCAATTTTAACCTTTTAGCGGTTTTTTCAGCCGTTATGGAGCAAGGAAGCCTCAGCAAAGCTGCAACTCAACTGAGTACCAATCAGTCCACGATAAGTACTTCATTGAGCCGCTTAAAGAAAGAGGTGGGGCAAGAGTTGTTTGTTCGTAAAGGCCGTGGTGTGGTACCGACGTCGTATGCTCAGATGTTGTACCAGCAGGTCAAAGCACCGATTGAACAGCTTAACGGTGTGTTTAGTTCAATGGCGGACTTCGACCCTCAAAGCTCTCATCGTAAGTTTTCACTTTCGAGCCCTGAACATTTGCAGTGGATGTTGCTCAACCACTTTGGTTCATTGCCTAATCCGAACCTTCAACTTGCCGTTCATGACCAAGATGATGATGACGAAAGCATTTACGAAGATCTTCTGACTAACAAGTATGATGCAATGATCGACATCGTGGTTCCTGAGCATCCAAGTATCGAAAGCGTAAAGTTACTTGAAAGCGACTTTGTCGTGGTTTGTAGAGAGGGGCATCCGAGGATTCTAGGCAAGATTACGCAAGAACAGTTCCTACAAGAGAAACATGCGGTATTAGAGCGAAGGCGTCGTAAGGCTAGAAGCCTTGAGCACTATACATCGCTCGACTTGTCGCAAAGGGAGATTGTGTTTCGTGGAAGGTCGCTATTCAGCAGTATGTTGTTGGTGAGTCAGTCGGATTACGTTACAGCGCTGCCAACATCGCTGGCATTGCAATTTCAAACGCAACTAAAGTTACAGCTCTTTAAGCCACCTTTCGAGTATCAACCTATTTCTCATTATCTGATCTGGCTTAAGCGTCAAACATCAGACCCAGCTCACCGCTGGTTTAGAGAGCAAGTTTTAGGGTCGTCTCACAAGCTTTCAGACATAACCAACGACAAACCTTTGGTCTTTTAGTCGTCTCTCCCAACTCCTTTTTAGTTGTCCTCGACTGGTTAGCTAATCGCCAGCCCTGTCTGTCTTTCACCCTGTTCAGTGATTTGATGTTGATAACAAAAAATTATTAGATTGATAGCTAATGATAATTTCACGTCTCTAGGTTCATTTCGTAATATTCATCTCAAGAAATGGCGAGTGCCAATGATTTTTTCTGCGAGTACGCAGAGCCCAATAAGGTGAAATTATGAAATTCCTACATACTATGATTCGCGTTGCTGACCTAGATAAGTCGATTGAGTTCTACACAAAAGTGTTGGGCATGAAAGAGCTAGAGCGTCACGAAAATCAGGAATATCGCTACACACTTGTGTTTGTTGGTTATGAGCAGGGCGGTACAACCATCGAGCTGACTTACAACTGGGATACCAACGAGTACGAGATGGGCAACGCCTTTGGTCACTTAGCATTAGGCGTTGAAGATATCTACTCGGCATGTGCTGACATTAAAGCTCTGGGTGGCAATGTTTCTCGTGAACCTGGTCCAGTTCTTGGTGGCACAACGCATATCGCGTTTGTTAAAGATCCTGATGGCTACGCTATCGAACTTATCCAACTAGAAAAATAATAAGGGCAGAAAAATGAAAGACGCACTATTTCAACCAATTCAATTAGGTTCATTGACTCTAGCAAACCGTATTGTGATGCCTCCGATGACTCGCTCTCGTGCAACACAGCCGGGTAACATTGCGAACGAGATGATGGCTGAATACTACGCGCAGCGTGCTTCTGCTGGTCTTATTATTGCTGAAGGTACTCAAATCTCTCCAATGGGCCAAGGCTACGCTTGGACTCCGGGCATTTATACTCAAGAGCAAATCGCTGGCTGGAAAAAGGTGACTGATGCAGTACACCAGAAAGGCGGTAAGATTTTCGCACAGCTATGGCACGTAGGCCGTGTAACGCACCCAGATAACATCGGCGGCGAACAACCAATTTCATCATCTGCACTGAAAGCGGAAAACGTGAAAGTGTTTATTGATAATGGTACCGACGAGCCGGGTTTTGTTGACGTGGTTGAGCCGCGCGAAATGACCAAAGATGACATCAAAATGGTGGTCGAGCAGTACCGCCAAGCAGCTCTGAATGCGATTGAAGCTGGTTTTGATGGTATTGAACTTCATGCAGCGAACGGTTACTTAGTGAACCAGTTTATTGATTCTGAAGCGAATAACCGTACAGATGAATACGGTGGTTCTATTGAAAACCGTCTGCGTTTCCTAGGTGAAGTGGTTGAAGCTATGGTTGATGCCATCGGCGCTGACCGTGTTGGTGTTCGCCTTGCACCATTCACGTCATTAAATGGTACGGTTGATGCGACACCTGTAGAGACTTACACAGCGGCTGCTGCGTTACTTAACCTATACAAGATCGTTTACCTACACATTGCTGAAGTTGATTGGGACGATGCCCCAGAAACGCCAAAAACATTCAAAACAGCGGTACGTGAAGCGTATCAAGGTGTATTGATTTGGGCTGGTCGTTACAACAGTGAACGTGGTGAAGAAGCGGTGGCAGAAGGTACTGCGGATATGATTGGTTTCGGTCGTCCATTTGTTGCGAACCCTGATTTACCAGCGCGTATTCAAAATGGTTACCCATTGGCTGCGCACGATCCTAACACTCTGTTTGGTGGTGCGGAAAAAGGTCTGACGGATTATCCAGAATATACTGCCTAATTAATAAAGACGGTTTATACTGTTTTACTTTGTAAATTAGCAACCTTGCTTACGTGGGGTTGCTTTTTTTGTTCTGGCTCAGTTGATTATTAATCTGAGCAAGCTTTAGGGTTAGGAATAATGAAACTAAAAGCACTTGGTGGTGAAGCTTATCTATTAGGCGCAACGCTATTGGCAGCAGTCGGATGGATTGCGTCAAAGCTGGTGGTACTGGAGATGCCAGGGCCGCTATTCATCGGTGTGCGTTTTTTCATTGCTAGCCTGATTCTTCTGCCATTCTGTTTTCGTTTGATTCGTCAATTGAGTTGGTCTCAATTGTTGGGGATAGCGGGTGTCGGTTTGATTTTATCCGGCTCACTGCAGGTGTGGGTATATGCTGTCTCGATTACTGACAGTCTCTCTGAAGGGGCATTCATTACCAGCCTAGCAATGATCATTGCGCCGTTTGTTTCTTGGCTTATTTTCCGTGTGAAGCCAAATCGTGCGTTCTGGTTGTCGTTTCCTATCTCAATCATCGGCATGTTACTGCTCACGCTCACTAACGGTTGGGCGTTTGAAGAGAGCCAAATCTACTTTCTACTCGCTTCAATCATGCTGTCGCTGCATTTTGTCATGAACAAACGAGTAACGAACAATGTTAAGCCTATAGCTTCGATCTGTATTCAGCTGTTTATGGTGGGTATCAGCGGGATGGCATTTGCTGCAATGACGGGGCAGCCTGAATTCGAAATTACCGGTTCGTTGGTTTTCTGGTTTACGGTGTCTGCGGTGGTCGCAACAGCGATTCGTTACTTGTTACAAACGGTAGGGCAACACTCTGTGAATATGGAGGTTGCCGCGCTTATTATGATCCTTGAACCTGTATGGACATTGATCTTAAGCGTGACCATGCTTGGTGAGACGGTTGAGCTACAAAAGCTTGCCGGCGGAGCGGTGATTATTGGCGCACTGTTTTGCTATATTCGCCTGTCGAGAAAGGGCTAATCCACCACCGCTTGGCATAATCCAAGCGGGGTATCATGGCTACCAGTTAGATATCAGCAACCATCTTTTTCAGTAGCTGAAGCATCTGTTGTTGCTCGGACTCATCCAAAGCACCTAGTAGTTCCTTGTTCAAGCGCATTGGAATTGGGATTAGGGTTTCTTCAAGCGCTTTTCCCTTTTCAGTTAGATAGATTCTAAATGAGCGACGGCTTTCAGGATCGGCTCTACGTTCAACAAGCTCTAGCTTTTCGAGTTTGTCTAGAGTACGAGTCGTTGTTGAATTCTCCACCTTTGACTTGATAGCAATGTCTTTTTGCGTGACACCTTCTTCTTCCCACAAGCACATCAAAGTTGGCCATAAAGCGATGGTGAGCCCATGCTTTTTCAGTTCATGATCGAACTCTTTCGAGGCTTTGTTGGCGATCACATTGATCATCCAGCCAAAACTGTTTTGTCTATCAAACGTCTCAGACATTATCGAATACCTATCTAGAATAGTGATGCTACAACTATTGCCATCGTAACTAATACCGCTGCAATTAGCACGACAAAAGCTTTTCTATTCGAGGCAAAGTGCAATACATCGCCAGCGTTTCCGTGTATATCCGTTGAATCCATTGTTTTTCGCCCACTGATCATCGCCCAAACTAAAGGCTTTGAGCGTATTTTGTAGATGATGATAGCGAGCAGGTGCAGGGCTACAAACGCGACCAAAGCACGTGCCGCAATGATGTGAAGTGTGACCATTGCGTTAAAGACTTCATCGGTTAGCCATTGTCCGATTACGTTATCCAATAGGCCAGCAATGACAATCCCACTTAAACATTGAAGCGTTAGAACTGCGATCATCGCGACAACCATCCATGCACCAAGTGGGTTATGACCTTGCTTGGTCGATTCTTTGCCTGATAGATATCGAACGATCTTGGCTGGTGACGAGATAAATTGAGCGAAGCGACTGGTGTCGCTACCCACCATACCCCAAATGATTCTCCAAATCAGAAGCGAGAATAGGGCAAGCCCCAGATAAATATGCGGTCCTTGTCCATTAAAGCCTGATGCGGCGAGTCCAACGAAGAGTGCAGCTTGAAGCCAGTGGTATAGGCGAGTCGGTAAGTCCCAAATCTTCATAATGTGATTCCTGATGTAAGTAGGTTTGAATTTAATTTACACAGCAATAGTTGCAATTGCAACTATTGCTGTGTAAATTAATCTTCATTGAGTTTATCAACCGCCCTAAAATTCGCCCAGAATAGAGAATCGATTATGAAAAAATTTAGCGTGAAACCATTATCTTTAGCTGCCCTTGTTACTTTTATCGCCCTGTCACCACTTTCAGTTTCTAACGCTGCCGCTGAGCAAACGGTGGATGCGGTACAAGCCCGTCAAGACGCTTTTCAATCGATTGAAAAGTTGAGTAAGTCGGCAAAGTCCGGGCTTAGAAAGAACAATGTGGATTGGTCTTCGGTGCAACAGACCAGTCAACAGTTAACGGTGCACGGTGAAACCTTGTTGGTGAGTTTTGATAAGGGTAGTGAAGGCGGAAAAGCAAAAGCAGATGTTTGGAAAAAGCCAGAAAAGTTTGAGCGTCTGATGTTAGAGATGAACGAAGGTTACCAAGAGCTACTGCAAGCAAGCTTAGAGCAGAATAGCTCAGCGGCAAAAAGTGGTTTAGATAAGGCCAACGGAACATGCAAGGCCTGCCACCGTAGCTATCGTTCTCGTTGGTAAAGTGCAAACGCCGAGCAGTACTAATCTACGCAATAGTCGGAGTACTGACGGGTTAAACAGTGAGTGATGTATTGATTCGCGGTGCACAGCAGATGTTCGTGCTGTGCACCGACTAGTGATATGTCGTAGTTGCTGAAGAGCCTCTACTGGAAAGCGTCAGTCTTATTGCTTGACCGTTACTTTTGAGATGACAATATCTTCACATGGTACATCTTCATGTCCCCAGCGTGTCGTTGTTGGCGCGACACCAATTTTCTCTACAACATCCATACCTGCAATGACTCTACCAAACACTGCGTAGCCCCAACCTGCATTGGTCGTCGCTGTGTGATCAAGAAAATCATTGTCATCTAGGTTGATAAAGAACTGAGCCGTTGCTGAGTGTGGGGCATCAGTACGCGCCATCGCAATTGAACCTACGACATTTTTTAGACCGCGGTTTGCTTCGTTGACGATAGGTGCGCGCGTTGGTTTTTCAGTCATATCAATGGTGTGGCCGCCACCTTGGATCATAAAACCTTCGATCACTCGGTGAAAAGTTGTCCCCTCATAAAAGCCGTCTTCACAGTACTTCAGAAAGTTCTTAGAAGTCACTGGCGCTTTATCAAAGTTCAGTTCGATTTCGATATCACCAAAGTTTGTCGTCAAAATGATCATAGAATTACTCGTTGTATTGCTAGATAAATAATGAGTGGAAGTATACGTGAACGCTGCTGAACAGCCAGTAATGATACTGGCTTTCGCACAACTGTTTTCGGGATTAGCGTTGGTACTGTTTTAGGAACATCTGCACGCTAGAGTCAATAATGTGGTTTCGTTGTGCCGTATCTGGAGAAGGTGCGTGACCGATGATCTGCGGCCAGAACGCGAATGACTTAAGCAGGGCGATAAATTGAGTTGAGGCGAAATGAGGGTCAAGTTCAATTAGGCGTTCGTCTGCTAGCGCTGCTTTAATCCAAATGGTCAAGCCACTCTCAGCTTGAGAGTATTTCTCCATTGCTTGATAAGCGAGTTCTTTGTTGTGGAAGTACTCAGAAAACAACACACGAGAAAGATTAATAAAGCCCTCAGATTCAAGTAAATCGAGTTCTTGATTGGCAATTGCAGTCAGTTGCTCAGCCAGTGACTGCTCCTGCTGATATGGGAAGTGAGTTGCGGCTAACGTTTTGGTCCAGATGCTATCGAGAATCTCATCTAACAACAGCTCTTTGCTGGCAAAGTGGTTGTAGACAGTGCGCTTCGATACTTCTGCTCTCGCCGAAATCTTATCCATGCTGGTGGACTTGTATCCATTTTCGGTGAACTCGGCAATAGCAGCTTCAACGATAGCTTCACGTTTCTTCTGGCTCAGTGTTTTTTTAACGGTCATTAGAAATACAACTCAATCTCAAATTAGCACGGTATTCTATTATTTTACACTAAGTAGTTTACTTTTAGTATCAAGGATTGTGCTGTAGCGCTTTGCTTGACTGGCTGGGTAGCATAGAATCGAAGCAGGTTCCTTATTTTTAGTTGTTAGAGAGAAGAGAATTAGACATCAATGAGTAGTATTTTAGAGTGTATTCGTACTGTTGGACGAGGAGAAAGAGGTCGTAAGCCTCTGACGTTTGAACAGGCCTATCGCATCATGGATGAGTATTTGAGTGGTCAAGTTGGAGATGACCAGATGGCGATGCTACTGATGCTAATTCGTGTACAAAATGAAACGAATGAAGAGATTGCTGGTTTTGTTAAAGCATTCCAATCTCGAGTTCCAGATTTGGGCGCAGACATTGATTGGCCTTGTTATGCCGGTAAACGCAACGATTCAAGCAGCGGTAAGCCATGGAACTTGCTGGCTGCGAGAATTTTAGCGGATAGTGGCTATAAGATATTAATGCACGGTTATATGGACAAACCGAGTGGCCGAACGCATGTAGAAACGCATCTTCAAGATGTGAATGTGCAGCGTGCTGACAATCCTGAGCACGCGAAAGAGATCCTAGAGAAAGAGGGCATTGCCTACCTTCCTTTGGCAAACTTTGCTCCTGAAGCTCAAACCATGATTGGTTGGAAACACCGTTACGGTTTACGCACGCCAATTAATACTGTGGTTCGTGCCCTTAACCCTGGTGGTGGTCGATTAGGTGTCCGTGGCAGCTTTCACCCAGGTTTCCCTCAATTACACGCGGAAGTTGAGCATGTAATCGGTAATAAGTCGCACTCGGTGATCTCCTTTAAGGGGCAGAACGGTGAATCGGAATATAACCCGAAGGTAAGCCAAACCGTTTGGTTGAGTTCTCCTGAGAAGGTCGAGTCTTTTTATTGGAAGGGCAGCATGCATGAAGGACTATCGCTACCTGAAAGTTGTGTGTTCGGCACCCCAGAAGACGAAATGGAGATGATGGCTAACAGCGTAGTCGATACGATGACGGCGGTATTGTTTGCTGAGACTCACGATAAATCAGAAGCGTATAAACGTGCTTCTGAGCTGTGGGAAGCGTATTGTCGCCTTTAGCTTTGAATGTCGATAGCTATTGAAAGTCGACGAATTAAGGTCAGCAGTGCTGGCCTTTTTTATGTGCGATTACTTTACTCGCATCAAGCGATGTGAAGTGTCACCCAGCTGCAATTCAATGATTTGAGAGATTCCCATCTTATCGACGCGTTCGAGCATGTTCTCGCTATATCCGCGGTTTTTCATCCATTCTAAAGGTTCTTTGAAGCCATCTTCGTTGATGACGAAAGACTGATCTGTGATCGCTTCTTCTACGATATGGATAACCCAGATGCGAGATTGAAAGTCTAAGACTTCGTTGAAGAATGATTTGATCGAAGTAAGGAGTTTGGAAGCCATAATGCGCCGAGGTTGAATGGTCGAAATAGTCAGATGTGTCTGTATCTCCGTCTAAGATACGAAAACTTGCCCTTTGTTTCAATTTCTACTCCTATTTCAACTTTAACTCTGGCAAAGCCAAGAAGCTATATCACTTGAGTGAGTTTGCGGCTTTGCTTTTCGATACAGCTGACTGCTGATCAAGATTCTACGAAACGGCTAAAGTCAATTTCATGCTCTTTTTGATATTTGACGAGTCTGATTTTTAGTTCGCGTTTGGCTGCCATTTCGATGGCAGCGTAGGACATTTTGGTGATTTCTTCACTGCAGTTAGACATCAATGGGCGCTCTTTTTCATTGAAGTAACCAATGAGGGTTTTATCGATACCGTCTTTGTCTGCATAGACAAAAGCATAGAGAGCTTGGTGATATTGCATACGTCTTTTATCGGCTAAAAACTGGTGTGCAAGCAAGATTACAGGATCTCGAATCACAAAAAAGTATCAAAAAGTAATGGCTTGTAAGGATATGGCTGACGTTTATTACAACTCGCTTTATGTGCCTCAGCCCTTATGCCACCTCACATTTCTTATAAATTAGGTTTTGCCTATCAATAAAATTGTTGAAATCCATTTAGTAAAATCAAGATTTTAGACAACAATTAACATATAGGTACGACATAAGACGTGGCTAAGAGTTTTTAGGGAGAAAGCGATGAATTCGATTAAAGTGAAAGATTACATGACGCTACAGGTTGTGACGTTCACTCCTGATATGCCGTTAAGTCTCGCGCTAGACAAAGTTATGCGCAGTCACCATATGGGTGGTCCCGTAATTGATGAAAGTGAGAAAGTGATTGGCTTCCTTTCGGAACAGGATTTGTTAGAAAAGTTGGTGAAGGTGAGCTATTTCTGCCAAGACACACACACTGTTGGTGACTGTATGTATCGAGAGGTGCTTTCAGTATCTCCAGACCTTTCGATTATTGAGCTGGCAGACTTAATGAAAGTCGGCAAACCAAAAGCATACCCAGTTATCGATAATGACAGACTGGTTGGCATCATCACTCGTACTGACGTTTTGAGAGCGATCGGTAAAAACTTAGATGATTGCTTCCAACATCCTGTATAATTCATTGTTCGAAATGATTATTTTTACTGATTAATCTAAATTGACAAAAGGCGCACTAGCGCCTTTTGTTATTTGTAGAGTCCACACTGCTTTTACGCTTTCAACCACGGAGACGATTCATGTCAAATCAAACGGCCAAGTTTGTCGAAGGTTCAACAATGCGCCACATTTTGGTGATGTCTGGAGCGGGCTCTGTTGGTTTGATGGCTCTGTTTGTGGTCGATCTCCTGGATATGCTGTTTATCAGTATGTTGGGTCAGGTTGAATTGGCCGCAGCTGTTGGTTTCGCTGGGACGCTAACGTTTTTCTCAACCTCTGTTTCAATCGGTACCTCGATTGCAATGGGTGCTTTAGTTTCCAAAGCCATTGGCGCCAAAGATAGAGATCACGCGAAACAGCTTAGTGTCAGTATCATGATGACGGCGTTTGCGATCAGTTCACTCGTAACGGCGGCAATGTATATTCATATTCCCGAACTGTTGGATGCTATTGGTGCACAAGGGCTTGCCGCAGAAAGAGCACAAGCCTACTTGCAGATTCTACTTCCTAGTGGTCCATTCTTAGCTTTGGCAATGGCGGCGGGTGCTGGACTGAGAGCTGCTGGTGATGCGAAGCGCTCTATGTGGGCGACACTGTCGGGGGGGATCGTGAATGCGATTCTCGATCCGCTGTTTATATTTGGATTTGGTTGGAATATTGAAGGGGCAGCATTGGCCTCAGTCATTGCTCGTTTTACCGTGTTGTATTTCTCTCTTTATCCTCTCATTCGTAGCCACGACTTAGTAGCGAAGCCATCAATCGCTCATTGGCGTTTCAACCTTCGTCCTATTCTTGCCATTGCTTTGCCAGCCATAATCACCAACACCGCAACGCCAATCGGTAACGCAATTGTGACAACGGGTATCGCGCAATATGGCGAAGACTTTGTTGCAGGGTTTGCGGTAATTGGCCGTTTAACGCCAGTCTGTTTTGCCGTAATTTTTGCGCTGTCTGGTGCTGTTGGTCCTATCATTGGTCAGAACTTCGGTGCCGAGCGTATGGATAGAGTGAAGGAAACGCTCAACAATTCCCTGCTTGTTACAACCGCGTATACCATTGCCGTTTGCATCTTGCTTTACTTCCTACAAGACTTCGTTATTTCGATGTTCAGCCTACAAGGCGATGCCTCGATCATTGTTGCGGCATTCTGTAGCTACGTTGCGATCACCTTTACCTTTAATGGTGCTCTGTTTGTTGCGAATACATCGTTCAACAACTTGGGCAAACCTCTCTATTCAACGGCGTTAAACCTAGGTAAAGCGACGCTCGGAACTTTGCCTTTCGTTTACCTTGGCTCTCAATGGTATGGTGCTCTTGGTGTTTTGTATGGCCAAGCGCTAGGGAATGTGGTGTTTGGTGTACTGGGTGTTCTCGTGTTGCGTTTCCATATTGCAGAGCTAATGAAAGGCGCTGAGGTTGAAGTGGAACAGGAGGATGTATCAATGGTGAGTTTGAATACCCAACCTTTCTGTTCTCATGACGCGGTATTAATTGATGACGTCTCTGCTAACCGAGAAGAGCTGAGCGACGCAAAATCTTAAACAATTTCTTGTTATTTCTCCTTGACCCTGGAGGTGACTCCAAGGTTTATACTTCGGGTGTACTGGAGGGGTATTTCGCCTATCTCAACTAGGAACACCTTCAGCAGTCGAGTATTAAGGAGAATTTATTATGTGTGCAAAACATGCCGCGTGCCGCTCAACCAAAGCGGATATTCAAAACAAACCTGTAGCTTCAAGCTGCGGTAGCCCTAAAATCACTAGCATTACTGCTGCTTCTACCAGCTCATCTTCGTGCTGTGCAACAGCTGAGCCCTCTGCTGGCGGCGATAGTTGTTGTGGTACTGACAGTGGAGAAGAAGACCGGCTGTCCTCAGTTGTTGAATTAAACAGTAAACTCACAACAAGTTGGCTTGTTTCTGGTATGGACTGTCCAGCCTGTGCACGAAAAGTAGAAAAAGCCGTTTTAGCTATTCCTGGTGTTATTGAAGCCAAGGTTCTGTTTGCGACGGAAAAGCTGGTCGTGAAATACGATCAAGTTGAACTCACAGAAACCATTGAAACCGCCGTTCAAAAAACGGGCTTCAGTTTGAGTGAAGTTGGCGCTAAGAAAAAGCAAGAGCCAGCGACGTTCTGGCAATCATACATTCAGCCAAACCTCCAAATCATCGCGATTGCCGCAGCGATGTTATTCGCGACCCTAATCAAAGATTTCAGCCCTGTTTTAAGTGAGCGATTGTTCATTGTCACCTGTTTACTTGGACTTTACCCAGTCGCAAAACAAGCGGTGAAACTGGCTCGTTCTGGTACTCCTTTTGCCATCGAAACCTTGATGAGTGTTGCTGCTTTAGGTGCCCTGTATTTGGGGGAAACAGTAGAAGCAGCCATGGTTCTTTTGTTGTTCTTAATCGGTGAACGTTTAGAGGCGTTTGCTTCATCCCGTGCACGCAGTGGTGTACAAGCATTGATGGCGTTGGTGCCTGAAAATGCCACTCAAATTGTTGATGGAGAACGTGTCGAAGTTGCAGTGACGGAACTTAAGCCTGGCGATGTTATTGAAGTCTCTCCTGGTGCTCGACTGCCAGCAGACGGTCAATTGATCACTTACGCCGCTAGCTTCGATGAGAGCGCACTCACAGGTGAGTCTGTCCCTGTTGAACATGTAAAAGGAAACGCCATCATGGCGGGTGCGGTTGTGGTCGATAAGGTTGTTCGTATCACGATCACTTCTAAACAAGGTGAGAATGCGATAGACCGAATTCTTCATTTGATTGAAGAAGCAGAATCACGCAAAGCACCACTAGAACGATTCCTAGATAAATTTAGCCGTTGGTATACGCCGCTAATGATGTTTGTGGCATTGATGGTGATTGTGATCCCGCCGAGCTTGTTTGCTCAACCTTGGGAAACTTGGGTCTATCGCGGTCTAGCACTACTGTTGATTGCATGTCCATGTGCCTTGGTTATCTCAACACCCGCTGCGATTACGTCTGGGTTGGCTGCGGCGGCAAAACGTGGTGCCTTGATTAAAGGCGGTGCTGCACTAGAGCAGTTAGGTAAGGTTGAAACCATTGCGTTTGATAAAACCGGGACACTGACTGAGGGCAAACCACAAGTTACTGATGTGACACCGTTGCAAGGTTGGAACGAGCAACAGTTATTGCGTGTGGTTGGTGCGATTGAAGTTGGCTCAAGTCATCCATTAGCACTGTCTCTCGTCAATAAAGTTAAAGAGATGGGGATTGATATCCCTGAATCAGAGAATAAACGTGCTCTTATCGGTAGTGGCGTTGAAGGTGACGTCGACGGGCATACTTATCAGGTGCTTTCGCCATCGAAAGTGACATTTTCTCTCGATTCTTCAGTACAAGAACAGGTTGCTTCGCTTGAAATGCAAGGCAAGACGGTGGTAGTGGCAATAGAGCTTCCTCAAACCGTCATTGGTTTAATCGTGTGGCAAGATACGTTGCGCAGTGACGCCAAAGCTGCAGTAGAGCGTTTAAGCCAGTTGGGCGTTGAGTCGATTATGTTGACGGGCGATAACCCGCGCAGTGCCGAGGCAATCAGCTCTGTGGTTGGCATGCAGTACAAAGCAAGCTTATTGCCTGCGGATAAAGTGAGTTACGTTGAAGAGCTGACTCGCCGTTCTCATGTCGCTATGGTGGGCGATGGTATTAATGACGCGCCAGCAATGAAAACTGCCAACGTAGGTATTGCTATGGGAGGCGGCACCGATGTCGCTTTGGAAACCGCAGACTCGGCACTGACTCACAATCGTCTAACTGAACTGCCAGCTATGATTGAGCTGTCACAGGCAACCATAAGAAACATTCGTCAGAACGTCGCTTTGGCGTTGGGGTTAAAAGGTGTCTTCTTGGTGACGAGCCTGTTTGGTATTACTGGCTTATGGGTAGCCGTGCTTGCCGATAGTGGCGCAACCGCGCTTGTGACACTTAATGCTTTAAGACTACTAAGATTTAAGTCAAAAGCTGATTAGGGCGTCTAATTAGTTACAGGACGCCTCTGGTTTATTAAGCGCATGTTGTTTGATTTGCGTTTTATGAATTAGAGGCGTTTTTTTCGTCATTATTATGCAACGAAGCTGGTCGATTACGGTGAAAATGTGATGCCAATCGGTTTTTCGTGAAACTTGAGTGTATGTTGCGTGGAGAGGTGTGACGATTGTCACTTCATTTTGTGAATAGCTTGGTTAGAGTAAACACGTACCCCACAAACTTATAATGCGCTTAGATAAGAGTGATGAACACTCAATAAGCCACAAGGAGCAAACTATGTCTCAAGCTGTTTTCCACTTAGGTATTACTGAAGCTGATCTTCAAGGTGCGACACTAGCGATCATCCCAGGTGATCCAGCACGTGTACAAAAAATTGCTGACGAAATGGAAAACCCAGTATTTCTAGCAAGCCACCGTGAGTACACGCTGTACCGCGCTGAGCTAGACGGTAAGCCTGTGGTTGTTTGTTCTACTGGTATTGGTGGTCCATCTACATCTATCGCTGTAGAAGAGCTAGCACAACTAGGTGTACGCACTTTCCTACGTGTGGGTACAACTGGTGCAATCCAACCTCACGTAAACGTGGGTGACATGATTGTAACAACGGGTTCTGTTCGTCTAGACGGTGCAAGCCTACACTTTGCTCCAATGGAGTTCCCAGCAGTAGCTGACTTCGAAATCGCAACAGCAATGAAAGCGGCAGTAGAAGAGTCTGGCGCAACGGTTCACACTGGTGTTACAGCATCAAGCGATACGTTCTACCCAGGTCAAGAGCGTTACGACACGTTCTCTGGTCGCGTTGTTAAGCGTTTCCAAGGTTCTATGCAAGAGTGGCAAGACATGGGCGTTCTTAACTTCGAAATGGAATCTGCAACACTGCTAACTATGTGTGCAAGTTCTGGCCTGAAAGCAGGTTGTGTAGCGGGTGTTATTATCAACCGTACACAGAAAGAGATCCCAGATCACGATACTCTAAAAGAGACAGAAGCACGCTCAATCAAAGTGGTTGTAGAAGCTGCGCGTAAAATGCTTTAATCGCGCCGATACTGCTTAATTCAGTTATCATCCAAGATAGCCTGATTTAACTCCTCCAAAGCTGCACTTACTGGTGCGGCTTTTTTGTATTTGTCGATTAGGTTTGGGGAAAATAAAGACAAATAAAAAGGCGCATGATGCGCCTTTAATGTGTGAAAAGTGAATATTTGACAGCTTAGTCGCTTACTTGCTTAGTACTCTAGGTCTTCGTGACCGCCTGCAGCCGCAAACCAAGACGTTAGATGTGTCTTAAGGTCTTTCAACTCATCAGGGCCAATCAAAGCTAACCCTAAATCCTCTGCACGAGTGATGTCGTTGTGGCGTAGTGGACGGAAGCTGACCAGCATAGCTCGCGCCTGAAGGCCACCGAGTAGGTCACGCAGCGATTCCAGCTTGTACAAAGTGTCATCACCATCGTCACGCATACCCTTGGTCTTACACTCGATGATGTGCAGTTTATTGTTTACTACTGACGCGACATCCAGCTCATTACGTACTTCGCGCTCACCAAGCTGGCGATAAACCTGGACGTTCAACGAGCGGTCTTGAATGGTTGGCATGTCATCTTGAATCTGTTTCACTGTGCTGTGCACCAGTGTTTCTAGCCATTCACCGTTCGAGAAACGACGCGCATCTTCGTTAGCAAAGGTCAAAATACCTTCTTGGTAGGTCGCAATCTTTGCTTCGACGAGATCGGTAAGCAGCATGTTCAGCTCGCGATAGCCTTGTTGCTTCTCTGAAAGCTCAACGTCCAGTTTCTGCTCTTTACGACATGTTGTTGCTAGGTAGTTTAGCGTTGCTAGACCTGGCCCCAATTCAAGGGCATTACTCGCCCAGCGTTCACCTAGCTCGTAGAGTTTCTGATCTAGCTGTGGTGGCAATTCGAAATCATTAAATTCACCACGAGCACCAAACACGGTTAGGTAGTCATCAATGGTGATGCGGTCTTGTACTTGTGCGTCTTCTTTTCCATTTGGGTATAACCAACACAGTTTGTCACTGTTTGGTTCAACCACGAAAATCGGCCAGTGGTAAGTGCGGAATACTTCGTAAACAGAGAGCAGGCGGTGCCTTAGACCACAACTTGCGTTCAGCTTGACTTCTTGACCACGCGCCTTGAGATCTTCGGCTAAGTTTTGTATTGATTCTTTGATAACAGAGGTGTTGACGATGGTAGGAATCTCAAAGAACTCACTGGTAATGTCGCGCTTTTGGAGTACAGAGTGAAGGCGCAGATACATGCCTTCTTGAGTCTTGTCACCGATAAAAACAATGTGAGAACTGACGGTTCGATTATCCAATAACGGAGTAATCAACCTAATGGGGTCTTGATCAATAATGCCAACGTGAACAGCCATATAAATTCCTTAATATTGGCTCGCTCAAAATGGGATCGTAACGGAAAGCAGCAAGCCATAATACTCATATAATGACAAAGCCTTAAAAAAACAAGGGTAACCTTTGATAAAAGTTACCCTTGTTCAGTCAGTTAACGATTTGGTGCGAGCAAAGTCTTACCTTTATTCGCTTTAAAGTGGACCTAAAGTTTGAATTGGTGCACCAAATCTCCTTGTTGGTTAGCAAGAATCGTTAGGTTCTCACTCGCTTGAGCGATTGACGACATCGCTTGATAACTAGCATCTGCAATGTGGTTGATGTCTTCAATGTTGCGCGCAATGTCGCTCGATGTCTCACTTTGTTCTGCTGCCGCCTGAGAAATATGTGTACTCATGTGGCTGATCTCTAGGATAAGCGCTTGGATTTCTTCCATCGCACTATTGGCATTGGAAGCCTGCTCAACCGACATCTCCATATCATTCATACAGCTCTCAATCACGTTACCTGCTGTCTTTGAGCTCGACTGTAGATTGCTGATCATAGTTTCAATTTCAGAGGTTGATTGCGTGGTCTTCTGAGCGAGAACGCGAACCTCGTCAGCTACCACAGCGAAGCCGCGGCCTTGCTCACCGGCACGTGCAGCTTCGATAGCGGCATTGAGTGCAAGTAGGTTAGTTTGTTCTGCGATACCACGAATTACATCTAGGATTGAGCCAATCTGGCTGCTCATCTGTTGAAGTTCACCCACAGCGACAACCGACTCATTGAGGCGAGTCTCTAGCTGATTAATGGTGCTGATGTTGGTGTTCATGATTTGACGACCGGATTCAGATGCTGACTCAACCTGTTGAACCATGGTTAATGAGCTCTGCGCGCTGCTTGCGACTTCTTGCACCGAATGTGACATCTCTGTCATTGCCGTTGCCACATTAGCAGTCTGTTCGCGTTGATTGCTGAGCTGACCTTGCGTTGTAGAAGAGGTCTTCTGGTTGATGCTTGCGGTTTCAGTTAGCTCATCAGATGCTTCATTTAGCTTAACTAGAATATTATGTAGGTTATCGGCAAGAGTGTTGATATGACGACTCACGCGGCTAAATTCGTTGTCGTAACGAATATCGATACGCTTAGTCATATCACCCTGTGTTAGTCCTTCAAGTGCATGCAAAATGCGAGTCAAAGGTTCGCGCACACTGTGTGCAATGTGATAGCCAATCGCTGCTGCGAATACCGTCACTACAACACCAATCGCGATAGCTTTCATCAGGCCTTGGTCGTAGACTTCGCCTGCATCTGCCAGTGAGCTATTAAGCTGTTCACCCGCCGTGACGTTGAATGAGTCCAGAACTGCCATTGCTTGGTCAACGTCTACCGCTAGGTTAGCGATGTTGATGTAGAGTGCCTTCTTCGCTTGCAGGTAGTTATTGTGTTTATCAAGTACACCGCCTTTCTGACCAACGTCTTTGGTGAACTTTTGTACCGACTCATCGAACGCGCCTTTTAGCTCAGGCAGTTGAGTCGTTAAACCACGGTATGCGTAGTTAAGGTGTGTTACCGCTTTTTTGTTTTTGTTTACTGCGCTTTGAACTAACTCAACATCTGAGCTTGCTAGAGCATCAGAGGTGATCACCTCTGCGTCTTTCAGCTTAATGAAGTAGCTTTTCGCCATTACTTTCACAGAGATGCTTTTCTGATCGGCAACATACTCTTTCATCCCAACTGTTAACTCTGAGTGTAGGCGTTGGAATTCGCGTGATGCTTTTTGTACTTGCTCTTGTGCTTCAAACATCGCGACGTAGTTGTTCATCGCTTCTTCTGCTTCAGAGAAATAGCGCTCTTCGAGTTGTTTTAGCTGTTCAACACGCTCTACAAGTACAGGATTTGTCGCGCTAGCTACTTCAAGTTCATTAAGTACAGAAGAAAATGCTTGTTGTGATTGAGCAAATTCACTGCGCATTGCTGTCATGCGCTCTTGATTCTGTGTAGTGAGGTAATCTTTAAAGGATTTGTCTGCAGAGAGTAGCTGCACACTGGTTTGATTAGAGAGAGTAACAAGAGGCAGCGAAGATTTTGAGACGCTTTCGAAATTACTGTGTATCTGATTCATGCTGCTCATCATGATTGTAATCGTAATTGCAAACATGATGATGATCAGTGCGAAGCCCGCATACATGCGTTTTATCACTGAGCCTTTCATGGCCATTCTCCCTAAAAATAAATACAGACCGAAAATCCGGTCCAAAACAAAGTAACAAAAGTGTCAGCATTCTATTGAGTTCCAGTAACACATTTTATGACGCACCCGTCAAAAATAGCTGTCAGCAATAGGCGACATAACATTCTTTTGCGCTTGATAGGGTTTTCTTTGATTTGAACACTGTTTTTTATTATGCTTTAGCTCAGGTTGATTGAGGTTTCTAGTGGCTTGACGCATACTCAAAGCTCTTAGAAGTAAATGTTTTATTGGAGAAAAACATGGCTGAAGAAACCATTTTTAGCAAAATAATTAATAAAGAGATTCCAGCAGACCTTCTTTACCAGGACGATCTAGTTACCGCGTTTCGTGACATTAATCCTCGTGCGCCAAGTCATATCCTGATTATTCCAAATAAGCTGATCCCAACAGCGAATGACGTTGAAGCGGAAGATGAAGCGATGATGGGGCGTCTATTTACGGTTGCTCGTAAGCTGGCGAAAGAAGAGGGTATTGCAGAAGATGGTTACCGACTGATTGTGAATTGTAACTCTCACGGTGGCCAAGAAGTTTATCATATTCATATGCACCTTGTAGGTGGTCGCCCTCTTGGCCCACTATTAATGAGCTAATAAAAAATGACTTTCTATACCAACTTTCTGCAAGAACTGTAGTCCAAAGCGTTGGTTGGTATAGATAGGCAGGAGTTAATCTTTGAAACAGTACGTTAAGTTCGTTTCAGTCGCGATGATGTCGGCATTGACCGTTGGGTGTGCAAGCATGTCTGCGGGCAACTTGTTTAGTCACTACAGCGCTCAAAACGAGAGTGTGTATCAAGCCTTAAGAGCGGGTGACTACTCTGAAGCGCAGCAAGAATTGCCTGATTATGCCGCAGGCGACATTTTGGATAACCTTGAAAAAGGCCGCGTATATTTACTAGACCAACAATACGCAGAGAGTAAGTCTTGGTTTGAACAAGCAGATCAAGCAGTAAGAGTTCAGCAAGATAAAGCCGTGGTATCGGTGACGGACAGCGCGGCGAGCGTTGGTGCGTTAGCAGTTAATGACAATATTACCGAATATACCCCAGCCGATTATGAGCTAGGCTTTCTTCATCTTTATCTTGGGCTGAACTATCTCAAACAGAATGATTTAGAGGGCGCATTGGTTGAGATGCGTCGCGCTAACCAAGTTCAAGAGCAAGCCAAGAAGCAACGTGAAGCGGAACTGCAGCAAGCAGCAAATGATGCCCGCTCCCAAGGCCTTTCGGCTAACGTTGGTAGCATTCTCTCGAACTACCCGGATGCAGGTAAAAAGCTGCAATCGGTACAAAATGCCTATTTGATGTTCTTGTCTGGTCTGCTTTATGAAGCGTCCAATGACCTCAACAGTGCGTATGTTGATTATCGACGTGCCTTGGCGGTTATGCCTGACAACCAACAGGTTATTGAGCGCACTATGCTGGTGGCTCAACGCCTAGGCATGCGTGAAGATTTGGTGAAGTTGAAAAAACGTTACTCGATGCCAGCGTCTCTTAAATCTGGCGAAGGGAGAGTGATCGTCTTAGATGAGCAGAGCGTTGTACAAGCAATGGACAGCTGGCGTCTAGATTTACCGGTTTATGACAGTCGTGACCAAGGCGCCATATATTCTCTAGCTCTGCCATACTATTCAAAGCAGCCAAATGAAAGATTTACGCCGATTCGTATCAATGGTACTTCGCTCAATGGCAGTTTGTTGACTGATGTAGATGCAATGGCACAGAACGATTTATCTGAGCGTCTGCCGGGTATTGTTATTCGCCAAGCATTGCGAGTGGTCGCGAAAGACCGAATTCGTAAAGAAGCGACCAAAGGCGATGATGTCGGTAACTTGTTGTTCAATGTTTGGAATACGCTGACTGAACAACCTGATACTCGCAGTTGGCAGTCGCTACCTGCTCAAGTGAAGAGCAGTACCTATGTGGCGGCTTCTGGCAACTACACGTTAGAAGCGGGTGGTAAGTCGTATCAGTTTGATGTGCGAGATGGGCGAACCACATTAGTTTGGGTTTCTCGCCAAGGGAATAACGCCACCATGTGGCACAAGCAGCTAGGGAGGCTGTAATGAAAAAGTGGTTAGTGGGCTTAGCGGCTGTTGCAGCCTTGGCCGGTTGTGCGGAGAACACAGCAGGTGTACGTGTTGATGGCCTAACGCAAAACGTATTTTTTGGTGACAAGGTACTGGGTAGTCGACTGTTAGTTGATGACGTTAGAACCGACCAAGTTGACGGTCATACCCGAGGACTTGTGCGTCTGACGAGCGATTACAAGGGTGACCAAAACATCCTGTATCGATTCTACTGGTACGACGATGCGGGTCTTGAAGTGAACTTGAAGCAAGGGCCTTGGAAGCAAGCCATCGTCCGCGGTTTCGAGACCATCACCTTGTCAGAGATTTCAGTGAACCCGAAAGCGACACAATTCCGCGTGCAGTTTCGGGAACAGTAATATTTATCGGTTAAGCTGAGCACGACTGTTACTGGTCAGCTAAGCCAACCAAATTTATGAGTGGGGCGTTGTTCTGCTCGGATATGTGAGGAAATAAAATGAAAAAGAGTGTCATTGCGCTATTGGGATTGGCTGTAATTCTAGGCGGTTGTTCAAACAAAGTAAGTTATGGTGATGCGCAAGCTGTAGAGACCACAACCATCGATTTCGGTTCTACGGACCTTCAAACGATTGCTGGCGAAATGGTTGATAGTATGATGGCTTCTGGTTCGGTTTCTTACATCACCCGTGATCAGCGTCCGATCGTGTTTGTAGAACGCATTAAGAACAAAACCAGCGAGCACATCGATACTGAATCTATCACAGATACGATCAGTACTAAGATGTTGAATTCAGGCAAGTTCCGTTTCGTTGACATGGACCGCGTTGAATCAGTTCGTGAACAACTGAACTTCCAGAATAACGACGAGCTTGTTAACCAAAGCTCAGCGATTCAGTTCGGTAAGATGGTTGGCGCCCAATACATGCTTTACGGCAACCTATCAAGCATCGTTAAGAACGACGGTAGTGACCAAGACGTTTACTACAAAATGACAATGCGTTTAATGGATCTTGAGTCTGGTCTAATCGAATGGGCAGATGAAACAGAAATCCGTAAGCAAAAATCTAAGAGCCTACTGGGTCTGTAATCAAGCAGTAGCCATATAGAGTGTTGCATTATGCACGGCTCTTTAGGCTACACTTGGACTGAGTGAGAATAAAAGACACTGGCGGTAACGTTGGTGTCTTTTTTATAGGGAGAACAGAGAGTATGGCGATTTTTTGCTGGGATGAAGCCAAAAAACTGGATGAGAGCCTAGGCTCACTTGATGACTATTTCGATTTCCCTCCTGTGAAAGCACAAACATTAACCGGTGGCCTTACCAACCGTTGTTGGAAGATAGAAACAGGTGATGGGAAAGCTTTTGTCTGGCGACCCGCTACTTCTATTACTGAAGCTTTCGGCATTTCGCGTCATGAAGAGTATCAAGTACTCTCGGCGATAGAGCAGCTTCATATTGCGCCACAAGCGATGACCATTAATAAGCAAGGTTTGCTAGTAGAGTGGGTTGAAGGGGATACCATTCATGATGACCTGTCACTTCAACAGCTCATGCGGACCTTGGTGTCTGTGCATTTGGTTAACACTTCGCGACTCCCTCTGCATCCCTTCTGTTTTACCGCCCGAGTCGACCATTATTGGCTACGGCTTGATAAAGAGCACAGAGGTGGGGAGTTTGAAGCTATTTATCAACAATGGCGCTCGGCACCTAACCTACCTCCAATCGAAAATTCACTCTGTCATTTTGATCTCGGTGGCTACAACCTTGTGCGTCAGCATGATGAGATTAAGATTATTGATTGGGAGTATGCAGCATTAGCGGATCCTCGACTCGATTTAACATTGACGATTTCGGTCGCTAACGTACCGGTGGAAGAGGCCGTTAAACAATACTGCCAGTTTCGAGGTATCCATGATACTCAAGCATGGATAGACGGTGTCGAGGCTTGGCAACCGCGCAGCAAAATGATGGCGATGCTTTGGTATTTGCTGGCTCATCAGCTGTGGGGGGATGAACAATATATGGATGAAGCGCGGGCACTCAGTTGCACTTTATGTAGCTAGGATCACGTTTAGGATGGGAAAAATGCAAATTCAGGTATCTGTACTTTAAAACCTTATTTTTCATGTTAGATTTATCAAAACGTACCAGCATTTTACCAGGGAGGTACAATGATTATTTACCTACACGGCTTTGACTCAACAAGCCCGGGCAACCACGAAAAAATACTGCAGTTGCAATTCATTGACGATGACGTTCGTTTCATTAACTACAGTACTCTTCACCCGAAACACGACATGCAGCACTTGCTTAAAGAAGTGCATAAAGTGATTGAACAGTCTGATGACCCACACCCGATAATTTGTGGTGTTGGCTTAGGTGGATATTGGTCTGAGCGTATCGGCTTTTTATGCGGTATCAAACAGGTGATCTTCAACCCGAACTTGAGACCCGAAAAGAACATGGTCGGCAGAATTGATCGCCCAGAAGAATACGAAGATATTGCAACAAAGTGTGTCAGCCAGTATCGCATGAAGAACAAAGATCGCTGCTTAGTTGTACTGTCTCGTGAAGATGAAATTCACGACAACAGCAAAACAGCAGCTGAACTTGAAGACTATTATCAAATCATTTGGGATGAGAAAGAGAGTCACAAGTTCAAGAAGATTTCCCAGCATTTACAAGCGATGAAAGCCTTCAAGAACGCTTAATTTCTTATAAAATTTGATAGCAAGAAGCAGTGCTTTTCCGAGTGCTGCTTTTTTTGTATTCAACGCATTTTCAACGTGAATGAAAATGACGCAAACGTTAACTATTTTTTCTACGAAACCTCATTGAAGGTAAGGATTTTAGTTGCGGTCACGTTTTTGCTCTATATAATGTTCGGTAATAAAATATTTTGATAAATATCAAAAAAAATTGAGAGCGAGTCATAAACTTGCCCATTTTTTGCGCTTCACCTCTCAGGTAAGCTCTTTTTATCCACGTGAACTTACTAAAGCAGATGACTTTAGTCTTAGCCCCTCTAAACACTCGGTAATAGGAAGCGAATCGAACTTCCCACTGCGATAACGCAGGTTACTGAGTAGAAAACAGAATTTATCGGTTGGAGTAATCGAGCCGAACCCCATTTATTTATTTTGTAGAGGATTGTCATCGTGACAAAAATTATCGTAGTAGGCGGTGGTGCTGGTGGTTTAGAACTAGCAACCAAGCTAGGGCGCACCCTAGGCCGTAAAAAACGCGCAACGATTACACTGGTTGACCGAAAAGCGAGCCACCTTTGGAAGCCGTTACTGCATGAAGTAGCAACCGGCTCTTTGGACGAAGGTGTCGACGCATTGAGCTACCGTGCACATGCAAAGAATCACTACTTTGATTTCCAGATGGGTAGCCTAAACGACATCGATCGCGAACGTAAGGTTATCGCCCTAAGCGAACTTCGTGATGAAAATGGCGAACTATTGATGCCTAGCCGTGAGTTGGAATACGACATTCTGGTTATGGCGATTGGCTCAACGTCGAATGATTTCAATACTCCAGGTGTTCGTGACAACTGTATCTTCCTAGATAGCCCAGAACAGGCGCACCGTTTCCGTACCGAGATGAACAATGAGTTCCTGAAGCTGCATGCTAAGAACGGCCAAGGTACGGTAGATATCGCTATTGTTGGTGCGGGTGCAACAGGCGTAGAGCTGTCTGCTGAACTGCACAATGCGGTTAAAGAGCTGCGTACTTACGGTTTTGGCGACCTAGATTCAAGCAAGCTAAACGTAAACCTAATCGAAGCGGGTGAGCGCATTCTTCCTGCACTTCCACCACGTATTTCAAGTGCGGCACACTCTGAGCTGACTAAGCTTGGTGTGAACGTTCGTACGATGACTATGGTGACGCAAGCTGACGCTGATGGTCTAACGACTAAAGAGGGTGAGAAGATCCCTGCTCAGATCATGGTTTGGGCTGCAGGCATCAAAGCACCAGACTTCATTAAAGACATCGGTGGTTTAGAGACAAACCGTATCAACCAATTAGTAGTGAAAGATACACTGCAAACGACACGTGATGACGATATTTTCGTTATTGGTGACCTAGCACAATGTACGCAAGCGGATGGCTCTTTTGTACCACCACGTGCTCAAGCGGCTCATCAAATGGCTAGCTGCGCATTCAGCAACATCATTGCTAAGCTAAATGGTCGTGAGCAGAAGGCTTATGTCTACAAAGATAAGGGCTCTTTGGTTTCTCTTAGCCGTTTCTCAACGGTTGGTAGCTTGATGGGTAACCTAACCAAAGGTTCAATGATGGTTGAAGGTCGTATCGCTCGCGTGGTTTACATCTCACTGTACCGCATGCACCAGATGGCGCTACATGGCGTGATTAAGACTTCACTGATGATGTTGGTAGGCCGTATAAACCGCGTACTGCGTCCAAACCTTAAGCTTCACTAATTAGATTAAAGTTAGTTATGACTAAAAAGAGCTCCCGAGGGAGCTCTTTTTTATGCTTCATTCAAATTGCTGCACGTTTATCGTTTAGGTTGCGCATCAATGCATTGGCCGTGTACGTCGGTCACACTTGGGTTCATCAAGTGTAAGTACAGCGGCATAATTTCGAGTGGTGTCTTCAGCTTGTTTGCATCTTCGCCTGGGTACGCTTTTGCACGCATGCGTGTTTGAGTCGCACCTGGGTTAATCGCATTGACACGCAGTGCTGTGCCTTCTACTTCGTCGGCTAGGATCTGCATCATGCCTTCAGTCGCAAATTTAGAGATAGCGTAAGAGCCCCAGAAGGCACGGCCAGAGTGACCAACTGTTGAAGAGGTGAATACGATACGACCCGCTTCAGCTTTCTTAAGTACCGGTAGGAGAGCTTGAGTCATTAAGAACTCTGCTTTTACGTTAATCTGCATCACATCATCAAACGTGTCTTCTTCGATTTGATCGAATGGACTCAGAGTACCAAGCACGCCTGCGTTGTGCAGTAGTCCGTCTAGGCGACCGAATTGAGATTCGATCGTTTCAGCCATGTCGATGTAGTTCTGCTTTGTTGCACCCTTAAGGTCCAATGGGATGATCGCAGGTTGTGGGTAGCCTGCTTTCTCGATTTCATCGTAAATAAACTCTAGGTTTTTTACGTTACGGCCGAGCAGAATCACTGTCGCACCGTGTTGAGCAAAACTCAATGCAGCTTGGCGGCCAATACCGGCTCCAGCGCCTGTAACCAAAATTACTTTATCTTTGAGGGCATCTGTAGAGATTGGGTAATCCACTGTGCTTATCCTTCTATTTTTATGTTCGTCATTCCATTGATGTTTAATCACACAGATAACCGCAGGAATGATTAGAAATTCTTGGTAATCGTGACAAGATGGTTACAATACACTAATTCGTACATTAGGGGATATGACATTGGACTTTTTGTTGGACTACGGCTTGTTTTTAGCCAAGATTGCGACTGTTGTAATCGCCATTATTGCAATTTTAGTGATTGCGAAATCGGTGGGCGGCAAATCAAGCGCGATAAAAGGTGAGCTGGAAATCACTAACCTATCTGATCATCACAAGCAGACTATCGAGCAACTAGAGCATCACTTACATGATGATGCGTTCATCAAGGCTCGTGATAAGGCTGAAAAGAAAGCGGAAAAAGAGAAAACCAAGTCACGCGGCAAAGAAGTCAAAAAAGCGGCGAAAGAGGGTGAATTGGACAGCAAGCGTGAACCGCACCTGTTTGTTCTGGAATTCAACGGCAGTATTGATGCAAAAGAGGTTGCTTCTCTGCGTGAAGAGGTAACTGCAGTATTAGCGGTGGCTCGTGAGGGCGATGAAGTATTGCTTAAGCTTGAGTCTGGCGGCGGCATGGTTCACGGCTATGGTTTAGCGTCTTCTCAGCTTGACCGTATTAAAGCGGCGGGTCTTCCTCTGACTATCTCTGTCGACAAAGTCGCAGCGAGTGGCGGTTACATGATGGCGTGTATTGCCGATAAGATTGTTTCAGCGCCTTTCGCTATTGTTGGCTCTATTGGTGTTATTGCTCAGCTACCTAACTTCAATAAACTACTGAAAAAGTACGACATTGAGTTTGAACAACTGACAGCCGGTGAGTACAAACGCACCTTGACTATGTTCGGTGAAAACAACGATAAAGCGCGCGAGAAGTTCAAGCAGGAGCTCGAAGAGACTCACGGTTTATTCAAAGACTTTATTCGCGATCACCGCCCAGACTTAGACCTAGAAAAAGTAGCGACGGGTGAGCACTGGTTTGGTACTCAAGCCCACGCTCTAGGTTTAGTAGATGAAATTCGCACTTCTGATGACATCGTTGTGGATGCGTGCAAAGAGAAAACAGTTCTTGCGATTCACTATGTTCAGAAGAAGAAGCTATCAGACAAACTTGCTGGAGTAGCGGGTAAGTCGGCAGATAATATTTTGCTGAAGCTGATTGAGCGTGGTCAAAAGCCAATCGTATAACTATCTGTTACTGCAAAGAAAAACAAAAGCGCATTGGTTTCGGCCAGTGCGCTTTTTCGTTTAGATTACTTGTTTCCTACATGATGTGGTTTGAAACCAAGTTAGATCTTCGAGCCATAATCATTCCGCTTTGGACACGTCGCAAGGATTTCTCTATGTCCAGTGTCTTTTAGCTCTTCCAATATCACGTCAAAGCCCCATAAGCGATAGAGGTGCTTCATTACTTCGTCGTAGCCTTTATCAAGCGGAATACGATCGTGAGGCACGTATTGCAGAGTCATTGAACGGTCACCGCGCACATCCACGTTGAATACTTGAATGTTTGGTTCTAGGTTACTCAAGTTGTATTGCGCTGCGAGTTTTTCACGAATCATGCGGTAGCCCATTTCATCATGAATCGCGCTTACCTCAATCACGCTTTTACGGTCATCATCGAGTATCGAGAACAGCTTGAAGTCGCGAATGATCTTTGGTGACAGATATTGGCTGATAAAGCTTTCATCTTTGAAGTTATGCATAGCAAAATGCACAGCCTCGAGCCAATCGCTACCAGCCAGCTCAGGGAACCACTCCTTGTCTTCATCTGTAGGATTCTCACAGATTCGACGTATATCTTGGAACATCGCAAAGCCGAGCGCGTAAGGGTTAATCCCGCTAAAATACGGGCTGTTGTAGGCAGGTTGCGCGACAACACTGGTGTGACTATGCAGGAACTCAAGAATGAATTTGTCACTGACCAAGCCTTCATCGTAAAGGTGATTCAAAATCGTATAGTGCCAGAAGGTCGCCCAGCCTTCGTTCATCACTTGAGTCTGTTTTTGTGGGTAGAAATATTGGCTGATTTTGCGCACGATACGAACACACTCACGCTGCCAAGGTTCTAGTAGTGGTGCGTTCTTTTCAATGAAGTAGAGAATGTTCTCTTGTGGCTCGCTAGGGAAACGTACCTTCTGCTCTTCCTCTTTATCGCGGTTCTTCGGTACAGTACGCCACAGTTCATTCACTTGAGACTGCAGGTATGCCTCTCGCTCTTGTTGACGTGCTGTTTCTTCAGCGATGGAGATTTTCTCTGGGCGTTTATAGCGGTCTACACCGTAATTCATCAATGCATGGCATGAATCGAGTAGCTGTTCGACCTCAGAGACGCCATATTTTTCTTCACAGTCCGCAATGTACTTTTTCGCGAACAGCAGATAGTCGATGATAGAGCTCGCATCGGTCCATGTCTGGAATAGGTAGTTGCCTTTAAAGAAAGAGTTATGCCCGTAACACGCGTGCGCCATCACCAGCGCCTGCATAGTCACAGTGTTCTCTTCCATTAGGTAGGCAATACATGGATTTGAGTTAATCACGATTTCATAAGCAAGCCCCATCTGACCGTGCTTGTAGTTTTGCTCGGTTTGGATGAACTTTTTACCAAATGACCAGTGGTTGTAATTGATGGGCATGCCGATACTTGAGTAGGCGTCCATCATCTGCTCAGAGGTAATAACCTCAATTTGGTTAGGGTAGGTGTCGAGTCGGTAGTGCTCAGCCACACGTTTGATCTCGACATGGTATTGTTCTAAGAGGTTAAACGTCCAATCAGGGCCGTCTGGCAGCATCTTGCCTCTGTTTTTATCCGCAGGGCTATCTTTCTCTGCAACGCTTGATTTTGCTGTCATGAAAAGCCTCCTTACGCTGTCTCTTTCTGGAACAGTTCTCTGAATACCGGGAAAATATCGTCCACGGTTTTTATGTTTTTCATGGCGAAGTTATCGAAGCTTGCTTCTAACTTCTCATACTCATGCCACAACGTTTGGTGTGAACGACGAGTGATTTCTATGTAGGAGTAGTACTGACAGGTTGGCAGTAGTTTGTTAACAAGCAGTTCTTTACAGCGAGGGGAGTCGTCTGCCCAGTTATCGCCATCGGATGCTTGTGCTGCGTATATGTTCCACTCATTTGACGGATAACGCTCAGCAACGATTTCGTCCATTAACTTGAGAGCGCTGGATACGATCGTTCCGCCTGTCTCTTGTGAGTAGAAAAATTCATGTTCATCGACTTCTTTCGCTTGTGTGTGGTGGCGAATGAAAACAACGTCAACGTTCTCATAGGTACGGTTCAAGAACAGGTACAGCAATACATAGAAGCGTTTTGCGATGTCTTTTGTTGCTTGATCCATTGAGCCTGACACATCCATTAAGCAGAACATAACCGCTTGGCTAGATGGGATAGGGCGCTTCTCGTAGTTCTTGTAGCGCAGGTCAAACGTGTCAATGAATGGCACGCTTTCGATTTTCTTTCTTAGTTCGGCGATCTCTTCTTTAAGTCGCGTCTCTTCGAAAGGCTGAGCAGGCTCTGTCATTTGAACTTTGTCGAGTTGCTCCATCAACGAGTTCAATTCGCGACGTTTGCCTGCTGTCATCGCTGTTCTTCTTGCAAGCGACTGTTGCAGCGAGCGAACCACAGCAATGTTCGATGGAATACCTGCGGTTTGATAACCAGAACGGTGGGTCTTCCACTCAGTGATTTTGTTGATCTGATTTTTTTCCAGATTAGGCAGCTCGAGATCTTCAAAAAGAATATCTAGATATTCGTCTTTAGAGATCTGAAAGATAAATTCGTCTTGCCCTTCGCCATCTGGACTTGCTTCTCCTTGTCCAGAACTTCCGCCTTGCCCGCCACCTTTTGGACGCTCAATTTTGTCGCCAGTTATGAATTGGTCGTTACCTGGATGAACGCGCTCGCGAACACCTCCCTGGCCTTGGTGGAAGCTTGGCTCTTTGATGTCTTTATGCGGAATAGAGACATCTTCACCCGTCTCGGTGTTGGTGATTGAGCGACGGTTAACAGCATCTGCTACCGACTCTTTGATTTGCTCTTTATGGCGTCGAATGAAGCGCTGCCTGTTCACTGCGCTCTTATTCTTACCGTTGAGCCTCCGATCAATAAATTGTGCCATAAGAACTCCCTCTCAAATTTACGTCGTGAACCTACTTCTTGTGAGTAGTGGAGCTGCCTGCGTTAGGCAGCTCTCACGTTTTGGCTTATGAGGACTTACGAACTCTTAGGTACCATTCAGAGAGCAGTCTTACTTGTTTCTCGGTGTAGCCCTTTTCCATCATACGAGCGACGAAGTCATCGTGCTTCTTCTGGTCTTCAGAAGATGTTTTCGCGTTAAAAGAGATAACAGGTAGTAACTCTTCGGTGTTCGAGAACATTTTCTTCTCAATCACAGTACGCAGCTTCTCGTAACTGGTCCAAACTGGGTTCTTACCATTGTTGTTCGCTTTCGCACGAAGTACGAAGTTCACAATTTCATTACGGAAGTCTTTAGGGTTACTAATACCCGCGGTTTTCTCAATTTTTTCGAGTTCACCATTCAGTGAAGCTCGGTCGAATAGCTGACCTGTTTCAGGATCACGGTACTCTTGGTCTTGAATCCAGAAGTCAGCATAGGTGACATAGCGGTCAAAGATGTTTTGGCCGTACTCAGAGTATGACTCTAAATATGCGGTTTGAATCTCTTTGCCAATGAACTCCACGTAGCGAGGTACTAGGTAGCCTTTCAAGAACTCTAGGTACTTCTCGGCGGTCTCTTGAGGGAACTGCTCTCGCTCGATTTGTTGTTCAATAACGTAGAAAAGGTGTACTGGGTTCGCCGCGACTTCGGTTTGGTCGAAGTTAAATACTCTTGAAAGAATCTTAAAGGCGAAACGAGTAGATAGACCTGACATACCTTCATCTACACCTGCGTAGTCACGGTACTCTTGGTAGCTCTTCGCTTTTGGATCGGTATCTTTAAGTGTCTCACCATCGTAAACGCGCATTTTTGAGAATAGCGATGAGTTTTCAGGCTCTTTCAGACGAGACAGGATGCTGAACTGAGAGAGTAGCTCGAGTGTGCTCGGTGAACATGGTGCTTTTGACAGTTCACTGTGCTCAAGCAGTTTCTGATAGATTTTCACTTCTTCAGATACGCGTAGACAGTAAGGGACTTTTACAATGTACACACGGTCTAGGAAAGCTTCGTTGTTTTTGTTGTTACGGAATGTCTGCCACTCAGATTCATTTGAGTGCGCGAGAATCATGCCGTCGAATGGCAGTGCTGAAAGGCCTTCAGTACCGTTGAAGTTACCTTCTTGGGTTGCGGTTAGTAGAGGGTGTAGCACTTTAATTGGTGCTTTAAACATCTCTACAAACTCCATCAGGCCTTGGTTTGCCTTACACAATGCGCCTGAATAGCTGTATGCATCAGGATCATCTTGAGAGAAGTGCTCGAGTTTACGGATATCAACTTTACCAACCAGTGATGAAATGTCTTGGTTATTTTCATCACCCGGTTCGGTTTTGGCGATAGCAACCTGATCGAGGATTGAAGGGCGTACTTTCACTACTTTGAAGCGAGAAATGTCTCCACCAAATTCATGCAGACGCTTGGCAGCCCACGGAGACATAATTGAGCGTAGGTAACGCTTTTCAATGCCATACTCTTGCTTAAGCACGTCGCCGTCTTCGTTGACGTCGAATAGACAGAATGGGTGGTCGTTAACAGGGCTTCGCTCGCCGTCAGCACAAAGCACGTAAATTGGCACTTTTTGCATCAGTGATTTTAGTTTCTCAGCCAGAGAGGATTTACCACCACCCACTGGGCCAAGAAGGTACAGAATTTGTTTGCGTTCTTCTAATCCTTGCGCAGCATGTTTTAGATAAGAAACAATCTGTTCGATAGCGTCTTCCATGCCGTAGAAGTCTTCAAATTCTCGATAACGAGAGATCACTCGGTTAGAGAAAATTCGGCTGAGCTGAGGGTCTTGTGCGGTGTCGATGACTTCTGGTTCACCGATCGCAAGTAGCAGGCGCTCAGCAGCGTTGGCATAAGCACTTTTATCGTCTTTACACAGCCCAAGGAACTCTTGCAGAGTCAGCTCTTCTTCCTTGGCTGCTTCATAGCGTGATTGATAGTGGTCGAAAATACTCATAGTCACATTCCCCTTGTTAACCTGTCAAAACTGACGAGCGATTGAAAATTACGAACTCCCCACAACTTAAGCCTAGACCCGCTTATACAATTTTGCTTAACAATTATGCATTTATTTACATTTTTGTCTGAATTGTGATGTCCGCGAATGTTGCGAACTGCGGGTTTATGCTTAAACAAATTACTTTTTATACGAAGCCTTTTTAAACAGAGTTTTAAATTTTCAGTTTTTATTATTTGATAGATAAAAATGTGTAATATCTGGTATTGATTCTGTGCATGGTTGATTTTTGGGTATTTCGTACCATATAATGGCTTTGGTTTTTATTTAGACGATGTGAATAAGGTTTTAGCAGTGAAGAGTAATTGGGTAAAAGCGTTAGTGGTGGGCACCACTTTATTGGCGACTTGTGGGGTGCAAGCAAAGATTTCTCAATGGTCTTTAGGTGTTGCAGCTTCTTACTCTCCAGCTGTGTATAAAGAAACCCCTTCAAATAGAGCCGTGATCCCAATGGTTGGATATGAAGGAGAGCGCTTCTTTATGCGTGGTTTCAGTGCTGGTTATCGTCTATTCCCAGTTGGCACACCTCAAAATATTGTGTTTAGAGCGGTGTACGACCCAAGAACGTTAAAACCTAGTGATTCCGACAATGTCGATATTCAAAAGCTTGATGAGCGTGAAGCGTCAGTATTAGGTGGCGTAAGTTATCAAGTCATTACGCTTGTGGGGATGTTTGAAGCGACGATTGGTTCAGACATCGGTTTTAAACATAACGGTGTGTATGGTGAGGCAGCTTGGCGACTGCCGATTCGCCGCAAAGGTTGGGCGATTACCCCCTCGATTGGTTACGCTTACAACAGTGAACGTATTAACAATCATCTTTATGGTGTGAGCTCGGATGAAGCTAACAGAACAAACTTAGATGAATTTGATGCAGATTGGGACGGTCAATACTTTGTTGGGTTAGGTGGTTATATGCACATTACACCAAATATTCGCGTAACGGGTGGTGTCCGCTACACCAATCTAGAAGGCGATATAGAGAAGAGCCCAATTATCGAGAGTGGTGTCAATACTACGGCAAACGTCGGCATAGCTTACGTCTTCTAATTGTTGATTTTCTCTCTTTAAAATAATCGAACGAAAAAGGGTTGCTCACCAGCAACCCTTTATTATTTTTGTCTATCTACTATGCGTTGAAGATTTGAGATAGCTCTGTCGCACATAGGTGGTATTGGCGAGGGCAGTTGCGCCATGTCGTCAGCATGCGGCGGTACTTATCAAGCATCGGCATTTGGCTGTTGAAGTGGTGATCCGCTTTATCAAACTGCGGGTAAAGACCTTCTGAGTCAGTCAGGAAGCGCACGTAATGTACGATCTGTGCTTCAGATGCAATGTCAAAACCTAGGAACTGTAAACGACGTTGATCCACTTCTTTACGCTCTTCATCTGCAAGCATCTTGTTTGATTCTTGCATCGCGTGGTACATCTCCATGATGTCGATAATTTCGCGACACTCTGCTTCTGTTAGGCAACCAAACTCTTTGTTCAGTTCACGCATTTGTAGTTCGTAACCACGTTCTACAATCGTTTGTAGACGCTGGTATTTAGCTGAGTTCTCAGGATCCATTTGAGACATTAGGTAGTATTGATTTGATAGAATTAGACGCTGAGCATTGGTCATTTCCATGGGAGGAACCTCACTAAAAAACTAAATGTTGTAATTTGTTTGTTGAAGTAAGAGTAACAGCAATTCTACTTACCGAAACATGATCTCAACACGGATTTAATACGTTTTTTTGAAATGATCAACAGAAGTTGTAACGAAAAATGAGAGGAGATGAATAGAAACCGTGAATGAGTGGCGCAGTAGAGCGCCAATAAAAAAGCGCCTCATCAAATGAAGCGCTCCTAAAGAATTGGTTGATCAGTACTTAACGTTGGAGTGGTACTCACTCAGTATTGATACGATCTCATCCATAGTCTCTTTGCTCGGTGGATTCACACCTTCTAGAGGGTACTCAATGCCTAGAGCTTCCCATTTGTGAGCACCAAGTTTGTGGTATGGCAGTAGCTCAACTTTCTCGATGTTGTCCATGTCTTTAATGAATTCACCTAACAGGCGAGCATCTTCAGGGTTGTCCGTGTAACCAGGCACCACAACATAACGAATCCAAGTTGTCTTACCAATTTTGTGTAAGTAGCGCGCGAAGTCTAGAGTACGTTTATTAGAGACACCAATGAAATCTTGGTGAATCTCATCTCGCATGTGCTTGAGATCGAGCATCACCAAATCTGCAGCGTCGAGAACTTCATCAACCACTTCGGTGTGTTTACGGATGTAGCCGTTAGTGTCGAGACAAGTATGGATACCTTCAGCTTTTGCTGCTAGGAAGAAGTCGCGTACAAACTCAGGTTGAAGCATCGCTTCGCCGCCTGAACATGTCACACCACCACCTGAGGCTTTCATAAAATGACGATACGATTTTGCTTCGTTGATGATCTCCTCAACGGTAACTTCTTTGCCGTCATGAGTGTCCCAAGTGTCACGGTTATGACAATACATACAGCGCATTAAACAGCCCTGTAGAAACACAATAAAGCGGATTCCTGGGCCGTCGACGGTACCACAAGATTCGAATGAGTGAATGCGACCAGTTGTAGACATGAGCTGCTCTCGTATTAGTATTTATGTTGGTTATTTTATTACAAAAACGGTACATAAAATAGGGTCAATCCCCTTTGAACGCCCAAAAATAAAGGCAATCAACACCGAAGTTGATTGCCTTTATCTCTATGTTTAGCAAATGAATAATTTCGTTACTTTTCGTCTAAAAGAACGCAAAGAAAGTCACACCACCTGTTGTATAAATTGACTCTTTAGCTTCTTCGTAATCCGGGGTTTTCATGGTCAATGAGAACGCAGCGCCTACATGTTGATTGTACCAAGCTACACCAGCTACAGCTGTGGCTTGAATGTTCTCTAAAGTCACATCATAGATGGCTGGGTTTTCGCCATTTTCTAGCGCATATTTCTCGACACCAGAGCGGTCACCCTCAATCGTAATATCATTGAAGCGGTAGCGGCCTTCGATACCAGCATAAGTAAACCAGCCTCTGTTTGACGCACCAATCATACCTGGGCGGAACGGATTTTCTGATGTGATGGTTGCTGCTCCAAAGTTACCACCGAGATCAGTACCCCAGCGAAGCATAAAGCCTGTTGAAATGTCACTTCTAAAGTTACCCGCATTAATTTCTGATACGTTAGATATTTCGAAATCGGTATTTGCTACAGAGCGAGAACGCATCAAGTTGAAGTGGCTAAGGTAACCGACACTTCCGACAAACTCATCATCGACTTGGAATTCCCAACCATTTGGTTCATCAGATTTGGTAATCGAATGCACGAGTTTTTGAGCTTGTTCAGAAAGGGCGCTTTCACCAGTTGTACCCAAAGTCAGATTGAATCGTTGAGCCTGTTGTGGGTGAAGGCTGATGTAATTAAATTCCGAATGGAGAAAACCAGCATACGGACGATCATTGGCTAAAGGTTCAGTCACTTCAATATCGGATGGGGTATACATCTTGTGACCAATTGTAATTTCCCATTTATCAAGTGAGCTAGCACCCCAAGCTGAAAGACTCAATGGTTTGACCCAGCTGTAGGGAGTGATTCCTGATGATGTGTAGCTTAAAAACAAGCCGTTCGTATAGTCTTGGTCAACGCCAAAAATGCCGTCGTTATCGAGAGCGAAAGTAACGGTAGAACGCTCCGAGGCAACCGATGAAAAAGACAATAGAAGTAGAGGTAAAAAACGGACAAGCTTCATTAAAAAGTACTCTTTGGTAACGAACCAAAATAGTACCCCAAATTAGTGATGGGTGTGGAAAAAAAGTGAATGTAACAGAACATTTTTGCGCAACTTAACATTTCATTTTGTCGAGAGAACGCGCGAAATATCTTTGCAGATATAAAAAAGCCCCGCACATTGGCGAGGCTAATATTTTTACTGTGTTAGTCAGCTATAAGATTATAGAGACTCAGTAAATGTACGTGCGATTACGTCAGCTTGTTGCTCTGCAGTTAGAGAGTTGAAGCGAACAGCGTAACCAGATACACGGATTGTTAGCTGAGGGTATTTCTCAGGGTGCTTAACTGCGTCTTCTAGAGTGTCACGGTTAAGAACGTTCACGTTAAGGTGTTGACCACCTTCGATGCCAGCTTCGTGGTGGAAGTAACCATCCATTAGGCCTGCAAGGTTCGCTTTCTGACCTTCAACGTCTTTACCAAGAGCGTTAGGTACGATAGAGAACGTGTAAGAGATACCATCTTGTGCATCAGCAAACGGTAGTTTACCTACAGACGTCAGTGACGCTACAGCACCTTTCTCATCACGACCGTGCATTGGGTTAGCACCAGGAGCGAAAGGAGCACCAGCACGACGACCGTCTGGAGTGTTACCAGTTTTCTTACCGTATACAACGTTAGACGTGATAGTAAGAACTGACTGTGTAGGGATAGAGTTACGGTAAGTCTTAAGCTTACGGATCTTGTTCATGAACGTAGAAACTAGTTCACAAGCGATATCATCTACACGAGAGTCGTTGTTACCGTATTTAGGGTAATCGCCTTCGATTTCGAAATCGATAGCAATGCCGTCTTCGTCACGGATTGGTTTAACTTTAGCAAACTTAATTGCAGATAGAGAGTCAGCCGCAACAGATAGACCAGCGATACCACAAGCCATAGTACGACGAACGTCACGGTCGTGAAGAGCCATTAGAGACGCTTCGTAGCTGTACTTGTCGTGCATATAGTGGATGCTGTTTAGTGCAGTCACGTACTGCTTAGCTAGCCAGTCCATGAATGTGTCTAGGCGACTCATTACGTCGTCGTAGTTAAGAACTTCGTCAGTGATCTTGTCAGAAACTGGACCCACTTGAAGTTTAAGCTTCTCATCTACACCGCCGTTGATTGCGTAAAGCATTGTTTTCGCAAGGTTAGCACGAGCACCGAAGAACTGCATTTGCTTACCAACGATCATTGGAGATACACAACAAGCGATAGCGTAATCATCAGACTCTAGGTCAGGACGCATTAGGTCATCATTTTCGTACTGGATAGAAGAAGTATCGATAGATACTTTCGCACAGAAACGCTTGAAGCCGTCAGGTAGTTGCTCAGACCAAAGAACAGTGATGTTTGGCTCCGGAGAAGGACCCATTGTGTATAGAGAGTTTAGGAAACGGAAGTTAGTACGTGTAACTAGTGTACGACCGTCAATACCCATACCACCCATAGACTCAGTAGCCCAGATTGGGTCACCAGAGAATAGCTCATCGTACTCAGGAGTACGTAGGAAACGAACCATACGTAGCTTCATTACGAAGTGGTCGATCATTTCTTGAGCTTCAACTTCAGTGATCTTGCCAGCAGCGATATCACGCTCGATGAAGATGTCTAGGAAAGTCGAAGTACGACCTAGAGACATTGCAGCACCGTTTTGAGACTTAACAGCTGCTAGGTAGCCGAAGTAAGTCCACTGGATAGCTTCTTGAGCAGTTTGAGCTGGCTCAGAGATATCGAAGCCGTATTTAGCAGCCATCTCTTTGATTTGACCTAGAGCGCGGTGTTGCTCAGAGATCTCTTCGCGAAGTTGCATTGTTTCTGCTAGGTTTTCGCCGCTTTCGAACTGCTCTTGAAGAGAAGCAAATTGAGCTTGCTTGTCTTTCATTAGGAAGTCGATACCGTATAGAGCTACACGACGGTAGTCACCGATGATACGACCACGACCGTATGCATCTGGAAGACCAGTTAGAACACCAGACTTACGACATTTTAGGATGTCAGGCGTGTAGATATCGAAAACACCTGCGTTGTGTGTTTTACGGTATTCAGAGTAGATTTTTGAAACAGCTGGATCAAGAGTCTCACCGTATGCTTTACAAGAACCCTCAACCATGCGGATACCGCCGTTAGGGATGATAGCACGCTTAAGTGGCTTCTCAGTTTGAAGACCAACGATTGTTTCTAGGTCTTTCTCAATGTAACCAGCATCGTGAGAAGTGATGGTAGAGATAACAGAAGTATCGAATTCTACAGGTGCTTTAGTTGCGTTTTCCTGTTTGATACCTTCCATTACCGAAGCCCAAAGCTTGTTAGTAGCCTCAGTACCTTCAGAAACTAGGAAAGATTCGTCGCCTTCATACGGCGCGTAGTTCTTTTGAATGAAATCACGAACGTTTACTTCATTTTGCCACTCACCTGCAGCAAAACCTTCCCAAGCTTTAGCAAATTGCTCTGCCATGACATACCTACCTTTTTAGTAGAAAAAACACGTACTTTAACGCTGTTGAGCCAGCGCCCCTGTATAGGGTAGTACACTCTTATTAATAACAATATGTATTATCACATTGGATTCATATGATTATATATATTGTCATTACTTTTTAAATGGTGTCTCACTTCGATGTATTCAAGACTACGCTAAAAAAATCCTGCAAACCTTAAACTAAATCAATAAATGCTAAAAAAAGTTGAGAAAAAAGGGGTGGTGACTTTCACCACCCAAACTTTTTTTGAATTTACTCTGTTTATTTGAGTCTAGCTGTGATGGCTAGATACGTTTGGTCAGAGTATTCAGACCAACTTACAGCCAAGCTTTAATGCCGTATTGACCTTCAAGCATACCTACTGCAAGCATTGCAACAAGACAGATAACAAGTACACCTACTGGGATAACAATCTTGTCTACAAAAGATAGACGCTTAGGACGCTCTTTGTCACCGATCAGACCGTTGTTATCTAGAAGCATTGTTAGAGCCCAAGCTAGAACTGGGTTAACAACCGCAGAGCCGAAGATACAGATACCCGCTGCTTGTGAGTCTTTGCTGTCTTTAACCATCTGCATGCCTGCTTCAAGTAGAGGAAGAGATACACCAACTAGAAGAGCAACACGCATCACTGGTGGCCATACCGCAACGTCCATTGGGAAGCCAAGAATCGCAACGATGATACATAGAGAGCCAAGTAGGATTGCACCGCCCGGGATAGGACGTTTAGCGATCGCTGCTGGGATCATGTAAGTACCCCAAGATGAAGTGATGTTACCGCCACCTACAGCTGTACCAACCATTTGGCGAACAGAACACATAGTCATTGTGTCATCTACGTCCATCAGTACTTTTTCAGACTTTTTAGGGTAGTTCAGTTCTTGGAAGATACGGTGACCTAGGAAATCTGGTGACCACATTGCTACCGCAAGGATTGCAAATGGTAGAGATGCAATGAAGTGCTCCATGTTTGGAAGACCTAGCATCCAACCTTCTTCAGTAGAACCCCACCAGTAAATTGGGTTTAGGTTTGGAAGACCTGTTTCTGTTACGAACTTGATGTCGAAGCCTGCACCAAGAACCAGAGCAATTGCTAGACCAGTGAAAGCACAAACAGGAATTGCTAGCCAACGCTTGTTCACTTTAGCAAGGAAAGCGTAAAGGCCGATGGTAACAGCAAGTACGATAAGGCCAATGTAACCCATGCTACCCGCAGCAACTGTGTCAGACTCTAGACCAACAGCCCAAGCTTGGATCGAGTTGATCTGGCTCATAGTACCGGTTAGACCTAAGAAAATAAGCAAGCCACCGGCAGTACCTTCGGAAGTGAGGTTAACCAGTTTAGAGCCACCTTTGAGCAAACTCAGGATTAAACCAAACACACCGATAAGGATAGCCAATGCAAGAGGGTGAGCACCTGCAAGAGCGATGGTACCGATAAGTGGGATCATTGGGCCGTGGTTACCGGCAAGGTTTGCTTTCGGGTTGAAGAAACCAGAAGCAAGGATACAGAAGAGTAGTGCAGGAATAAGCATCTCTACACGAGCGACTTCGATAGCGAAGTCTTTACCTAGGTTCACGTGATCCCAAGCTTGCGTCAGACCTTCAGCCCAAGACATCATAACCGCAGAGTACATCGCGATGATGCCGATAGTACCAGCAAGCGCCGGAACAAGGTCTTCAAGTTCAAAACGGAAGTCACGACCAGGAAGGTTAAGGCCGAAGCGGCGAGGCTTCATGATTTGCAGCTCGTGATCTAGATAGTCGGAGCGGCTTTCGAATTCAGAAGCAGGGCGGTGTAGCTCTTGATAGCTCTTTTCTTCTACTTCAGAGTTCGCATTGTTGACAACGTCTGACATAGATTCCTCATATTTTTATTTGGTAGTAATTCTAAAAATGAATTCTATAAATGCGCAAAACTGCGTCATCTCTTTTGTTTATAACTCATTAACACAATGTTGCACGGTTTTTGCGTGCTTTGTGCAGCTAAGTTAAAAGAAACATTTGGCATTTTTATATGCCTTATTGTGTGTCGAGGAGTCTAACAAGCTTACCCTTTAGGGTGATTGATCTTGATCACTTTATGAGTTTATGTGAAAGAAAGCTACAAAATGACAATGCTCAATAAGTAATCTTTAAAAAAACGTGTAATTTGTTTTCACAACTTGACGTTTATCTCATCCCGTCACATTTCTATTAGAAAAACAAGTAAGCCTTTTAATGCTTGGCTTGTTTTTTGCTATATCATCCGTAGAGACTAAATTTTGGCGCGCTGTTGCCACAAACAGGACGGAAATAGATGAAAAAGACACAAATGTTGCCACTAGCGGCAATTATCTCAGGACTACTTGTTGGCTGTGGCGGCGGAGGCGGCGGTGGCGGTGGCGGTGCACCTGCAACCCCAAAATATACGTGGCAAATGCTCAGCTTAAATTCCATCGAAAGAAGTGCGGTAGCTAGTGGCTGTTCTATCATTGGTCAGGATGAGTCTGACGTAAATGGAACGAAGGTTATTGCGGCATATGAAGCTACCGCTAACTATAACATTCTATTCCATGACGAAAACGGTGCTATCACTGCGACGAATCAAGCAGACAGCGATGGTCGTTTCGTGATTGATAGTGGCGATGTTCCTGACGGAGGTTATGTATCTCTTGAAGAAATTGACGGTTCTATTCAAGGAACTCAAGATGTGTACATGTTTACTGTATCGAAAGCGCTACTTTCAGACATGACATTAAATGTCCGTCAACACTCTTCTACTTACTCTTGCTATCAGGGCGAACAATCACAAAAAGTAAATGTTGATGCAAATGCAGCGGTAAAAGTTGACCAAGTCGATGTTAATACGAGCTATTATCAAAGTAGTTATATTGATAACTCTGTTAACGGCAACACAATCGCAAGTGGTATAAAAGTCAATTCAGATGTTCCAGCATCACATAACGTGTTAGTTACTTTGTTTGATACTTATAGCGGCGGTGAAAATAGAGATCTGAGTCACTACGCTGTTATGGATGCTAGTTATGTCTATGATTCGTCTCAGGGTAGCGGTAGTCAAAGTGGCTTACCAACTGATGAAAATATTGTCAAACCAGTATTTACTGCCACTGGTTTGACGTTGAATAACGCAAGTAAAATCGATGTTGAAATAGATAATGAGATCCACACTTGGCAGCCTATCTACGAATCTGGACAGGTCTATGGTGTGATTGATGGTTCCTCTGTAATCGACAATTGGTCGTTTGATATTGAGGCAAGTACTGATGTGGCTTCTGGTAACTGGAATGCAAAAATCTATGACTCTGTAGATTCTGCAGGGACTACTGTCGCTTTACCTACATTGAGTGCGTTGACTGCATCTATTACTAATACAGGGTGTACTGATTATTGTTTAAGTGCTGATGGCTATGTGGTATCAGATTATCAAATTCAGAGAACGCACTTAAGATCCTCGAATAATAACAATAGAAACTTCTATCAAACTATTTTTGCCGCGCCGAACAAAGGTCAGGTGTTGATGAATAGTACCGATGAAGTGCTAAACATCGACAACAACAATGACCGCTTAGAAGTGTCTTTGGCTCAGTTAGACACGGAAAGTGAAGCGCAGGTGAAGCAGTTCTTTGCACACAACATTGATCCTCAAGTCCTAATTTCATCCGCTATTCCAAATTACAATGATGTGAACGGTCTACTCTCGATGGCATCAGACGACAAGTTGAGAAGAATCGAGATCATGGGAAGTGAAGTTCAGTTTTATCAACAAGGCGTAAACTAACTAGCAATAGCAATGTTCAAACAAATGAACTTCACATTTTGTTAACTAAAAAGCCCCGTCAATCGGGGCTTTTTTATAACTACTATTCATTGAATTGAGAGGAAAACGCTACCTAGTGCATAATAAGTCAGAGTGAAGTGCTATTTATTCCTAAATGATAGGTTAATAATTTGTTGCATGTTGCTGCGTTGGGTGCTAGTTTGTATCGCATGAAAAGGTCGGAGTACCTTGCATTTACACAAACTTGGGAGAGAAAGCGCATGAAAGATGTACCAGCGCTGGATATAAAGGACTTACACAAAACGTTTGGTCAAAATGAAGTTTTAAAAGGAATTTCGCTTTCTGCACATAAAGGGGACGTGGTTTCAATCATCGGTTCCTCTGGCTCTGGCAAGAGTACCTTTCTTCGCTGTATCAACCTTCTAGAAACGCCAACTGCCGGTGAGATTTGGGTAAACGGAGAACTTATCCAAATGAAAAACAACCGCCTTGGTGAATCAGTTCCTGCCAATGAAAAACAAGTTCAGCGAATCCGTTCTCGCTTGGCGATGGTTTTTCAAGGCTTCAATCTATGGTCTCATCTAACTGTTCTTGAGAATGTTATTGAGGCACCTGTCCATGTACTGGGTGTTCCTAAAGCACAAGCGATTGAAAACGCAGAGATGCTTCTCAAAAAAGTAGGACTGTACGAGCGTAAAGATTATTACCCTGGTCACCTTTCTGGTGGTCAACAACAGCGTGCCGCTATCGCGCGTGCATTGGCTGTGGACCCTGAAGTAATGCTGTTTGATGAACCGACATCGGCGCTTGACCCTGAACTTGTGGGTGAAGTATTGGGTGTTATGCGTGATTTGGCTGAGGAAGGTCGAACCATGCTGGTGGTAACGCACGAAATGGCGTTTGCACGTGATGTTTCTAATCATGTGATGTTCCTACACCAAGGTCTAGTGGAAGAGCAGGGCGATCCAGCTAAACTCTTTACTAACCCTGAGTCTGAACGTCTACAACAGTTTATCTCATCGATTTATTAACGTATTGCGAGTATCGCTATCAAGGTATGAGGCGGTGCTGTGTAATAAACACAACAACCAAACTATAAACACAACATTGAAAATATCTAAATCACAGGAGTAGGGATATGAAAAAGTGGTTACTGGTAGCAGCACTTGCTGCAACTGCTGCAACTGGCGTAGCTCAAGCAAAAGAGTGGAAAACAGTTCGTTTTGGTATTGAAGGTGCTTACCCTCCATTTAGCTGGACTGAAGCTGACGGCTCTATTAAAGGCTTTGACGTGGATATGGCAAATGCACTTTGTACTGAGATGCAAGTGAAATGTAAGATCGTTGCTCAAGACTGGGATGGTATTATTCCTTCTCTACTTGCTCGTAAATATGATGCGATCATTGCGGCAATGTCTATCACTGAAGAGCGTAAGAAGAAAGTAGATTTCACAGGTAAATACGCGCAAATTCCTAACAAATTTATTGCTAAGAAAGGTGCAGGCTTAGACTTTGATAACTTAGACGGTGTGAAGATTGGTGTGCAGCGTGCAACAACGCACGATAAGTACCTAACAGATAACTACAAAGATGTTGAGATTGTACGCTATGGCTCTTTTGACGAGGCATATCTTGACCTGAACAATGGTCGTATCGCAGCAGTTCTAGGTGATGCATCAGCACTTGAAGAAGGTGTTATCAACAAAGCGGGCGGTGAAGCGTACGAGTTTGTTGGTCCATCACTAACTGATCCAAAATGGTTCGGTGATGGTATGGGTATCGCAGTTCGTAAGCAAGACAAAGACCTAACCAAGAAACTAGACGAAGCGATCATCTCGCTACGTGAAAAGGGTATCTACCAAGATATCGCAGCTAAATACTTCAACTACGACGTATACGGTCAGTAATATCCTGAGAAGACTCTAGGGAGAGAGCGCATCTCTCCCTATCTCTCCCAACTTTTTCGCTGTTCTGTTGGAATTCATTATGTTTGATTTACAAGGGTATGAAGCTTCGATACTTAATGGAGCTGTACTCACAATTCAAGTTGCGTTGCTTTCGCTATTTTTAGCTATGGTGCTGGGGATGTTAGGCGCATTAGCAAAATTAGCACCTTATCGATGGGCAAGAGCCATTGCCACACTTTACACCACCATTATTCGCGGCATTCCAGACCTCGTATTGATGATGTTGATCTTCTTTGGTGGACAGATCCTTTTAAACAACAGTTTGTATTCCATCAATGAGTGGCTCAATGAGTGGTTCACTTCTAGCGACCCGAACCATGAATGGACGTCATACCTACCTGATTATATTGACGTTAGCCCGTTTATTGCAGGTGTGTTGACCATTGGATTCATTTTTGGCGCTTATATGGCCGAAACGTTCCGCGGCGCGATCATGGCGGTTGATTCTGGAGAGATGGAAGCGGCAAAAGCTTACGGTATGAGTCCTGTTAAGGCATTTTACCGCATACTGCTTCCTCAGATGATTCGACACGCATTGCCGGGCTTTGGCAACAACTGGCTTGTACTGCTTAAAACGACCGCTCTAGTATCGATCATCGGCCTAGAAGATATGGTGCGAGTCAGCGCGCTAGCGGCAGGTTCAACTAAGATGCCATTTACTTTCTACATGGCAGTTGCACTGATTTTCTTATTCTTTACCAGTGTTTCAACAGGCCTGTTAAAGCTCGTTGAACGTAAATTTAGTATTCACGCGAGGTAACTATGGACTTTTCATTGATTGTTGAAAGTTTTCCAATTTACCTGAGTGGTCTTTGGACAACGGCGTGGATGGTAACAGTAGCTCTAATTATCGGTCTTTTTGTGGCTATCCCACTAGCGATAGCACGTAACAGCCATAACATGTTGATTAATGGTCCTGCTTGGTCATTTATCTACTTTTTCCGTGGTACGCCACTACTGGTTCAGCTTTACCTGATTTACTACGGTATGGACCAATTTTTCCCAGTAAAAGATACGCTGTGGGAAAACGCATGGTTTTGTGCTTTGGTAGCATTTATCTTAAACACCTCGGCTTATACAGCAGAGATCATTCGTGGTGCGATTAACGGCCTACCAAAAGGTGAAGTTGAAGCCGCGAAAGCATACGGCATGAGTACACCGAAGACATACCGTCGCATCATTCTACCAAGTGCTCTACGTCGTGCGCTGCCAGCTTACAGTAACGAAGTTATCTTCATGCTTCACGGTTCAGCTGTTGCAGGTATCGTAACGATTATGGACTTAACCGGCGCAGCGCGTTTGGTTAACTCACGTTACTACGCTCCATTTGAGTCGTTTTTAACAGCCGGTCTGTTCTATATGGCGCTAACGTTTATCATCATCGCGATATTTAAGTATGCTGAGAAACGATTCTTGGCTTACCTAAGACCACTTAGTTAATGAAACGGCGCTTTTTAGCGCCGTTTTTTATTCCAACCTTCGCTCGTCTTCCGGTTCATACCAATCACAGTAAGTAAGTGTTCAGAAATAGCGCAGAAAAAAGGCTTGAGAACAAGGCAGCATTTTTTGATAAGTAGTTATTCTACAATCAAAAATTCTAACGCAGTTATCGAGCATTTTAGCAAGCTAAGGTGAGTAGTTATTTACTACGATTGGTATAAATTACGACTTATCTAAAATCGTTAACTTGATTCAGATCTCACATTGGTATTGAGTGTATAAATTGATTTAGAAAGAATGATAGATACACTCAGTTCAATTTTATTAGAGTGTCGTACAGTAATGAAAAAAAGCACACTATTTTTATGCATGACAATGCCTTCATTGTTACTCACTGCTTGTGGTGGAGGTAGCGGTTCTGATGGATCAACTCAACCGAAAACGGCAGTACAGAAAGCACTTGAGAGTGGCAACGCCTCTTTGGTTTCCGATCCTAATGAGTTTATCGCTGCGAGCGAATCTTTAGTTTCTGGCCTTAATCGTCAATACAATCAGATCAAGAATCACCTGATGCAAGGGGAGGGGGGACAAGCCCTTAATCAGTTGCACTGGGACCCTACCCACGACACAGCCATTATCTCTCCTACTTATGGCTTTAACGATACCATTCTTAAAACTAACAAGGCGATGAATGACAGTTACGCCGACCAAGAGCTGGTCATCGGCGTTGCTGGTTACACGTCTTCGCAAACTCGCTATGCAGCACTCGCGAGTAATCCATTCCGTACTCAGCAACGCTTTCCTGACTCCGTTAATGAGCAGATGGAGGTATGGCTGAAAAACCTGTTTAGTTGGACGGTAGGATCGGATAAGCCAGCAAAGATCGTGTTAGCTCAAATGGATCAGTCTTACTACTTTCCCGATGATGGCGCGACGCGCAATTGGATCGAGAAAAATATCAACTCGGAAGTGTCGATCAATGATGACGATGCTTGTGATGCGGGTAAATTAAAGGCGTGTCTTGAAGATAGGCCGGATCTTTTGATTATTTCCCAGAAGCTGAATGACGGTGATAACTTAAGCGATGTAGTCGAAGGCTTAAACTACGCATTTGAACATCAGATCCCTGTGTTGTATTTGCATTTAGACGGTGGAATGACGGAACTTGGCCATGCTCTGTTTGCCGAAATGCATATTCAATATGTGGGTGACAACTATTGGCGTAAATTAGGCTTATCAGATTGGGACCCCAAGCAACTTGTTGACCAGATCCCAGACTCAATTGTTGCGGAACAAGCTCTATTAAAACGTCTGAAAGACGACAGTTTTAATGTCGACCTGAAGCTATGTGATGACAAGTCCTGCACCGACGAATCCTTGATGGGTTCCGAGTTTTATCAAGCGGCGAATACCATCCGCACTCACTTGAATAATCTAGATAAACAGAAAGTTGACCTGTTTGCTAACGATGATTATCAATATGAAAAATTGATACTGCTGCTAGCTGATAGCTATCGACAAGGTGCTACTTATCCAATGGACAAGAATAACACTGAGCGAATTGATTTTCTCAGGTCCTATTTCAGTGATTACGCACAGTATCAAAGTCGAACCCTGAATGCTGCTCAACCAAGCTTGGGTAACTTCAGCACTAAAACCTTTGAAGATGTTCCGTTGATTACCAAAACGGTGACGCTAGAATCAAAACGCAATTTCCGCTCAGCGGGTTTGTATGCGCTACCGGGCCAGACAATCAAAGTGACACGTGTCGATAGTAACGATGTGAGCACTTCCATTGCATTTAACTCACTTCGTAGTGGTGCAACTCATGAGTTCTCAAAAGACGGCGGCTATGCGAGGCCTAAGTTCCTAACATCGGTCGCTTATCCTGTGGAACTTGGAGAAACCATTACTCTGACCTCTGCATACGGCGGAACACTGCAGGTTCATTTTGATAAAAATGATATCAACGTTGACCTGAAGTTCGAGAATGTTGCTCAGCATCCGGTGTGGAGAAGCGAAGAAGACAATGAACGCTTTGTTGCCGAACTCGAAGAGGCGAAATTTGATTGGGCAGAGTTGATTACTCCAGGTTTTGAGGTGCATTCAAAGTTAGACAAGATGCAAACATCAATTGGTTCAAGTGACTGGAATCAGCCACATGATATGGCGTTGGCGACTGAGCGATACATGCACAACTTCCCACACGCGTTAGCTGGTTTTAGAGGCCCTGGAATTGATGAAATAGCGGAAGTTCATGGTTATGGAGAGAGCAAAGGTTGGCAAGTCGAGACGATAGATATCGTTAAGCATATGAACGCCGACCAAGCGACGTGTGGCTATGGTTGTTCAGGAAACCCTTACGATGCTTATTGGTCGTTTCATCCACTTGGTCACGGTGATTTACATGAATTAGGGCATGGCTTAGAGAAAGGTCGATTCCGCTTCAGCGGGTGGGATGGGCATGCCACAACCAATTACTATTCCTATTACAGTAAGTCTCGATACTACCAAGATACGGGCAAAGTATCCTCGTGCCAGAGTCTAGACTTTAAAGGCCAATATGAGTTGCTTCAACAGAGCCGAACGCAGCCCGATCCTAATGCGTTTATGGAACAGCAAAATCAAACCAGTTGGAGTTGGGGCGCGCGCGTCTTCATTCAAATGATGATGTTGGCCCAAGAGCAAGGCGTATTGGACTATGGCTGGCATATGCTAGGTCGACTTCACTTGATTGAACGTGAGTTTAACCGCCTTAAGTCGAGTGATGAACTATGGAATGCGAATAAGCAAAACATCGGTTTTGGTAGCTACTCTCGCGATGAAGCAAACCAGATGTCTAATGATGACTGGTTGTTGATCGCACTTAGCTACGTTAATGAACGTGATATGAGAAACTACTTAGATATGTGGGGCTTTAGTTTTAGCGATAAAGCGAAACAACAAGTAGTCACTCTGAGCCTAGCGCCAATGCCGTTGACTTACTTTGCAAGTTCGAGCAAAGGGTATTGTGTTGATGAGTTTGCTAAAACACCGATTAGCGTGGATGGAGTGACGGCTTGGCCTCTGGATTAAATTTTCAGCTCTAGTCGAAACCAATACAAACAAAAAAGAGGCCTTATCACGAGGCCTCTTTGGTTTCAGTTCGCTATAAAGCTAAACCATAGGGTCGAAGTTCTCATTTAAAAGAGCATCTGTATAAATAACTACTTCCTTGTCTCCTTTAGTAAAGCTATAAGCAGTGATAACTTCTGTTCCATCAAGACCTAGTTTGTCTCGCATTTCTTCTTCAAGAGTTACAGTACCTGACGACATAAAGCTAAATCCCTGAAAATCTTGTATGTCTATTTCCTCAATACCCAAAGCAAAAAACTCAGCTACATGGTTGGTTCCAGAGGCGATCTCGAAATCTGGTGATGAGTCGATATAAGTATCGCTATCCCCGTGTTTCGATCTGTTTCCATCCAGATCAAAATTCTGATTAAAGGTTTTTCCCAACGATAGGGTAACTTTATCGCCGACATCATCACTACCAATTACCGCTTCGAAACCGTTGATCGATTCGCCTTTTGACATGTCTATATCAACGGGGCCTTGATTATCTGCCATTAAGATATCAAACCCTTTGCCGCCATGGATGACAGAGTCAGCCGCATCATAAATAACAGTGTCATTGCCTTGACCGGCTTTGATGACATCACTGCCTTCGCCGCCGTCTAGAACATCATCACCTTTACCGCCTTTCAGCACATCATCACCAGAACCACCATTTAAGTGATCGTCGCCATGACCACCTTTAAGTGTGTCGTCTCCGCTACCGCCAAGGACAATATCATCCCCTTTGCCGCCACGGAGCATGTCATCGCCGCTGCCACCGATGACGGTATCATCGCCCTTACCGCCTTGGATGAGGTCGTTGTCAGCACCGCCATCCAGCCAGTCGTCGCCTTTACCGCCGCGTAGGGTCTCTTTATCAGCTTCTAGACCGACAGTGGTTACAACGTCATCGAAGTCACTATCGCCACTATTTGGATTGTCATTGAAATGCTGATTACCTTCACCTGGGTTTCCGCTGTATTGATTTGGGGCGTCATCTAATGAATCAAACACAACAGACAATAAGTTATTGCCGGCAACAACGGTTATATTTGCGTTGGTATCAGAGGTAGTGTTGACTGAAGAGTTGCTCTCAAGATCTGCGATATTGAAATTTAGCTCACTGTCATTGGTTACGCCCTTATCTCCACCATCGGGAATAATGAAGAAGCCAAGGGTTTCTATACAGTGACCGATGGATAGGTCAAAGCTAGGCTTGCCGTCTTCGGCATTGTCCAAGGCGTCATGCACATTACCCCATACGACATCAATTGATACTTCACCTTTGTCATCTATGGTGTAGTAACCATATGAGTTATTAAAGCCGGCTTCTGAGCTCTCTAGGGTAATCGACAAGGTGCCTGAAAAGTTAGACAGAGAGTATGTCCCGTTGTCATTCAGGGTAGGGGTGCTGTTACTGTTGTGACCGCCAAGGATGACATCATTCCCGTGCCCGCCGACTAGGTAATCAGTACCTTCTCCAGAGAGTTCAAGCGAGTCAACAGAGGTCACATAGAAGTCACTCGAATCATCGGCGACTTCATTGCCATTCTTGTCAAACACTTCGCCCACTGCGGTGAATTGCAGTTCGTCAAAGGCTTTGAAGCCAGTATCAATGGGTGAAATGATCAAGTAGCCGTTATTATTGGATGTGCTAGAAGTTACACCATCATCTTGAACTAAATCGTTAGCAGTGAAATCACCTTCTGCAACCAACAACCCTTCGCGATAAGCCGCCCAGTGACCAGTTTCGTGAATGCCGCTACCCCCTTCATTGAGGTAGAGATTAGATATGCCAACTTTAGCGGCCATGGTGTGCTCGTCTAGAGACACGGAGAGCATTTCAGAACCGTTATCGCCGTCGTTATCATAAGAGAGGCCGATTTGGGCATTAACGCCACTTTCTGGCACGCCTTCGACACCATAGCCCGTTCCACCTGCTTTAACCTTGCCGCCCGTGGTGACAGAAACATCCGCGGTTTCTCCATCAGGTCCGTAAGCAGAGAGGTTGTCAGCGGAGCTCAACGTCACCGAGTTGTCCGCTTCATCGCTGTAGGTATTATCAAAATCAAGGAAGAACGCACCTTGGTCTTCATCATAGTAGAGTGGGTTAAAACTATCACCAATAATGATGTCATCGCCTTTACCACCACGAATCAAATCATCACCAGCCTCTGAGTGTTGATCCCAGTTACCATCGGTATCTCTGGGTGTACCATCACCGACTAAGAAGTCATTGGCTTGGTACTGATACAGCTCAACGTTAGCAATAAGGGCACCATAGGTATCTTCTGTCTGCTCATTGTCAATGGCTCTAAACGATAGTGTGTGTTCACCAGGTTCCAAGTCTAGATTGAGTTTGGCGTCGTACCATTTATGATCGAGGCCTGTACCGTCGTTTTGATATTCTGCGACCACTTCACCATCAATCAGAACTTGGAAAGGACTGGTATCGGTTTCCTCACCTCTGTGACGGTTGGCATAATCGAAAGTGAGTTGGAAGGTGCCGCCGCGGCCAAATAGATCTGGGGAGACCGTGAAGCTAGTGGAAGCGGTGGTATTGGTTTGGTCACTGCCGATACCGGCATGATTGTGTGAATCAAGTTCCAGTACGTTGCTAGGCGTTGATTCCCCTTCGCCATCACCGTCATCAGTTGGATGTTCGCCTGTAGGAGCCCCCCCGACACGCACAAATTGGATTTCCATCAAGCCTTCTGGAGATTCGTCGACACCGTTATTGTCGTTGTCAGCTTCCCAACCTTCTATGGTAGCGTAAGTCCCCCAGCTACCTCCCAATCCCGGACCTCCAGATTTATCATCACTTTCCGTGACATTAAATGTCCCGTTGGTAATCAGATTATCACCGAAGGTATGGCCATTGTGGTCGCCGTATATGGCATCATTGTTACCACCACCTTCTACGTAGTCATTGCCAGCACCACCCACGATGACATCGTCAACACAATCGATAATGGCTTGGTCTTTAGCTCTGACGGCGTCAGGGTGAGCGAGTTCACCAGTCTCATCTTTGGCATTTATGGAGTGATTCCAAGACTCAACCACATCATTGCCGTCACCGGCAAAAACCACATCAGAGCCACGGCCAGAGGCAATAAAGTCGTCTCCACCCGCACCGGCGAATACGATATCATCTCCTTTACCCGCTCTAATTGCGTCGCCATTAGGGGTATCAGTAATCCAGTTGCTGGGATCTCCATTTTGTGATTGGTCTCGGTTAGGTACCGGTACCTTGTTTGTTTCTGTGTTGGTATCAATTTCTTGTGCAGACGTCCCTGTCACATTGTTTGTTAATTGAATAGCCATTGTTATTGTCCTCTAATATATCGTGTAGATATAAGAGGCAGCACAGCCATCTCGTAAAGAGATCTGTTGCTTTCCGTCCCCACCTCGCAGTAGGTTTGGCTTTATCTTCTTTCTTGGGTTTAAATTTCTCTCATTGCTTTATAGGCACTCACTGATAATGGGTTGAGCAGGTACTCAAGAGGTGTTTGCTGTTCCAAAAGGATCATCACCTCGGCGGGCATGCCCGGGTACAACGAGATACTTTCTAACGCTTTTAACTCGGCCTTGTTTAATGAGACACGAGCTAAATAGGCGGAAGAGCCGGTCGCTTGATCGCTAATGCGGTCAGCGGAAATATGAATGAGCTTGCCATTGATTGGTGGCGTTTTTCTAAAGCTGTAGGCAGTGAGCCTGACTTGGGTGTCTAACCCAACGCGCAGTGCTTCGATGTCCTCAGGTTTTACTAGGGCTTCAACGATGAGCTCATCTTCCTGAGGGACAAGCTCCATCAGCGTTTCACCGGGTGGCACAATGGCATTTTCAGAGACGATGTTAAGCCCAACCACTACGCCACTTTGTGGGGCGACAATCTCGACACGAGTTAAGACGTCTTGCGCGTTGACCATGGCTTCACGGGTTTCATTGAGTTTACGTTCTAAGTCTTGGATCTCTTCGCCCAAGGTTTTCGCGTAAGTGTAATCTGCATTTATCAACTCAAGTTTTGCTTCGGCGATTGTGCGCTTTGAATGCCCAATTCTTGCTTTTAAATCGGCAACATCGCCTTGCAGTTGTGATCGTTCGCGTTGCAGATCAAGTAAACGCGATTTGGAGGTGTTACCCGAAAGCAGTAGCTTTTGATGCATCTGCACTTGTTCTTCTAAATACTTCAGGCTGCGAGTACCGGCATAATAACGCTGTTGAAAACCTTGCAGGTCGAGCTTTGATTGTTCAACTTTCTGCTCTAAGACTTCCGATTCGCCGGATTTTAAGGACTGTCTTTTTGCGAACAAGTTGTTTTGAGTTTTGAGTAAGCTGGCGACATTTGGGTCAGAACCGAGCGAGAGCAAGCGCATGTCGAATTGGATTTCAGGGTGATTGGCAAGCTCGGATTGCAGACGATTGAGACGTGCTAAGTCACTTTGCCATTGTGCGCGTAGTCTTAATAAAGAAGCTTGAGCCTTAGTTGGGCTCAACGTGATAAGCGGTTGGCCCTTGATGACAAAGTCACCATCTGAAACGTGAACCTGCTGAACGATTCCCCCTTCTAAATGTTGTATCGGCTTACGTTTTGATTCAACAATAATGACTCCAGGGGCAATGGCTGCTGATGAGAGTGGAGCGAGATAAGCCCATGCGCCAAAGCCGCCTAAACTGACGATGAGAACTGTCCAAATGAAGAGCTGCGTTTTTAGTGTGGAGAATATGACTTTTCTTCCGTCATCAAAACGAAGGCCCTTATCATCATAATTGAGATTAGCCATTAGAAACCTCCTTAGAGGCGACATTAAATAGCGAGCGAATAACCTTATCTGCCTGACCTGCTCGTGTAATCTGTCCGTTTTTGATTTCAACTACCCAATCCACATGACGTAATAGGCTTGGATTATGAGTCACCATGACAACTGATATTGTTTGTTTTTTTGCTAACTCTAACAATGAGATGAGGTACTCTTCTCCCTCTTGATCTAGGTAGGAGTCGGGTTCGTCC
>NZ_JCBDGU010000036.1:0-23726 GCF_059834255.1 Vibrio sp. R11-SG3-ISO9
GCGAATTTGTATAGCTTTAGAAAAAACTTCAAAAAAAACCAAATAATTTAATAAACTCAATAAAAACAAATGGATAAATAAGATCTTTTTATTCTACAAAGATCTAAAGTTCACATTTTAAAATTAGAAGAGCTCAACTATTGGGCACTTCAAAGGTGGATTTTGGGAAAATTTAAGAAAAGAGACGTTTAATGATCGTGTAATTTTTGACCAGGTAAAATTTTGGCAGGGTCAGGATTCAGAAAGAAAATAAATGGAGTATGTTAAAAAGCGGGAAAGCTAAATGGGGAAAAACAGGAACGCTAGAAAGGAAAAAGCCCCTTTTCCTTTGAGAGAACTGGGGCTAGGTGGTGGCCAGAGCCTGTGTGGAGATCATCGAGAAATGAACACATTCTGACTTACCGTTGCATCCTTACCGTAAAAATGTAAAGCAGGTGAGAGATGAGAGAGCTAAACACTCAATAGTAAGTATGCTTGCCAGTTTTCCTTGCTGTATGGCCCACGTCTGGACACGAACAGCAAGGTCAACCAATAACTATTGCAATAGTGACATTGCAGAGTTAGGCAACTGTTTTGCTTGAGCAAGTATTGAAGTACCTGCTTGTTGCAGAATTTGAGATTTCGTCATTTGCGTTGTCTCTTTCGCAAAATCGGTATCTTTGATGCGGCTGTTAGACGCATCTACGTTTTCTTGTACGTTCGCCAAGTTGTTAATACTGTGGCTTAGACGGTTTTGCTTCGCACCCAGATCAGAACGCTGTGAATCAACGTAAGTCAGAGCTGAATCGATGATGCTGATTGCATTCTGTGAGCCTGCAACCGTCATTAGGTCGATGTCTTGTACCGTCGTTTGACGACCTTCACTCTTAAGACCTAGCTCAGAAGCCAAGCCACCAGAGATAGACATAGAACCTTGTTGTAGGTCTGGTTCAGCAACAAACACTTGTAGACGACCGTCATCGGTTACAGACGCGTTGATCAAGTCAGACTGACCATTGATGTACGTCGCTAGCTCTTCGATGTCATCACCTGATTTGGTCATCAGCTCAAGCTTCACTTCTTCACCAGACTTGGTTACGAATTCAAGCTTAAGGTCACGAGCATCTGCTGGTACTTCCCAGTTCTTGTCTTTACCGTTCTCTGAGTCAAACGTCGTACCACCCATGCGGAAGTCATCAGCACGGATGCTGGTCAACGCCATGATCATCGCTTCACCAGAGTTAGAACCGATCTGGAAAGACGCCTCTCCGAACGAACCGTTCAGTAGTCGACGACCACCAAATGAAGTGGTTTCAGCAATACGGTTAAGCTCATCTTGAAGAGCCATAGACTCTTCATTCAGTGCTGTACGTTCAGCAGCCGTGTTAGTACCGTTTGAAGATTGGATTGCCAAGTCACGCATACGTTGTAGAACGTTAGTAGACTCATTCATTGCACCTTCAGCCGTTTGAGCAATCGAGATACCGTCATTAGCATTTCGCATTGCCACATCAAGACCACGCGACTGTGCCGTTAGGCGGTTAGAGATCTGCAGACCTGCTGCATCATCTTTCGCGCTGTTGATCTTATGGCCTGATGACAAACGCTCCATTGAAGTTGCGAGGTCATTAGACGCTTTATTCAAATAACGCTGCGCTGTCATTGCGGAAACGTTAGTACTTACATTAACTGCCATTTTGCTCTCCTTATGAGTTCGCAAGCTTTCTGCGAAGCGGCCAGCTTTACTCTCATATGGATAAGCACTGACCGTATATTACTTGCTAAACCCTAAGTTAGGGTTTAAGACCTGTATAAATAATTTCTGACTTACATAGATACAAGTTGTGTGCCAATTTTTAAATTGACGAAAAATAAATTTATTTCATTCAAAAACAATCACTTAAAAACGACCTAATCGTCTACTTAACCTATAGATTATTGTTATGTAATCTCTCTAACCTGTGTGTTGCCGCTTTTTGCCGCTTACATTGCTTACATTTCAAAACGAGTAAGAAAGCGGCAATTTTTAGAACCCTCTCGCACTTACGGCATTGCACATAAGGCATAAAGCAGGGCTCAATTCATACGAACAAACGTTAGAGGTAATTAAACAGGGTCAAATCTTTCGTTTTACCAAAGGCTTGCTGAGAAGCCTGCAGTGCACGAGAGTTCTCATTGAACTCAATGATTGCCTTTGAATAGTCCAAATCTTCAAAGTTACTTTTGGCTTTCGCCAGTGACAACTTGAAGTCCTCATGTTGCTGCTCTTGAATATCCAGTGTATTCAAACGCGCACCAACATCTGTGCGAGCCTTAGTTAAATGAATAAAAGCAGCGTGAAACTCTTCTGTTGCCTGATGCAGCTGTGCAGTCGCAGATGAGTCAGAAACCGACGACTCTGCTAATGCTGCAGCATCACGAAAGGTATCAAATATCGAAAAGCTCTCTCTTGGCTCAAGCACAATCGAATCACCCTTAGTGATTTGACCGCGCAACTCAATGTGTAGGCCTTCGTATTTAATCCCTTCGGTTGGATCAAAATCTTTTGCCGCAACAACACTGCCATCTTTCTCTAGTTGATAAGCGTACTTGCCGTTCTGCATATCAACGAAAGTGACTTTGTAGGTCGCAGGATCCTGGAACTCACTATTTGTCGCACGCTCTAGAAGCAGTTCAGATGCTGACTGCAACTCATACGTCGGTTTGTAGTCACCAAATGGGTTGTCGATCTCCATGAACAGCTTGCTGCCCGGATCGTTCATTGGCATTTCAAAACTACTGGCCACGCGCATCTTGCGTTGATAGTCATCACCGCCGTAAATCACGTTACCTTCATTGTCACGAAAGAAAGGCTGATTCTTAAGCTTAGTTCCAGCAAAGGTGTAGTTACCCGACTCATCTTGCGAGTTCGCCATGTATAAAAAGTTGTTGGCAATCTCTTGCAGCTCACGCTGTTTTGCCAAGCGGTCTTCTGGAGACAACGCACCGTTGATCATCTCCATCACTGTACGTTTCGCTTCATCAGCAAAGCCTTCAGAGTTAGAGATCAGCACTTCGTGGTGCTCCAAGCGGTTTCTCACCAAAGTAATGGCATCTACATACTGCTTAAGCTGTTCAGACTGTTGCCCGATATTCTGCAAGTAGTGAGTCGCTAGTGGATCATCACTAGGTGACTGCAATTTTTTACCCGACGCCAATTGTGCTTGGTTATGATGCACCTTGTTCTCTTGACGACGCAGGTCATTCTGAACCGATTGGTAATTATGGAAACTGGAGATACGAGTTAACATGGTTCCCTCCTATTACCTTAGGGCCAAGATGGTATCGAAGGTTTCATTTGCCGCCTGCATAATGCGCGACGATGCCATGTAGGCTTGTTGAAACTTCATCATGTTTGCCGCTTCTTCATCTAGATTCACCCCAGATATAGAAGCAATTCGTTCTTGTGCTGACTGCTTTTCTAACGTCGCAATCTCACTAAGACGATTAGCGGTCGACGCCTTCAAACCTGTATTGGTATTCAGGTTGTGATAGGTATCAAGCAGAGTCGACTCACCTTCATCCAACGACTTGTTAGTCTGAATGTCCTGCATTTTCCGCAGGTTGCCGTTATCACCTTCTGAGGGAACAAGGTTAGCGGTAAACTTATCGTTGGCGATGGCACCAGGTGTCAGTTCAAAAGTCGTCCCCATTACGGTCACTGGACCAGATGGCGGATACGGCTGTGGCTGCATCAATACATTGCCTTTGGTATCCGTCACTGCAAATTGTTCACCACGTGGCGAGACAATCACCTCAAATTCACGGAGTTGTCCTGCGGCAAGGATCTTAAATTCTGCATCACCTTGGGCAAAGGTTGTCGAGGCTTCATAGCTCTGTGCGGCAATATCTTTAGGATCATTGCTTTCAATTTGCATCTGTGCAGCAAAACTGCGCGTTGGTCGCAGTAGAACCTTTTCACCTAATTCAGGTGGATTGCGGATCTCAACACGCATACCATCTAGGTAGAAAGCACTGCCACTCGAGTCAGTGGTAACTTTAACGGTTTCACCGCTCGGCTTAGTGACCACATAATCACTGCCGTCGTACTTTAATCCGTACTCTCCGCCTTTAAGCGCATTGGTGTTATCAATAAACACCGCCACATCGGCTTGCGAATTGCCGCTCGTCACTACTCGCGATTTCGCCACCAGCTCTGAGTTCACATCGGTAAATAAATTGCGACCAACATTACCGTTAAGGTCTAGACCTTGGCTTTGTAGTTCGTTGACATGATAAGAGAGCGCTGTAGCCATACGGCCTAACTCGTCCATCACCTCTGGAATGTGTTCATCACGCATATCCAACATCGAACCAATTTTGCCGTCGATATCTGCGCTAGTAATCGGCTTTATCGCCTTGCCTTCAACAATCGCCAAGCGTCGTTGATGGGCATCAGGCAGACCATCAACCAACTTCAATTGGCTCGCCTCACTACCTGAAACTAAGGTATGACCGTTACCAATATGGACGTTGAAACCTTCCGCATTTGAGCGTGGTGTTACCGTTACTTTGGTGTATCCAGACAGCTCATTGATCAGCTTTTCATGCTGGTCGCGCAGGTCATTATGTGGACCTGGAGTACGCATCATCAGACGCTGAACATCACGAATCTCGATTGCGAGTTGGTTAACACGCTCGATACCCATGTCCAATTTTTTGTTGGCAACATCCGACTGCTGACGAATCGTTTCGTGGAATTCATTAAGGGTCTGAGAAATGATCCCCGCCTTCTCGAGTACTACTTTACGAGCACCTATATCATTCGGTGTATCAGACAGAGTTTTGATCGAGTCGAACCACTCGTTCATGTTCTCTGGAATTTTTTTAGAGGCTGTAGACGACAACATACCCGAGAGCATGTCGATGTTACTTTGAGTGTCATTCTTATTAGCGGCATTAGTTGTCGACAGGTTTAACTCATTAACGGCAAACTGATCCCAAGAGCGGCGAACATTTTCCACATGCACGCCCATGCCATAGGTTTGGCCACCGTATTGGCGCGGATCATTAACACCTTGAATTACAGATTGTCGGCTATAACCCTCTGTATTCGCGTTAGAAATGTTATGACCTGTGGTGTTTAACTGTCTTTGAGCAGTAAGCACACTTTGTGTACCTACATTCAACAGATCTGACGCCATAATGCCCCCAAAAAACCTAATAAAATCAGCAAAAACTGATTAACCTTACGTCTAAAAAGCAATTTACGTGCCAAGCTAATTATCAAGAGCTAAAAGAAGAAAATCGGATGGATAAAATGGGGAGTAATAGATAGGAAAAGAGAAACAAATAAAAGAAGAGCCCACCAATTGGTGAGCTCTTTGTAAATCTAGTTCATCTGGTCGATCTTAGCTTTAACTCTCAATACTTTGTCGGCGTAGTTAGGGTCAGTTGCGTACCCTGCGCTATGAATGCCTTTGATAAAGTTTTCTGAGCTGCCTTGATGTTGAAGCGCTGTTTGGTAACGTGGATTCTCATTTAGGAATTTCACGTAGTCGTTAAAGCTCTCTTCAAAGTTAGCGTATGAACGGAATGAAGCTTGCTCTTTCACCGCTGTTTTTCCGTGGAACTCTAGGGTTTGAGTCGCTACCTTATCGCCTTTCCAGCTTCGGTCAGCCTTGATGTTAAATAGGTTGTTACTGTTACCCAAAGAGTTTTTCACCATCTTAGAGCCCCAACCTGTTTCTAGAGCGGCTTGAGCAAGAAGTAGTGAAGAGTCGACACCCAGAGCACGCGCTGCTTTTTCAGCATACGGACTCATTGAAGCAACGAAGGATTCTGGTGAGTCGAACGAAGCAGGTTGTGCCGCTACGTTTGCCACACTCTCTGGACGTTCTGTCCTATCAACTTTCTTAGAGTACTTAGGACGCTCAAGCGCTGGGTCAAACCCTTCTTGGCGTACTTTCGATTCCTGTTGGTCTGTGCCTTGTCCAGCACTAAGCTGAGCGACAATCATATCCGCCAAACCTAGCGAACCCGACGCACTTAACTCACTCGACATCTGATCATCAAGCATCTGACGATAAAATTGTTCATTCTGGCTGTTGAGCATGTCTGACTTGAAGCTAGAGTTGGCATCACGCATCGACTTAAACAGCATAGAGGTAAAAATAGATTCAAACTGTTTTGCTGCTGCTTTAAGTGCTTCTTGCTCACTGCCCTCTTCACCATTGACCGCTTGCTGACGAAGTCGATCAAGACTTCCGATGTCGTGAATAAAACCGATGTCGTTGTTGTTCTTAATCATGACCTACTCCTTTAGATAATGATCAACTGGCCTTCAATCGCACCCGCTTGTTTCAGTGCTTGAAGGATTGCCATTAAGTCAGAAGGGGCCGCACCCACTTCGTTGACCGCTCTTACAAGGTCGTCCAGAGTCAGGCCAGGTTCAAACTTAAACATCTTGCCGTCACCTTCCGTGACTTCGATGTCTGAGTCTGGAACAACAACGGTTTGTCCGCCAGAGAATCCATTTGGCTGACTAACGTTTAAATTTTCTTTAATTGCTACCGTCATACCACCGTGAGTCACAGCTGCAGAGCGTAGGCGTACGTGCTTACCAACAACAATGGTACCTGTACGGGAGTTAACAATGATCTTTGCTGAGCCTTCTGCAGGGTCAAACTCAACATTTTCAATCGCAGATAGGAAAGCAACACGTTGGCTAATCTCACGCGGTGCGCGAACTCGAACGGAAGTCGCATCGACAGCGGATGCCATCTGTGGCCCAAGGAAGTTGTTTACCGCATCAGCCATGCGCTGTGCAGTGGTGAAATCAGATTCAATTAGGTTAAAGGTAATGTAGTCGCCACGACCAAATGGGGTTGGGATCTCTTGTTCAACTGTCGCACCACTTGAAATGATACCGACGTTCGGGTTGTTGCCGACAATCTTAGAACCATCGTTACCTTGAGCACTGAAACCACTCACGACTAGGTTACCTTGTGCGACGGCATACACTTGCCCATCAAGACCTTTCAGGAAAGTTTGCAGTAGCGTACCGCCACGTAGGCTTTTTGCTGAGCCGATAGAAGAAACAGTAACGTCAACGGTTTGACCTTGCTTAGAGAAAGCAGGAAGCTCGGCAGTAACGATTACCGCTGCCACATTTTTCGTTTTTGGCTTAGTGCCGGGTGGCAATTGGATGCCAAAGTTTTGCAGCATCGCGTTAAATGTTTGATCTGTAAAGGGTGTTGTTTCGCCAGTACCCGGCAAACCCGTAACCAAACCATAGCCAACCAACTGGTTACTACGAACACCTGCAACTTTTGCCACGTCTTTGATACGAGCGGCATGAGCAGTGGTGGCAAAAAATAACATGCCGAAAAGTACAAGTGCTAGCTTTTTCATGGGAGTAACCTGTCTCTATTGCTCTGATTTATATTAAATTTCTTCTAAATCCAATGCCGCTTGTTAATGGTCAAACAATCGGCACTGTCATTATCGCTATAGAGCTACATTAAAAAATCGTGCCAAGAATCCAGGCTCTTGCATATCTTGTTGCACACCAGTACCAGAATATTGAATTCGAGCATTAGAAACACGGTTCGAAGCGATAGTGTTATCAAAGCCAATATCGTCCGGACGGATAGTACCGCTTAGGCGGATGTATTCATCACCAGTATTCAGCGTCATCCATTTCTCACCACGTACCACTAGGTTACCGTTAGCCAGCACCTCAATCACTTCTACCGTAATGTAGCCACTGATGCTGTTACTTTGGTTAGCCGATGCATCACCAGCAAAGGTGTTGGTGTTGCTTAAATCGTAAGAGAAGTTGTATTTATCAATGGTCAGCTCTTGCCCACCTACAGCCAATGGCTCCATTGAAGAGTCATTCGACTTAGACATGTCTGCGTTGGCTTTTTTGGTCGCACGCGTGTTCTCATCAAGTGCCACTGTAATGATGTCGCCGATACCGCGTGGCTTAGAGTCATCGTACATGCTGCCAATATGGTTCACGTTAAATAGAGAGCCGGTCGCTGCTGCGTAGTGTTCTGGTTTTTGCTTAGGGTGAATTGGGGCCCAAGCAGGGTCGCCCGCCACTGGGTCGGTACGACCACGCAGTGTGTCCACGATACCAGAGCTCTCATCACTCGACTTATCCCCCTCTACCGCATCGACCACGGTCGTGGCATTTTCTTGTTCTGGCGTTTCGATAGGATCCAACATGGTACAACCGGTCATCGAAGCTAACAGGGCTAAACAAAAAATACGTTTCATGGTGATACTCTCTTAGTCAGCAGTAAGGACAATTACACGTTACTTAATCTAACGATTAAAGTTGTTGGTTAACAAAGCTCATCATCTTGTCTACTGACGAGATAACTTTTGAGTTCATTTCGTATACACGCTGAGCTTCAATCATGTTTACCAGCTCTTCGGTTACGTTTACGTTAGACGTTTCCAACATTGATTGACGAATGTTACCTAGGCCATCAAAACCTGGTACACCCTCTTGCGGATCACCACTTGCGCCCGTTGGTAGGTAAAGGTTCTGACCGACTGGCTCAAGACCACCAGGGTTTACGAAGTCAGTGATCGTAATCTGACCAACGACAACGTTGTTCTGCTCACCACGAATACGTACTGAAACTTCACCATCGTTACCGACAGTAATCGAAATTGCATCTTCAGGAATAACAATTTCAGGTTGTAGCGGGTAACCCTGACCCGAAGTTACGATTGCGCCGTCACCATTCAATGTAAACTGACCATTACGGCTATAACCTGTCTCACCATCTGGCATTTCAACTTGGAAGAAACCATCACCTTCGATCATCATATCTAAACTGTTGGTTGTCGTTTGCGCGTTACCGTGAGTGTGCACTTTTTGCGTTGCTACCACTTTAGAACCTGCACCCAACATCAAACCACTTGGCAATTCAGTGTTTTGAGACGATTGGCCACCCGGTTGATTAATATTTTGATAGAACAAATCTTCAAATACGGCACGGCTCTTTTTGAAGCCAACCGTTGATGCGTTGGCAAGGTTGTTCGAAATTGTTGAGATATTGGTTTGTTGGGCGTCTAAACCAGTTTTACTTACCCATAATGCTGGATGCATAGTAATTTCCTTTAAATTCTATTAGCTCATACGAAGCAGTGAATCAGACGACTTGTCCATCTCTTCTGCTGTGCTCATCATCTTGACTTGCATTTCAAATTGACGCTGTAGGTCAATCAAGCTTGTCATCTCACCGACGGCATTCACATTACTGCCTTCGATGGCACCAGTCAGCAGCGTAACGGCTGCATCAGCTTCGTATGCCTGATCTGGGTTTTTCGAACGGAAAAGACCATTCGTATCTTTAAATAGGGTTTGATTATCTGGGCGAACCATTTTAATGCGATCGACAACGGCAAGTTCTTCAGCTGGAGCGCCTTGAGGAATCACCGAAATCGTACCGTCTGTACCAATTTCTACTTTGCTTAATGGGATTGGTAGGGTTATAGGTGCGTCGTTTTCACCAAGAACGAGATGACCACTGCCGTTAGTCAGTAGACCGTTTTGGTCGATCTTGAGATTACCGTTACGGGTTAGACCTTCACGACCTGAATTATCCATCACTGAAATCCAGCCATCACCTTGAATGGTTACGTCTAAATCACGGCCGGTCGTCACAACGCTGCCTTGTTCAAAATTATGACCAGGACGCTCTGTCATGCTGAAGACACGTGTTGGCATACCTTCACCGTACGCTTGCATTGAACGAGCTTGTGCTAAATCAGCACGAAAGCCTGTTGTACTTACGTTAGCGAGGTTGTTGGCACGTAGCTGCAAAGCTTGCATATTTTGCTTTGCGCCACTCATGGCTAAAAACAGTGCGCGATCCATAATTTTGCTCCAAAAAATCATTATCTAGAGCCAATAAAGCAATCGCTGTGCCAACTATGAAATGGTGTTTATAATCAATGTGTTAAGTCGATAAAAAGGAATTACAGAGATCAAAGTGATCCTTTCTGCCAGGGGTGGCAAGAACAAACGTTACCGCGCGGCAATTGAGGCGGCAAATAGATAGGCAAGCAACAATACCCAATTCAAACGGATTGAATTGGGTATTCGCAGATGATTCAGACCAAGAAGGTATTAACGAATCTGAAGAATATTTTGCTGTAGTTGGTTGTGAACTTCTAGAGAACGCGAGTTCGCTTGGAAGTTACGTTGAGCAGAAATCAGGTCAACCAGCTCTTGAGTCATATCGATGTTCGATTGCTCTAGTGAACCGTTGTTGATGCCACCAAATGAACCTTTGTTCGATTCACCCCAGATTTTATCACCAGAGTAGTTAGTAGAATCCCACTGAGTGCCGCCCTTCTTATCTAGGCCTTGCTCGTTTGGAACACGTACTAGACCTACACGACCTAGCATTACGTTTTCACCGTTTGAGTATGTACCTAGAACACTACCGTACTCATCGAAGTCGACCTTAGTTAGGAAACCTGTTGTTGCGCCGTCTTCATCGAATTTCGTCAATTCAAACGGTGCCGCAAACTGCGTCGAAGAGTCTAGACCAAAGTTCAGTGTTTGAGTAACGTCCGCGCCGTTTAGGTTCATCGGTACAGCACCCGCACCTAACGCTTCCGACACAATTGGTTGACCGTTGTTTAGGCTCGCCAGAGTACCATCGTTGTTAAAGCGCATAGTGTGACCAACATGGCCCGTCGCGTTTGTCGCATCACCACCAGCAATATTCAATGGCTTCTCGCCTTCACTATCAGTCATAGTGTAGTAAGTCTGCCATGTGTTCGGCTGGGTTTGGTCTTTTAAGTAGTAAGTGGTTAGCTTGTAAGACTGACCCATAGAGTCGTAGACCGTTGAAGAGGTCGCACGGTTGTAGGTATCTGCATCATTGAAGTTAAATGCAGCTGGGTCTTTAAGATCACCGTTTGCAGGCAGGTTTACACCTACTTCAATGTTTTCAGTCTGTTTTGGCTTACCAAATTCAGCTGGAATAGACAGTGGCTTCGGTGCGTAAGAAAGAACTTCACCCGAGTTTGGATCAACATCGTAACCTAGAAGAAACTCATCGTTAGAAGTAACCATGTAGTTATCTTTGTTTAGGTGAAATGCGCCATTTCGTGTTAGTTCGTTAATCTCAGGTACCATGCGGTCTTTTGCCACAGCGAAGAAGCCTGTGCCACTTACACGTAAATCCATTGGGTTGTTCGTATAAATACTTGAACCTTCATGGAACTGCTGCGCCACTTTATTTGCTTGAGCACCGCCACCTGGAGTGGTTTTACCGTTCGTAAATAGAGAGCTTGAGTAAACATCACCAAACTCCGCACGCGACTCTTTAAAGCCAAATGTGTTTGCGTTCGCAATGTTGTTACTTGTTGTGTTCAGATCTAATTGAGCTGCGGATAGACCGCTTAAAGCTACATATGACATTCCGATATTCTCCTAATCTATCTAGCTAGCATATTCACTCTATCTAGAGCTACGCTTTGCCAACTTCTAGTACTTCAGCAAGTCGTACTGGCGATGTGAAACCAGCCAGATTGAGTAGTACGTTGCCATCACCTTTGCCAAGAAGCACACTGTTCACGTTCGCATACGTTGATACTTGGAACTCTGCGCTCTCGCCATCCAGTAAACCAGCCGCTTTCACGTTGTATTTACCAGCAGGCAATGGGTTGCCGTCTTCGTCTTTTCCGTCCCATTCAACACGTGTGTCACCTGCAGGCTTAGAGCCGACATCAAAGGTACGGACCAATTGGCCCACTTCGTTCTCAACACGGATCATTAAGTTATCCATAGCTTGAGGAAGTTTTACCATTGCCGCCATGCCGCCATCGCCGGGTTTCACACCTGCCGCACCAGGAACTAACACATCACGCCCTACTAAAGATGAGGCCTGAAGTGCTTGGTTAGATGTCATTGATGAATTCAAGCTTTCAAACTGTGTGTTCATCTTGCCAATGCCATCTACGGTCGCAAATGAAGCCATTTGCGCAATCATCTGGTCATTGCTGACCGGCTTAAAAGGGTCTTGCTGAGCAAGCTGCTTGGTCAATAACGATAAGAAGTCTTCTTGTTTAAGATCTTGCTTACCTGTTGTTTCATCAGGCTTTTTGCTGTCTTGAAGATTTTTAAGCTGATCAACATAGGACAAGCCGCTTTGACCAACATTATTGATTCCGGCCATATGCTACCTCCTTATCCTTATTGACCCATCTGCAGCGTACGCAGCAGCATTTGTTTACTCGAGTCAGCAACCTGTACGTTTGTTTGGTACGCACGTGAAGCTGAAATCATGTTTGCCATCTCTTCCATAACATTAACGTTTGGCTTGTAGATGTAGCCTTCGTCGTTTGCTAATGGGTGATCTGGGTTGTACTCCGCGCTAAGCGGTTTATCGCTTTCTACGATACCTAATACTTTCACCGGCACGGTATGACCGCTATTGCGTGCCTTACTTAACTCAGCGCCGAACACAGCATGGCGTGCCTTGTAAGTCTCATCAGCTGAGCTACTTACACTGTCCGCGTTAGCTAGGTTACTTGAGGTCGTGTTTAGACGAACAGATTCAGCACTCATCGCAGAACCAGTCACATTGAATACATTAAATAAGCTCATCTAATTATTCCCCTTTAATCGCTTTAGTTAAGTTCTTGAATTTACTTCCTAAGAAGTCTAGAGAGGCTTGATGCCTGATTTGGTTTTGCATGAACAAGTTTCGTTCTAAATCCAAATCCACCGTGTTGCCATCTCCTGTATCAGGTTGAGTAGGAATACGATACTTAGTTTCCCCATTAACCGTCGTTGAGGCAGAAATATGCCGACCGTCCGTGCGGCTAAGACCAATGCTTGCCCCAGAACTTGCCGCCTGCAGTGATTTTTTAAAGTCTAATCCTTTTGCTTTATAACCAGGCGTGTTTGCTTGCGCGATATTGGTGGAAAGCACCTCAGCGTTGCGCTCACGTACACCAACCGTGTGCTGGTGAATGCCTAATGCGTTGTCAAAAGAAATAGCCATGTAAACCTCAACTCAAGAACTGACTGTTATGAAATAACCAAAGCAATATGTATACCAACTTTTAAAGCCAATAGAACAATGAATGCTTTTTATCGGTCACTCGCTGTTAAACTTGCAATATACAAGCCAAGAATAGAGTAAATTGGAATGTCACTCTGATCTAAAGATATACCGAGCGAGACAAAAAAGAAAACCCAGCACGATGGCTGGGTTTGATAAGAAAAACTGGAATGTCTTTACTGTTGTTACGACTTGAGCTTATAGATGATGCCGGGGTTACAGCGAACCATCTCAAAACGGTCTGTCAGACCAGTCAAAGACTCAGACGCACCCAACAGTAAGTAGCCACCAGGGTTAAGGCTGTTAGCCATCTGGTTTAACACTTTAGACTTCATGTCTGGCGAGAAATAAATCAGTACGTTACGACAGAAGATAATGTCGAATTTACCTAACAGCGCGTAGCTGTCCATTAGGTTTTGCGGACGGAAGTTAACCATACGCTTCACATTATCTTTTACCTTCATACGACCATCGCCCGCGTCTTCAAAGAAGGTACGGCGACGTTCAGGCGACAGACCACGGCCTAACGCAAGATTGTCATAGATACCAGCACGACACATATCGAGCATGCTCGCAGAGATGTCTGTTGCTGTGATCGAAACATTTGGCAGCATACCTGGCTTACGTGCTTGAGTCTCAAGCACTGTCATTGCCATTGAGTACGGTTCTTGGCCAGAAGAGCTTGCCGCAGACCAAATCTTAATTGGACGCTTATTTGCCGCTATTTCCGGAAGGAGTTTATCCGCAAGCACGGCAAACGGGTAAGTATCTCGGAACCAAAGTGTCTCGTTGGTCGTCATGGCATCTACAGCCGCCACGCGCAACTCGCGGTTTCTACCCGTTACTACATCTCTCAATAGATCTGACAGAGACGCCAGTTTAAACTTTGCAACTAAAGGACTAAGGCGACTGCGTACAAGATATTGCTTGCTATCACCGAGTACAATGCCACATTGAGATTCTAAAAAGCGGCTAAAATCACGATACTCTTGATCACTAATTGTTATAGCAGTCATTAATGTCTCTTTTCTATTCAGTTAATGCGGACTTCACCGCTGAACCAAGCTCATCTGGGTTAAATTTCGCAATGAATGAGTTTGCACCCACACGCTCAACCATGGCCTGGTTAAATACGCCACTCAACGAAGAGTGTAAAATTACATACAAGTCTTTTAGTTCTGCATGGCGGCGAATTTCTGCAGTCAGTGTATAGCCGTCCATCTCTGGCATCTCGATATCCGAAATAACGAGAGAGATCTGGTCGTAAATACTGCCTTCAGCCGACATCTGCATCAGCTTCTCGTACGCTTCTTTACCATCTTTAACGGCAATAACTTCGAAGCCGATAGACTCGATTGCGCGCTGTACCTGCTTACGAGCAACGGTAGAGTCATCCGCAATAAGAATGCGTCGAACAAGTGGTTTCTCTTGCTCAACTTCTGCAATCTCTTCAGCAATTTTGCTGTCCATTGTTTCATCAACAGGAGAGATCTCTGCAAGAATTTTCTCTACATCGAGAATTTCAACCAGTTCATTATCGATGTTAGTTACCGCAGTCAGGTAGTTCGCTTTACCTGCGCCATCAGGTGGCGGCAAGATAGATTCCCAGTGCATGTTGATAATACGCTCAACAGAGCTCACCAAGAAACCTTGAATAGTACGGTTAAACTCAGAAATTACAACAAAACACTTTTCTACGTCTGTTGTTGGGCGACCGCCAATAGCTAAGCTTAAGTCAATAACTGAGATAGTTTGACCACGAATGTGCGCAACACCCTTAACCAGCGGGTTCAAGTTTGGCATTGAAGTCAGCTTAGGACACTGTAGTACTTCTTTAACCTTAAATACGTTAATACCATAGCGCTGACGCCCCATTAGGCGAAAGGTTAGTAATTCTAATCGGTTTTGACCGACGAGTTGCGTACGCTGATTCACTGAATCCAGAATACCCGTCATGAGCGCATCTCCATATCAAACTTTTTTGATTAAAAAGTGTTAATCTACTACAGGCTACGAACCATCAGAGAAACAGAATGACGTATCATAACTCAAATCTGCAACCATTTTCCATAACAACATGTAGAGCTTTTTTTAAAATTGTCGCTAAGTTTATCGGCATTATATCAATATTGTTTAGTTTTTTTGCACAAGGTGCGACATCAGAACAAATTGAGGCGATTCAAACCGCAGCTGAGCAACATATTCTCGACACGGTTGAGCAGCCAATGGGCGGTGAACTCTTGGTTCAATCTGCCAATGTAGACTCAAGGATCAAGGCTACAGATTGCCCTATTCCCTTGGAAACCAGTGCCTCTACCGCCACCAATACTCGCAGTAGCATTACCGTTCTTGTGCAATGTGTTCCTGATGAATGGCGAGTATACGTTCCGGTTCGACTCTCTATATCTGCACCACTAGTCACTGCAACAAGAACCATCGCGCGAGGCGAGATAATCGGTCAATATGATGTCACAACCGCCATGATTTCACTTAACAAATTTCGCCGACAAGGTTACACCCTACCTGAACAAGTCATCGGAGCTAAAGTAAAAAAGAACCTGCGCCCTGGTGACGTTATTGAGAGAGGTGATATTTGCGTCGTTTGTCGTAATGAGAAGGTTATCATACAAGCTGTCAAAGGTGGCATGACCATTACCACAAAAGGCACTGCATTAACGGATGGTTCAATGGGAGACCAAGTAAGAGTGAAAAATGATAAATCACAACGTATAATTGAAGGGATTGTTACCAATATGTCGGAAGTAACCGTTCATTTCTAATAAATGAGTTGCAAGTCCTCTCTAATAAGTTAGAGGAAACCCGTTTCGACATGAGAGATTTGTTTCTTTGTTAACACGTTATCCTGCCAAAGTGGTACTCTGTTAGCGATTTCAACAATCGAGTTAAAAATCTCTAAAGTAATCGAACCAGCGGTCGATAGTGACAGTACAGGTTCCCATATTCGTAGATAAAGGCTCAACTATGGCAGGCATTGATAACATTCGTTCAGGCCAAACCCTAACGACAACTAACCGCTCTACAGCGCGTACTGATACTAGCAGTTCGCAAGCGTCGAGCTCTGAAGTATCGGCAAAGCCCGCAAGTAAAGATGCGGTGTCACTAAGCCAACAAAGCAAAGCAATTGGTCAAATGCACCAAGACATGGCCGCACAACCAAGCTTTGACCAAGTAAAAGTCGCAGCGATTAAAGAAGCAATCGCAAACGGCTCATACACTGTTGACCCAGAAAAACTGGCTGACAACATGATCAAATTCGAAAACGAGCTTAAAGGCCTATAAGTTCGTCTTTCGTTCAACTGACTATAAGCTCGATTAGGTTTTTGTATGGCGGCACTCGCAGATTTAGTTAATTTTCAACTTCAAAGCGCCCAAGCTCTCTCTGAACTGCTTAGTTCGGAAAAGAGTGCCATTACCAGTAGAAAATCGAGTGAGATTGAACGTATTGCTAAAGAAAAAGTCGTGCTGGTTGAGCAACTGAGAAGTACAGACCAGAGAATAGCAGCGCACACTAACGTGGCCGAGTTGAACGAAAAGCCAGAGCTTATCGAACTCGTCGCCAAAATTCGCTCTATCATTCACGATTGCCAACAAGCAAACCTTATTAATGGTGAAGCACTTAACCGAGCACACCTGAGCTTCAACAAACTCAGCAACATGATGCAACAAAGCCATGGAAAAATAGGCATGACATACAATGCCGGTGGGCAAACGCATACCATATCTACGTTAGGAACCAACGTAAAAGCGTAGCTCTATTCTTCCCTTTGAGTAACATGCTCCGGTCTCAGCAATCATAAATAGCGTAAACCATCGAAAATAAAAAAGCGGCAAGTATCCAATACTTGCCGCTTTTTGCATCAAATCTAGTCATTGTGTCTGCCACTTGCCATCTGGAAAGCCAGCAGCAGAATACAGTATCAACCGAGTGACATTAGAAAAGTGTTTGTTGTCTCTTTTCTGGTACGGCTTGAACTTCACCGTAGTCACGCAGTTTGTCCATCTTCTTAATATCAAGCTGCAACTCGGTCACATAACTGTCACCCACTGGGTAGCTGCGTACCACTTCTGCACCTCGAATAACACCATCAACCGCACCTGAAGTCAGCTCAGTGCCTAGACGTTGGTCTTCAAGCTCAGCGCGGCCACTAACACGCATGCCATATACTTGCTCTGCCAGTTCACGGTACGCATCAATCTTTGAAGCTCGCATTGCTCGAATTCGTTTCTCTTCGTCGTTACGCCCTTTTTGTTCGCTAATACTTGCGTAGCCAACCGCCACCAAGAAGTCGTCTGGTCGCATGGTTTGCAGTGGCTGACAGCCAACAAGTAACAATGCTGCGATTAAAAATATCACCTTCTTCATGACAGGCTCCTATGGACGAAGAATAACCGTATATGGCTGCTTAATAGTTGGGTCTGAGCGAATGATCACGCCATCTTGAGTGCGAATGCTGTTCAATGTGTCTAGGTCACGACCAATGCGGTCTGCCGGTAAGAAACCTTGCGCCGTTGCAACAACGATACGCGTTTGCATACCTACGACACGAGCATTAACTAACACACCACCCTCTTGGCGCAGCATAGTACCAGTCAATACATACTGAACATCCTGCTCCTGTGCTAGATCTTTCCAGTCTCGGCTCAAAGCGAAGTCACCTTGTTGAGTTACCTGAATCGAACCGGTTGTCTTAAAGTCTACCACTTTAAAGCCTCGACGCTGAAACTGATGGATAAAGCCTTCAGAGACTGAGTTGCCTAGCCAGTTAGTAGAATCCATATGTTGCAGGTCAACAAACGAGGTGACGGCGATAGGCGTACGCGCCGACACGCTGGTGTTAGACATAATCAAATCTTCAGTCATACTCTCGACGAAGAAGTCCATAGTATGACGTGGGCTATCCATTAACATAAACTGACTACCAGCGTACTCAGACTTACCGTTATAGATAGGCGAATAAGCACATGATGTAATTAGCATTACACTGATTACTACAAGCCATTTTTTCATTGTGTTATCTCCAGATGTTTTAGTGCCAGACTGTGCAACCTATTCTCACCACTCTTTCCTTTAATGGATTACAATGTTGGAACAGTCTTTGCTTTTGATTAATTGTTCACATTAATAAAAGCGGCACTCAAATCAGCAATTCGCTTCTGATAATTTGTTAAGCAATATTTATACCCAACTGGTAACGAATAGATGAAAAAAATATTTTCCACACTATTTTCAATAGGTTCACTGCTCACTATGACCTTCAATGCTCATGCATCATGGTTTGAAGTTACCGGTACAGCGGCGATCGTCGCGTCTGAAGATGCGGCAAGAGTTCATGCACTTGAAGATGCCATTTACAAAGCGATGCAGTTCTCAGGGGGAGATATTGGCAGTATCGCGAACCTAACCCCTTATCTACAAGCAGGACAAAAAGAGTATCAATTCACTAACCATGAAGTGAGATACATCCTTGTCGATAAAGAGAGAAAGCGCAGCGGCAACATCATGATCACTGCTCGCATCGATATTTATCCTTCGGCAAATGGTTGCCATGAAAGCCAGTACAAGAAGACGTTTTTAGTCGGCAACGTTGACCTTGCCTCTCCACAACAGGCGGTAATGGGGCGTGTCTACAACATTGGCGATGACTTCAGCCATGTGATAAACCGTCAGCTGTCTCAAGAGTCGCGCAGTTTTGTTTCTGTTGGTACCACTGATTACGAGATAGACCGACGCCAGCCAGAAACACTGAAAATGATCGCGCAAGACCATGGAGCGCAATACGTGATTGGCGGCACCATTACCGATTTAACGGCAACTATCGAGTCTAAACTCCTGCAAGACGATATAATTAACCGTCAATTCGCTTTAGAGATGCAGGTGTATGACGGCAAAACTGGCCATCAAGTTTACAACCGCAGTTACCGCGAGGTAGCAAAATGGCCATTTCCGAAAACCAGTGAAGTGGATACCAAGAGTGCGCGTTTTTGGGCATCAACCTATGGCAGCATGATGTTGCGAGTAAGCCGAAATATCATGCTCGACTTGGAGTCGGAAGTGTCTTGTAAAATCACCCTACCAGAAGTGGCTGCGGTCTTTGGTAATACAGTGACGATGGATCTAGGGCGTTTACACGGCGTTCAACAGGGCGACAAGCTACAGCTGTGGCACACAGGCTCATTTATCGATCAAAATGGTTTGCCGCGTAACAAAGTATCTAAGAGTGACATCACCCTTACCGTGACTCGAGTTTATGAGAACGAAGCAGAGTTGACCATTGAGCAGCCTAACTTAGCAGGCAGCATTCAAATTGGCGACGTAATGCAGAAGATCATGTAAGCCATTAAGATATATAGCAAAGCCCTGAAGTAAAATTCAGGGCTTTATTTTTTCCGCTCAATTGGTTTCTGTTTTTCTGATATTTGGCGTAATCTTACTAATAACATAACCATCAATTAGTAAGCTATGAGTGAGAATAACCTGATTGGAGCCACCGGTTACCGCTTCATTTCAAAAGGCAAAACTGCATATAAGATCCATATTCACACACCTGACGATACTGTGCTGCATCGGTCGGTGGGGTTCGTGCGTCTTGGTGAAGAGAAAGCGCTCAAAAAAACCATAAAGCTACGCGATGAACTTGGTAAACAGCTATGGGGAAAATTCTGGGGCAAGGTGCTCAAAGACCCATACCTAATGACGCGGCTACCACACAGCCTAGAGCCTAAAATTGTCTTCAAGCCTAATCCCACTCAGAGCGATCCTGAACATCGCGACGAATGCTATATCGCCAAGTGGCGAGTGTTTGCCGAGAACGGTGAATATAAGTATCGAACTAAGGTCTGCTCAATCAGAAAACATGGCAGACTTGCCGCATACAGCCAAACCAAGCGTGCTCTATTAGAGGCACATAAAGATGTGATTGACCTGCTTGTGTTTATGGGACGCCTAAACAGTATTGATCTCAAATAGTCACGCCTCTCTGTAGATAGCTATGCGTCTACGAAGCCGTTGTATTCTCTACCCGCAATAAAAAACAGCGACCGAAGTCGCTGTTTTTTCATATCGATGTTAAGTAACTAAGACTCTTGGCACAATTCCGCCAAAGCAGACAAGCGTCGCTGAGACTCTTTCACATACGGATTCGACTCATCCCACGCGTAACCAGCCAAAATAGAACAGACCATCTGCTTAATCTTTGGATTAGGTTTCTCGTAGAAAATTACATCCTGCAGCGAACCCGAATACCAACCTTCTACATAAGTACGGAATGTATCTACCCCTTTCATCAGAGGCTGCGCATACTCTTTGTCCCAATCCACTGCTTCGCCGTTCACATGTCTTGCGACACAATCTACTGCATACTCGGCAGACTTCATTGCAATGGTCACACCTGAAGAGAACACTGGGTCGAGGAACTCGCCCGCATTACCCAGCAAAGCGTATCTGTCAGTCGCTAGGTGCTTCACATTTGCTGAATAGCCGCCAATCTCACCAGCAGGATTAGAGTACTCCGCTTGGCTTAGAATATTGGCCAAACCCGGCTCTTCACTGGCTAACTGCTTTAGTAGGGCAATCTTATCTTCAGGGTAGTTTTCAAAGAAACTTGGTTCACCCACCACACCAAATGAAGAGACACCATTACTGAATGGGATTAGCCAATACCAAACGTCAGGGTTGGTTGGATGGACAGAAATAAGGATCTTGTTTCTATCGTACTCTAAGCCATGTTCCGCCAAATCAATATTATCTTTGATATGGGTAAACACTGCCTTACGAGGAGGTAAACTAGATGGCTCTTCTAGGTTTAACATCTTAGGCAGCACACGACCAAAGCCACTGCCGTCTAATACATAATCAGCCTCGATTTGGTACGCGTCTTCCCCTTCAGGTTGAACATCCAAAATGGCGTGCTGGTCAGTAAAACGAATATCGATAAGCTCGTGCTGGTAATCGATAGCCACACCTTGATTTTGTGCCTCATCGGCAAGTACTTTATCAAAAGTGCCTCGCTGAACTTGAAACGTAGTACCAGGCCCCTTGGAGAACTTGTCTTGGAAATCGAAAGCGGTATATACCCCACGCTTTCGAAACGCAGCCCCATCTTTGTATTGGAACTGGGCAGATTTCACAGCATCAGTCATTCCTGCTTGTTCAACGACTTCCATGCAAGCTGGCAATAGACTTTCACCAATGGAAAAGCGAGGGAAAACGCTCTTCTCAATCACACGAACATCCACTCCTTTTTTATGGAGTAGAGCCGCGGCAATCGAGCCCGAAGGCCCTGCACCGATAACCACAACTTGAGTCTTTATTTTTCTCATTACTGTCATCACCAAAATTAAGCGCTAAGCGGCTTTAAGTTCAAGGAGTGTATGCCCTAGCCCGATGTCATCGGTACGAGCCACCACTTCAAATCCTGCTTCAGCAACAATCTCTAAGAAATCTTCGCTGCGATAGAAACGGCTATTTCCGTTGGCTAAACAGGTGAAATACAGCGATGTTGCATTCAAGCTATAAGAGGCTGCATCGTATTTTTGCGCATCCCAGAATAGTTCCAGAATATAAACGGTCGCCTGCTCTGACATATGTGAACGTACACGCTTAAGAATGCTTAAGATCTCCATCGGAGAGAAACAATCTAAGAACTGACTCATCCACCATACATCTGCGCCAGTCGGCAAGGCTTGCTGTTTATCCAGCATATTCGCGGGATAAGGTGTGATGCGATCTTCAAAGCCTTGTTCTTTGGCATTAGCCATTGCCATCTCTAATTGCTGCGGCAAATCAACTATCGTGATTTCAACATCCGAGTCATGCCCACAACACTGCAGTGCCCACTTCCCCGTGTTACCACCAATATCCACCAGCGATTTAGGCTGCTTTTCGAAGACTTTTTCCAGCAAAATCGGAAACGAGCGATCAGAATAGAAATGATCAAACTTAAACCAGCTTTCTTTCGCCTGTTGAGGCAATTGAGATAGACCTTGGTAGATAGTCTCCCACTCGCCTAATTCTTTCAGTCCCGCAGGCGTGCCCTTTTGAATGGCTTCGGTTAGGTGCATCATTGCGGCATAACAAACATCCGCTGTAAAATCCATATTAGCTTCAGTCATGCCGTCATGTAGCAGATAGAAACCAAGATTTGCCAATCGATAATTTGGCTTTTCCCACAATACAATATGCGCACTTAACGCCATATCGAGTAGGACCTTAACACCGTATTCGGATACGCCAGTTTTAGCTGAAATATCGCTAGCGTCTAAACCTTGCTCACCCACCTCATCGAGGGCTTTTAATATCCCTAAATCACGCAATGTGCGCGCAGTGTGGAACACTATCGGCGCAAAAGAGAGCTTCTGAGCTTCTGTTTTAGCCTGAAGTGCATTGAATGGATCTAAATTATAATTGGACACAAAAAACCTAACTTATTTGTTCTAAAACTATTCAGCCGCCATTTGCGCTAGCTTTCGTTTAATATCAACGTTCAGGTTGTTTACCCAACGGTTGTAGTTGCGATGAATCTCGCCATCGTCATATTTTAGGTTCTCTGACTCTACATATAGAATCGAGTAGAACTTATCGCTGTAAGGAATTTCAACCACTGCGTGGTGAGAGCGAACATATAGCTCTGCACGAATAAGACCAGGCTTCACTTCAGAAACTAGCCAGCCACGATCAATCGCTGACTCATAAATCGCTGATTTTACCTGTTTACTTTGAAGATTATGTGCAACTGGAGTATCCTCAACGTTCATAACTGGCTGTACACGACCACAACCTGCGAGAACCAAAACGAATAACATCGAAGCTGCAATTTTGAATAATTTCATTGTATTTCCTTACCTATATTTGTCTTTATCTCGCATAGTATTTAATTAGACCCAATTCAAATCAATACTCTATGTCAAATCAATCTCATTTAATGTCGTTCAATATTGAAAAGTGGTGTGCGAATTCGCCGGGGCTCATGACTCAATCGGATTGGCAGACATGGAGTACGACAACGCAGTGGCCTGAAGACACAACCACTAACTTCAAAGCCATTCCTCCTATGATGCGCCGCCGCATGAGTTTGCAAAGTAAGCTTGCTGTGCAAACCGCATTAACATTGCTTGAAGGCAACGAGATCCACTTCTTAGTCTTTGCCAGCCGTCATGGTGAACTGCATCGAACCGCAACATTGATTCAATCCATTCTCGAAGGTGAAGATGCCTCTCCAATGGCCTTTTCCCAATCCGTACATAACACAGCCGCTGGATTAACGACGATTGCCGCTAAAGCCCCGATTCCTCTTAGTTCAATCGCTTCTGGCGTCGACACATTTCATAGTGCATTGATTGAAGCCTATCTCTATTTAAGCCAGTACCCTGAGCATAAAGTCATGGTCATCGATTTCGACCAGCCCCTGCCTGAGCTTTACAAAGAGTATGAAACCCAAGTGTATTCTGATTACGCGCTAGGGTTGGTGCTAAGCCAAGGGAGTGCGTATTCTCTCAACAGAGAAACCTCAAATGTTGAGTCACAGGAAACTCCTCTTCCACAAGGTTTGCTATTCCTCCAGCACTACCTAAACAATCAATCAAGCTGGCAAATCTCTGGCAAACGTCAAACTTGGTCGTGGGTTAAGCATTGTGAATAAGCTG
>NZ_JCBDGU010000037.1:0-6730 GCF_059834255.1 Vibrio sp. R11-SG3-ISO9
CCGGTACTGGTAAAGTCTTCTAATAGGTCTTGTGTCGCATTGGGTTGGCGCAGTGGCTGAGGGGATTCGTGTATGTCTCTAAACAGCGGCAATTCAGAAGCTGAATCCATTAAAGCCCAACGGGTTTGAAAACGATCACCGGATACACTGTGCATCGCATTCGCTGAAGCCAATAGCTCAATATCTCTACGACTGATGGAAAGTTGGGTGACTTGATTTGGATGGCGGTAGCCTTGGTAAGGGCGATTCGCGACTAAGCTCTCCATTGCTTGTTCACTTAAGCCTTTCACTTGCCTTAAACCAAGTCGAATAGCTAACTTTTGCTCTTGATTAACGACGATATGGTCTCGCTGTGAAGCATTAACACATACCGGAAGTACTTTTACACCGTGTCTCTGCGCATCTTGCACTAGCTGTGATGGACTGTAGAAGCCCATGGGTTGGCTATTTAACAACGACGCATAGAAGCATTCCGGGTAATAGAACTTTAACCATGCAGAGCAGTACGCTAACACGGCAAAAGAAGCGGAGTGACTCTCGGGAAATCCATACTCACCAAAGCCACAAATCTGTTTAAAGATCTGTTCGGCAAAGGCGATATCGTAGCCGCGACTTTGCATCCCATCGATGAGCTTAGATTTAAACTTAAATACGTTACCGTTCTTTTTCCAGGCAGCCATTGCTCGTCGCAATTGGTCGGCTTCACCACCCGTAAAGCCAGCAGCAACCATGGCGAGCTTAATGACCTGTTCTTGAAAAATAGGGACGCCCAATGTGCGAGAGAGTACTGATTTAACCTCAGAGGAGGGGTAGTCGATAGGCTCTTGTCCATCTCTTCGCCTCAAAAAAGGGTGCACCATATCGCCTTGGATAGGCCCCGGCCGTACGATGGCGATTTGAATCACTAAGTCGTAATAGCTCCTTGGCTTTAGGCGTGGCAGCATGCTCATTTGTGCACGAGATTCGATCTGGAAGATGCCCACCGTATCGGCTTTCTGAATCATGCCATAGACATTGGGATCGTCTTGTAAACGAGTGATCTCTGCAATCGACAGTGATCGCCCATAGTGCTGCTGGATCATGGTGAAGCACTTACGGATTGCAGATAGCATACCAAGTGCTAAAACATCGACCTTGAGTAGGCCAAGCGCTTCTAAGTCATCCTTATCCCATTGAATAATCGTACGTTCTTGCATGGCCGCATTTTCTACAGGAACAAGCTCATAAAGCGGTCCTGAAGAGATCACAAAGCCGCCCACATGTTGAGATAGGTGGCGTGGAAATCCGATTATCTCATCGACCAAATGGATAAACTGTTTCCCTTTGAGAGAGTCTGGCTGCAATCCAAGCAGTGTCAGTTGCGCCTGCCAACCTTGATGCTTATCTCGGCGGTTGGTGTTTTTAATGAAGTAATCCAGCTGTGTCTCTTGCAGCCCTAGCGCTTTCCCTACATCTCGTACCGCACTCTTAAAGCGATAGGAGATCACGGTAGCCGCTAATGCTGCACGCTCTCGACCATATTTTTGATAGATATATTGGATAACTTCTTCGCGACGCTCATGCTCAAAATCCACATCGATATCAGGTGGCTCATTACGCTCTTTACTGATGAAGCGTTCAAAGAGTACTGATATCTGACGCGGGTCGACTGACGTTATCTCAAGGCAATAGCACACAACAGAGTTTGCTGCAGAGCCTCTGCCTTGGTAAAGAATGCCTTGTTGTTTGGCAAACATTACGATGTCGTGAATAGTTAAAAAGAAGAAGGGGTAATCGAGTTCTTCAATTAAGTTCAGCTCCTTCTCGATGATCTGTTCAATATCACGGGGTATCCCGTCAGGGAAGCGGCTTTTCTTACCTTGTTCGACCAAGTTTCTGAGGTATTGATTTGGCGTTTGTCCTACGGGAATCAGTTCATTTGGGTACTCGTAACGCAAGCTATCAAGGTCGAACTGGCATAAACTCGCAATGTGGTTGCTCTCATCCAACCATGACTTTTGGAATATATGGCTGAGCTTATTAATGCTACGTAAACAGCGTTCTGCATTAGCCAGTAAGTGACTGCCAACTTCGGGCACGGAGCATTGATGCTTTATTGCCGTAAGAGAGTGTTGTAGTGGTAGGCGATTGGCATTATGCATCAGTACGCCACCACAGGCCGTGATAGGAAGTTGGAGGTGCTGAGCAAGTGTCGAGCAATGAGCGACATACTCTTGATCACCCTGCTTAAGGTGACGCTGAACCCCTATCCAAAGTCGGCCTGAGTGATGCTGATTGAGCCAGCTTCCCCAATGATTATCTTGAGCAGTTTGTTGAGGGAGCCAAATCACCAAACAGTGCTTGGCAGACATGATGTCCCACTCAGAGAGTTGGTAATGTCCTTTTTCACTGCGTCTACGAGCATTGGTAATGATTCGGCATAGCTCCGCATAAGCTTGTCTATCCGGGCATAGCAACAAGAGCTGGCACTCTTCATTGAGCCAAAACATACTGCCGACGATCTGTTTGAGTGCTAACTGGTGCTGTTTTATTGCGGCATGTACTTTCACGATACCGGCAACAGAGCACTCGTCAGTGACAGCTAAAGCGTTGTAACGCAGAAAATCCGCTTGAAGAACCAACTCTTCAGCATGAGACGCTCCTTCTAGGAAAGAGTAATTGCTTTGACAAAAGAGTTCAGAGTAGTGCTGTGCCATAGCGTGTTAAGTCCTAATGAAAATGTGTCTGCGGGGCGGTTGGTCTGCTTCGGTGGTTAATGGGTATGTATGACCGAAACTGAGCAGATTGTTGAATCTGCTTAACTAAATAGCCCATGGATGAACCATGCTTTGTTTGGAGTGCGAAATACCCATAGCCAACGTCCGGTTTCGCAGCGGGCGATGAAATAGTCTCGAATCACTTTTTCTCCATCCCACCAGCCAGAAACAATACGCTCAGGGCCTTGAGACAACGTCACAGGCGTTGTTAAAGGCTCTGGGGTAGGTAACAAGATGCTTGGCCTTAAGTGCTTGTGTGATGATGAGGAAGTGTCATTAATCGTTGAAGGTTCTGTCCCCTTAGCTTGAGACGCTAAGTTGGGCAATGAGTATTGATTGGCTTTCTCTGGCCTTGGGTCTTGACGCGTGAAAGGCGAGTGAATTGCTGCTTGCCCTAGTTTAGCTTGCAGGAGTGAAAGCAAGTCTAGTGATGCTAGGGTTCCTGTGTTGCCATCAAACAGATCATGATAGGCCGCCTGAGGCTCTCCGTGACGAACTAAGGTTAAGGTTAACCCCTGAACTGGAGCATTAATTGTGACAGACTCTAGGCTAAGGTGGGTAAGTTGTGCCCACTTAGTGGCAAGGTAATCTCCCTGTGCAGAGAAAAAAGGCACGCTGTGGTCCTCACAGTCTCGCAGATGCAAAGTGAGTTTGATTTCAAAAGCGACACGGTCACGGAGTTTCAAAAAGGCTTCAAGCTGTGTGAGTAATTTGGTCAGTGGTTTCTCAATAAACTGCAGGTTCTCGATATCAAACAGTAACTCTAGATATTGTTCGAATTTTTCGGGTGGATGATAAAAATCAATAGGGTGCTTAAATTGTCCATTTAGGCGCCCAACGTAGTTCACCAGATCAATATCAAATCGGCGCGCGACATCTTGGATCGATAGTTTCAATAAGTCTCCAACTGTATCCATACCAACACGCTGTAAACGCTCGACCTGTTTAAATGGTAGTTCGGTGCTGGTTAAGCACTGTTGCTGAACACGGTGCTTCATTGTCTCGGTGTCACTCGTGATTAAATTAAGTGACTTTTTCCCGAGCAAAATAGCTGCTAGTGGTGAGTAGCCAGTGGCGAAGTGGAATTGGACATTTAATGTAGAGAGATGCTGTTTTAATGTGCTCCAGTAATTGTCGAGCCCATCATAGAGCGACAACATGTTTGAAGTCTTAATTAAAAGCCCATTTGGTGGCAATAGAGCCATATCCGAGGTGACTAGATAGGCCCAATGTGCGATCTCCTTGAGGCGATTTTCTTCAAGCTCAGCGCGATGAGGCAGCACTTGGAGTTCGTGATTGAGAGCGGCAGCCGAACCAAGCCCCATACCAAGCGTTATTCCTGAGTCCAAAGCTAAGCTATTGGCCTGAATCACCTTATGCGTTTTTTCATCAACGATAATCAACGGGTGTTCGTTTTGCTTGTCACCACTGAATAAGCTATCCAGTTGTAATGATGGAAAATGCAGATAGAGCCACAACATAGATCACCCTTGTTTCGCAATTGGGAAAGGGATGATGGTTGAATTGTCGTGCAGCTCTGCAGATGCTTGCTCTGTTAAAAGTGGCCACTGTTGCTGCATGTTTATGACCAAGCTGCCGTACGACCAACTGCCTTTGCGCTTGATAACTTCCACTTTTAAACCAAGATGATGCGGTGATAATTTCATGCTCAGTGACACGGGCAAAGAGAGTTGATTATGGCTACCGCTCTTAAAGTGAAACTGCAGGCAACGACCCGTTTCGCTCGCTGCTTGTAAGCGTTTGGTTTGATGAATCTCAAGTTCCGTTCCCCATAAAAGCACAGAGTGACAGGCACCACTTTTTAGACACTGCTCAGCAGCCCATAACGCTTCGATATCACTACTTGGCGTGATCACAAGAATGTTATGAAGGGATAGCCCTTGAGCATCAAAGAACTCACCACATACATGACCCGGAGGGTTAATAAATACAGCAAGGCGCTGGGCGTTTTGTTGCGCTAGGTAAGGCGTCAGTAAGCGGATCTCTCCTAAACCAGATTGGGATTCGACCTCTATGACACCGTGCGTAGGGAAGCCCCCATTAAGCTGATTGTCGAGCTCAGGGTATCCTGTAGAGTGAGTTTGCCCTTGTGTACTAGGCTGCAGACCTTTCCAGATAAGTTGGCGGTCTTGTAGATTTTTGATCAGTTCATGCATAGTTAAATACCTGTATATATATACAGTATATTTAACTCTGAGAATTATGGGAAGAAAAATGAGAGAAAGAAGTAAGGCTCACTCTTAGTTGGTTGTTTTAAAGACAAAAAAAGCCGCATTTGTTGCGGCTTGATTAGAAAGAGAGTTGGTGGAGGAAATTCTAGTACCCAGGAGGTAGCACAGCGTACACCACACCATCCTTAGGCTCACCATTGAAGATAAACCGGTTTCGAGCAATGGTCTCACGCTCTGCACCGCATGCTTCGATCAGGTGTTGGCTTGGTAAATTATCAAGATCACATACAACTTCTAGACGAGTGAGTTTGAGCTGAGCAAAACAGAATTCAAACAGCGCTAGCATGGCCTCTTTTGCGATACCGCGTCTTTGGTATCGATCTGCGACCCAATATCCTAAGCTTGCCATATTGAAGGTGTGATAAAGCTCGTTGATGGCCACCATCCCCATTAATTTGTCACTCTCTCGGTTGAATATTCCAAAACCGAATGCATCTGCTTTGACCCAGTTGAGTCGAGTGGCGAGGATGAACTTTTCTGCCTCTTGCTGGGAGTACTCGGTATGACACCAATCAATCCAACGAGATAGGCTCGGTGATTGCTGGATACATTGAGCAAACTCTGGTGCATCAGATGCTTCTATGATTCTGAGGACTAAGTTGCGGGTCACTATGTGAAAATCAGGACTCATATTGCCCTCCTAATAACAAAACGCCCTCACTAGGAGGGCGTATCGATAATATATTAAGTGTAGCTTATTGACAGTTTTGGCTACTGCGCGACGCGACGAACCTGAATGATCATGCCTAGCAGCGGGTGATCTAGGTAGTGGGTTTCGGTACTGCGCATACGACGCTTTTGGTCCATGCGGTAGCTTTTTAGGAACTCTTCAACTTTTACTGTTGGAGAGATCTCAGTCAAATTGCCTACCTGGATAGTACTGTCGCCGCCACTGACTGGCGAGTCTAGTTCGATTTGCTGCTCTTGAAGTGTGACTTCACGAACACTTGGTGCTTTAAGATCTAGAGTTGTTTCTGCGTATAGATAGTGCTGAACGTAGATTTGCAGCTTACCATCCAGCTCATACAGAGGCTTGTCGATAGTCTCTTCTTTAATACCTTCCGCATTGGCTGCAACAACGGCACTCTTCTCTGAACCATCAGCGTTAAAAGATTGCGAGTAATCTTTGCCTGCTTGAATACGGAACACTGGTGCTGCATTGCGACCTTCGTCACCTTGGCGCCAAGCGGTATGCATTAAGACTTCAAAGCCTGCGTGTTTGCGCAGCTTTTCTTTCTCATCGTTTAGCTCATATGCTGAGTAAGGCAACATCTCTACGCCTTTTTGAGCACGAAACTGAGAGTTTTGGAAAGAGCCTGCACGCTCAAGAGAGATTTCAGGAAGGCTGTTTGGCCATGATTCATTGACTTGTTCAGCATCAACAGCACGCTTGAAAATGATCACTTCTATATCAAATTGTCTTTGTGCCAAGCTCGGCATAGAGACTAACAATAGTAGTAGTGGGATCAGTCGTTTCATTTTTACTCCGTATCCCAGCCGGAGATCCGGCTGGATAAATTAAATGCTCAGTGAAAAGGGTGGAATTAGCTTGCAGGCAGCAAGTTTTGTCTAAATTCGCCCAAAAGATCACCGACAAATTGAATTCGCTTCCGTCTGTCTACCAATGGTACCGTAAACTTGAACTTAGTTGGCCCTTCCATTGAAAACTTTTGCGGTTGAGATTGCAATAGTTTAACAAGGTACGCTGGGTTTATGTCAGCG
>NZ_JCBDGU010000038.1:0-161074 GCF_059834255.1 Vibrio sp. R11-SG3-ISO9
CGCCTAAACTGACGATGAGAACTGTCCAAATGAAGAGCTGCGTTTTTAGTGTGGAGAATATGACTTTTCTTCCGTCATCAAAACGAAGGCCCTTATCATCATAATTGAGATTAGCCATTAGAAACCTCCTTAGAGGCGACATTAAATAGCGAGCGAATAACCTTATCTGCCTGACCTGCTCGTGTAATCTGTCCGTTTTTGATTTCAACTACCCAATCCACATGACGTAATAGGCTTGGATTATGAGTCACCATGACAACTGATATTGTTTGTTTTTTTGCTAACTCTAACAATGAGATGAGGTACTCTTCTCCCTCTTGATCTAGGTAGGAGTCGGGTTCGTCCAGTACGAGCAGTTTGGGTGATAGCACAATGGCTCTTGCTAATGCCAGTTTCTGTGCCTGACCACCTGAGAGTTGGTAACCAAAGCTGCCGATCGGTGTTTCGTAACCATTGGGGAGGGCGGTAATGGCATCATGAATCCCAGCTCTAATCGCCGCTCGAACAATTTGACTGTCTGTTACATGGTCGTCAAATCGGGCGATGTTCTGTTTTACTGTCCCGTTTAAGAATTGAATGTGCTGCGGTAGGTAACCGACAGTATGTTTAAATTGAGTGGAATTCCAGTGTTCTACGTTTAGCCCATCGATGGCAACGCCCCCTTTGGTTGGCAAAACCATTTTAGTTATCATTTTACACAAGGTTGATTTGCCAGAACCGCTTGGGCCGATAAGAGCGACTCTATTGCCTTGTTCTAGTGTGAACTTAATGTTTTGCAAGGTTGGGGATGTACTTTGTTCAGTGGCAAACCAAGTGACGTTATTAATTTTAAGGTCGCCTTTTATCTCTTCGAGCTCAGTGCGTTCTTGCTGCTTCTTATGGGAAACGAACTCCTTTTTGAGCCTTTGGTTTGCATTCAACCCTGTTCGCCAAGCTTGAATCCCTCCTGATAGCATTTCAATGGGTTGGAGTGCTCTAGCCATAAGAATTGATCCGGCAATCATACCCCCTGCGGACATCGCATTCTGGATCACTAAACTCGCACCCACGGCCATAATCACGAGCTGCAATACCATTCTTAAGTAACGGGAAAAAGCGCTGAGCGAACAAGTTGATTGGTCTAAGTTATGTCGAGCCCAAGTTTTTTCTGCAACCACGTCCTGATAGGCGCTAGCTAAGCCTTGTTGTTGGTGTTGACTGAAAATAGTGTCGTGCTTTTGAAAACACTCGTCATTCTTTCTTTGAGTTGCAAGCTGACTTAAATAGGTGGCATTGAAATGTTTCGACTTAATCCAATGTGAGACTAGAGTCGTGAGCAAGATGAATACAACAGCGGCCATACCGACAAAGCCGATACTCGGGTGAATCGCAAACATTATGATGAGGAAGATCGGCGTGAAGGGGAGATCGAACATAACAAAGTACGAGGGTGAAGCTAGCAAGCTCTTTACTTCGTTAATGTCGTTGAACAGGTTCTTCTCTTTCATGGTAGGGGATAGAGTGCACTGTTCAAATAATTGTTTTGAGGCGAAGAACTCAAATTGCACTGCCTTCTTTTGAGCGTATTTGGCTCTCGAGGCGTCGAGCAAGGCTTGTGTTGTAAGAAGGAAAACTGCAATACCAGCAAGAAGTAACAATGTATCTAAACTTTGGCTGGATAGCACTCGGTCAAAGACCTGTAAACTGAAGAGAGGAACGACGAGCATCAGCACGCTAATCGCGCCGCTGACAATCGTCATCGGTAACAAGTTTTTTAAACTTATAGGGTTGATGCTACTCCAAGGCTTCACATCCATTTTCAACGCTCCTTGTTTATGGTTAGTCGCGATTACAACGGTTGTGCCAATAAACGAGGTTGATTTAGATGTTTTTAATTATCACCCAAGTAAAGTACAAAAATCCGCATAAGCCAAATAAAACTTATGCGGATTTATAGGATTATCTTACTTAAATGTTGACCAAATAGGTGCGTGGTCTGATGGCTTTTCGATACCACGTAGTTCGTAGTCGATGCCTGCTTCAGTACACTTCTCAGCAAGTTTCGGGGTTGCTAGAACCACATCAATTCGCAGGCCGCGGTTGTCTACAAAACCTTTTGAACGGTAGTCAAACCACGAATATTGATCGGTTACATCAGGGTGAAGCTGGCGGAAAGTATCCACAAATCCCCAATCCAATAAGGTTTTCAGCCATTGACGCTCTTCTGGTTGGAATGAACATTTACCTGTTTTTAGCCAACGTTTAGCGTTTGGTTCGCCGATACCAATGTCTGCATCAATTGGGCTGATGTTGATATCACCCATAACAACGATCTGTTCGTCATTGCTGTGGTGGTCGTTTAGATAAGTCATTAGGTCTTTGTAGAACTGGCGTTTGTACGGGAACTTGGTTTCGTGATTGATGTTGTCGCCTTGTGGGAAGTAACCATTGAGCACGGTTGTCTTTTCGCCATTCTCATCTTCAAACGTAGCCATGATCATACGTTTTTGATGTTCTTCATTGTCTGTTGGGAAACCCTTCTGTACAGAGATAGGCTCTTGCTTACACAGCATCGCAACACCGTAGTGTGCTTTTTGGCCGTGGAAGTAAACTTTATAGCCCATAGCTTCAACGTCAGCGAGAGGAAATGCTTCGTCATGAACTTTGATCTCTTGTAGGCCAATAACATCTGGTTGGTGTTTATCGATCACCGCTTGTAGTTGATGAAGGCGGGCTCTTAGGCCATTGATGTTGAAGCTAATTACTTTCATTGATTTTTATACCTCTCGTAAACCTTTGCCTACAGTGCAGCAAAGACTATTTGATTTGGTGAGTTTCATAGTTAATCGTATTTAACCATGCTTAATAATGTATGTCGCCATTTGTAGAGACAAAATGGCGACATAAAACGACGTGAATACTTGTATTGAATCTATTGAGTCTTGAGCAAATCTAAGAAGAACGCGTATTCTAGTGCGTCTTCTTTTAGTCGCTTAAATCGACCTGATGCACCACCATGACCTGCTTCCATGTCGGTTTTGAACACAAGTACGTTGTTGTCTGTTTTCATCTCACGCAGTTTCGCTACCCATTTCATAGGTTCAAAGTACTGTACTTGTGAGTCATGTAAGCCTGTTGTCACCAACATGTTCGGGTAGTTCTGGGCTTTCACATTGTCGTATGGCGAGTAACTCAACATGTAATCGTAGTAGGTTTTGTTGTTCGGGTTGCCCCATTCGTCGTACTCGTTAGTTGTAAGAGGAATCGACTCATCAAGCATGGTTGTTACTACATCAACAAATGGAACATGAGCGCCAATGCCTCGATATAACTCAGGTGCTTGGTTGATGATAGCCCCCATCAACAGACCGCCAGCTGATCCGCCTACGGCAAACACTTTATCCTTAGCGCCATAACCTTCTTCAACTAGGCCTTTGGTGACGTCGATGAAGTCATTGAACGTGTTTTGTTTAGTCAGTTTTTTGCCATCTTCATACCAAGGGCGTCCTAGCATCTCTGAACCACGAATATGTGCGATAGCATAAACGAAGCCTCGATCAAGCAGGCTAAGGCGAACTGAGCTGAAAGTCGGTTCTATGGTTGAACCATAAGAACCATAGCCGTATTGGTAAATTGGGTTAGTGCCGTCTTTTTTGAATTGATCTTTGCGATAAACCAAAGAAACTGGTACTTGCTTACCGTCGCGAGCCGTAATCATGATTCGCTCTGATTGGTAATTATCTGCGTCGAAATCACCTAATACCGGCGTTTGCTTCATGATTTCGGCCTCACCTGTATTAAGGTCAAAATCATAGTAAGTGCCAGGAGTCGTTAGGCTGCTGTAATAGATTCGAACTTTTGAGTTATCTAACTCATAGTTACTTGTTAGGTATGCAGCAAAAGCGGTGTCGTTGAACTCAAGTGGGAATTCTTTGCCTGTAGAGAGTTGACGAATCTTCACTGTAGACAATCCATTTGAACGCTGCTCGTAAACCAGATGATCATCAAACAACTCAAAATCGACAAGCTGAGTGTTATCGTCAGCTGGAATAACATCGACCCATTTTGAACGGTCATGTATGCCTTCGGCCGTGGTTTTCATTAAGCGAAAATTGACTGCTTGGTAGTTGGTGTAGATGTAATACCAATCATTGAGCTTAGCTATGCTGTACTCGATGCCTGTTTCTCTTGGGTAGAAGGCTTCGGCTTTTGCATTTGGGTTGTTGGCATCAACAATCGAAACGCCGCTGGTTTCTGTACTCGAGTGCCAAATGTATACCTGTTGGCCATCTTTACTCTTACTGATGCTAGTGTAGTAAGCGTTGTCAGTTTCTTCGTAGATCAGCTCATCGCTTGTTTGAGATGTGCCTAATACATGGCGGAAAACTTGATAGCCTAGTAATGTTTGGGGATCTTTTTTGATGTAGTAGAAGGCTTGGTTGTCGTTTTGCCATGCGATAGCGCTTGAAGCACCATCAATCTCATCGTGTAAGTATTTACCCGTTGTGAGGTCTTTAATCTTAATCGTGTAAATACGACGGCTCAGTGTATCTTCGCCATAGGCCAGCATGTTTTCATTTGGGCTGATTGAAAGGCTACCAATACTGAAAAACTCATGTTCTTTGGCGAGTTCGTTAACGTCTAGGATGACTTGCTTATTTGTGCCTGCAAAGTCTTTGGCACGCAAGTGAACTGGGTATTCATTATCACCTGTCACTTCATTCGAGTAGTAATAGTTACCTTTACGAACTGGTACCGAATTGTCGTCTTTCGCGATTCGGCTTTTGATCTCTTCAAATAATTGTTCTTGAGATGCTTCTGTGTGTTTCAGCACAGTCTCGGCATACTGGTTCTCTTGCTCGAGGTGCTGCAAGATCTCTGGGTCTTGGCGTTCGTCATCACGCATCCAATAGTAATCATCAATTCGTATGTCACCATGAGTCGTCATTGAATGAGGGACTTTCTTAGCAACGGGAGCTTGGGTTTGTTGAGCGACGAGTTGCGACGGAGAGTGGTGGTTCATGGTTGTTATTCCTTGATTGCTGCATCCGGCGACAAGCACCGCCGATACGGCTAATGTGGTTAAAGCGAAACGCATCTGTATATCCTTTTTGTGCACCTGACTCGTTTTAATGCCAGTATCCATTTCTAATCGGGGTTATCGGTAAGATGTTGTTCTTTCGATAATAATATTTTGCAATTGGATTCTTGATATACACTTTGAACGTAAGTGTCTGTTATTGTTTCCAAAAAATCAAAATAATGTTTAACGATATTGATGATAGACATCAGGTTAGGAGAAAATGGGCAATAAAAAGGGACACACTTTTCAGTCTGTCCCTGTTCTTTGTTTGGGCAAGGTTCGATTTGCTCTAGATAGCTAATGGCATTTCGTTTGAGTGGTCAGGCTTACGATTAACCCAACGTAAACCAAGCATAGCGATAAGTGACATGGTAATCATCAAGCAACCCAGTGGCAGCTGATCTTGAGCTGGGAAGAACGATGCCAACAGTGTTGCGATGCCAGCACCTAAGTTTTGCATACCACCTAAGATCGCGCCACCCGTACCTGCGTGGTATGGGAGTGGCGAAAGTGCTCCCGTTGTTGCGGCTGGGAATAAGATACCCGCGCCCAAGAAGTAAATGGTTGCGCCGCCAATCAATGTTAACGCTGTTGTTTGACCAAATAGACCTGGGATAAGCACCACGGCTGAGCCGACTAAAATCGATACTAAGCCAACATTCAGTGCGCGGCGTTCAGAACGACGTTGCGCGATGTAACTTGATAGGCCTGCACCCACTAGGTAACCTGGAATCGGCAATACAAATAGCAAACTCACGGTGGTTGCAGGCAAACCAAGTACACCGCCAAGTAATACACCAGCTGCTGCCTCAAACACTGCTACGCCCGCAAATGTTGCCACCAGTACCAGTAAGAAACCTTGGAAGCGTTTGTCAGACAGAACGAATTTGTAGCTGTTGACTACTGATTCATTTTTGCGTCGTTCTTTTGGCAATGTCTCCATCATGCTCGTCATCATCGTGATCACCACAGCGATACCAAACAGCGCTAAAAACAAGTAGCTAGAACGCCAGCCGAAAGCTTCCGTTAGGTAACCACCGAGTACAGGTGCCATCAATGGGGAGAAAATTACACACATGCTGATTAAGCTGTTCGCACGGTGCAACTCAGCGCCCTCAAAACAGTCGCGAGTCAATGTACGAGACATCGCACCTCCACAACCAATGCCCACTCCTTGAATAAAGCTACCCGCCAAGAACCATTCGTATTCATGAGCGAATAAGGCTACCAAGGTACCTAGGATGTAGATGACTAAGCCAGCAACGATGATAGGCTTACGACCAAGGCGATCTGAAAGTGGACCGTAAACAAATTGCGACAAACCATAAGGGATCAGGTAACACGCCATCACTGCTTGAAGTGAAGACGCAGTAACCAAGAACTCACCTGCCATATGACCGATAGAAGGCACGTACATCGTTTGAGTCATTTGACCTACGGCTGTCAGAATAGCGATTAAAAAGGTAAGTTTCGCTAATGGAAACGAGGCGGACATTTGCGTATCTCTCCAAAAATTAAAGATGTAAAAAGCCTTAGCGCTCCATAAAGGAGAACCAAATTGAATAAAGCGATTAGGGAATCTAGGCGCGAGATATTAGAGTTTGATTGCCGAATTAGCAATGAAAAAGTGTGCACTTGATCAAGATAAAAATCTATAATATGGATTAGAAAAAATAATCCAAAACTGCTGGGTTTGAGGATATGGAATATGGAGGCGGACTTCATTAAAGTGTCTCTTTGACAGAGCAAAACTCTTATTAATAGTGTGAGTTCAAACATCTATCTAAGTGATGAACATCGTTACTTGAGTGCTCTAAATTCAATCAATTGATTCAGCATGACAAGACAAAAGTGATTGGAAATCAGTATTTAAAAATAGAAAGATACGATTTATTAACATTTGTATAAACTTTCGTTTTATATGTGACCGATTTGTGCTGTAATTGTCGGCTAAGCTATTCGTCTAACAGACATAAGTAGAATTGCATTTTTGCTATCGGTATGTTTTTAGGTCCACGGAAGTCTTTTGGCTTAAATAAGGATATTCAATGCGCTCACTTTCAGTACAGTGGAAAATCACCCTCTTGGCAGGGTGTTGTTTACTTATCACTTCACTCTCTCTTATTGGTTTCTCGATCTACAACGCTTCAAGCAATCAGCAGGTGATCAAGTCTCAAAGCTCAGATTCTGTTATTAACAAAACTGAGCAATTATTGGCATCGGTTTCGCAGTTAAATGCACAGGAAACCCAACGCTATGTAGATGAAGCCATCTATCGAGCTGAAATGCTAGCCGCGAGTGCTAAGTTCCTAAAGACTAATGCTGAAGAGAACTTCACGCCAAGCGAAGAGCTACGCACTGCATTAGATGAGATGATTCGTCGCTCAGTCTTAGACTTTGACTCAATCCTTGGTGCTTACTTGGTATTTCGCCCTGAAATGCTTGATGGTGAAGACGGAAACTATGTAGATGCAGATTACGTAGGTTCTAACGAAGTTGGGCGTTTTGCACCCTATTGGAAAGTGGCAGACAATGGAGAGAACGTGCTGTCAAATGTTCTTTCTGAGCAGATTCTCAACGACAACTCAAACAGCGAACGCTTCTATTGTCCGCTATCGAGTGGTCAAACATGTATCAGTACACCTAAGGTTGTGACTAGCGGTGGCCAGTCGTTGTTAACTTCGTCGATTTCTGTACCAATTCTGATTGATGATACGCCAATTGGCTTTTTAGGTATTGATCTTCGACTTGACGCTCTAACTCATATTGTTGCTGAGTCAGATGCAGAGTTGTTTGATGGTAATGGTGCTATCTATGTCGTGAGCTTAGATGGCTCTGTGATTGCCGCAGATGATACATCAATCCCTACTGGCTCTCAGTTCGCAAGTAAGCATACAAGCAATGACCAACTCACTGATTTTATGTTTGGTGGCGAGACGATGACACAGTGGAGCGAAAACGGTGAGTGGTTACTTGCTTTTGCGCCAGTCGTTGCAGCGAATCAAACATGGGGTGTGTTGTTAGAGATCCCTCGAGACAGTGTCGTGGCGGATGCAAATCTGCTTGATGAGATTATTAGTGACAAGCTTAGTGAAGGCATTAAAACTGAACTCATTGCGGGTGGTCTGTTCATTGTTATTGGCTTAGCTATTATTGCGTTTGCTTCACTCTCTATTGTAAAGCCGATTCGTCAAGTGGTTGAAAGGTTAGACGATATCGCGTCGGGTGAAGGTGATTTAACCCAAAGGCTTGATGTTAAATCACAAGACGAAGTTGGGCAGTTAGCACAAGGCTTTAACCGATTCCTCGATAAGCTACAGCCAACGATCAAAGAAGTGATTGCGACGTCAGAGCAAGTCGCGAATACCACAAGTGCTGCGAAGGCTTCGGCTTCTAGCACCCGCCAAAGCAGTGAATCGCAGTTTAAAGAAGTCGATTTAGTGGCAACAGCAGCAGAAGAGATGACGCAGACTGCAAGTCTAGTTGTTCAGAATGCGGAAGTCGCGGTAGGCGCTGCAAGTGAGGCTAACTCTTCTGCTAAGCAAGGGCAGCAGGTGATCGAGCTGTCAGCTGGAGAAATGAGGAAGCTGGTGGAGCGTATGTCGAGCGCAGTACCTATTGTTGAAGAGCTTGCCAAGAACAACGCTAACATCACTGATATTTTGGGAGTGATTGAAGGTATCTCAGAACAAACAAACTTGTTGGCTCTAAACGCAGCGATTGAAGCGGCTCGTGCAGGTGAACAGGGTAGAGGCTTTGCCGTGGTGGCTGATGAAGTTCGTAATCTTGCAAGTCGTACTCAAGCGTCTGTAGGAGAAATTCGCCAAGTTATTGATAAGGTTCAAGCTGGAACGCAGGATGTCGTTGAGGCGATTCAAGAGGGTAACATCCTAGCGAATGATACGGCTCTACACGTTCAGAATGCGGTTGAAGACTTAGGCTCAATCTTTACTTCGATTGAGGCCATTAGCGATATGAATAACCAGATTGTAAGAGCAGCAGAAGAGCAGCAGTCGGTGTCGGGTGAAGTTAATCAGAGTGTGGTGAACATTCGTGATCTAAGCGCACAAATTCTTGAACAGGCTTCGAAATCTGAAGAGCAAGGGAATCAGATTGATACTTTATCTCAGCAACAACAAGCACTAGTGAATCAATTTAAGGTTTAAGCTTTTATCGCTTTAGAACAACAAAGGGACACGTATTTGCGTGTCCCTTTTCTTTTGTTATGAGTTCTTCAAATTACTCTTCGATAAACCAATAGCCTTTATTTACTAGGTCTGTAATAAGAGCAATAGCAGATGGGCTGAATGTTTGTTCTGGAGAGATGATGGATTCATTACACAATGACGTTAATAGTGCACTGTCACCTTCTTCAACTTTAATTATTTCACCATTGATATACGCCACATTGGTCTCTGTCTCATGGTAAAGCGCTTTAAGTCCTGAAACTTTGTATATCTCACCTTGTGCTGCAAGATGATTAGATACCTCTTCCGCATTCCACAATGGCTCTGGAGCAATAATATCAAGCTGGTGGCGAGATTGGCTCAGTAGGCATCCCATAAAGTCACTTACTGTATTCGGTTGCTCTAGCGCTGAATGTAGCATTTCTGTCAGGCTTACAAGGTCTGATTGGCGTATCTGACCGAAGTTGTTTTGCGTCTTGAACTCCGGATCATGAAGATGCGTATCACCCATGTCATGCGCAAGCACGAAGTCGGCAAAATTACTGATCAGCTCTTGCTCTTTAGGTGAGCGGTAACCAATTGAGTAACTCATTGAAGGCTCTAAAGTGGTACCTTCGTGAGGGAAGCCCGGTGGGATGTAGAGAATGTCACCCGGCTCTAATACTTGGTCGATGATAGGATCAAAGCCTTCAATTTGGCGAAGTGCAGATGCTTGAATGCTCTCTTTGTATTGCCCTTCATCTTTAGCGCCCACTTTCCACTGACGTTTACCGTGACCTTGAACAATAAAAACATCATATTGATCAATGTGAGGACCAACGCCACCATGCTCAGCCGAGTAGCAGATCATTAGATCGTCAAACAACCAGTTTGGCAGCTGTTTAAATGACTCCGCCAGTTGAGCGGCACCTTGATGCCAATGGTTTGCTGCTTGAACGATAAGCTGCCAGTGGCTTTGTGGGAGTTGACCAAACTTATCTTCGCTAAATGGACCGTGTTCCGCTGACCACTTATTCTCGTGGTTAGAAACAAAGCGTGAGTCGACTTCTTCTTCCATTGATAACCCTGCCAGCTCTTCTGGGCTGATTGGGTCAACGAAATCTTTGAAACCGCCTTTGATGATGGTTGGTCGTTTATGCCAGTATTGTTCAACAAACTCGGCCATAGAGAAGTTAAGTTGGTACATGTGTATCCTGTAATATTCGTTCTAAGTGCTAGGTTCTAATTTAGCTTGAAGGTCTTTTTCGACGATCTTGATCGCCTCTAAAGCAACCTTAGGATCGATCTCGTTGCTTTCAAAAAGGTAGATAAGATCAACAGCAAGTTTGATCTCATCCGGTGCGCTATCAAGTGGTGATGGGGCTTGTTCAGTGCTCATCTCTATTTGGAACCTCTAAATCTATTTGCCTGTGTATTTTCTTCATTGACTCTTCGCAACGCTCTAGCCGTTCACTTGCTAGTTGCCAGGCTTTTTCTGCCTGCTCTTTTTGATAGGCAGGGCAGGTATCAAGTACCGCCTTTTTTTGCTGAACAAGAGCGGTTAAACGTCGCTGCCAATCTTGGTGTTGAGCAAGGTCATTATAGAGTTGATTGGTGGAATGTGGTTTATGTAGGTTACGATCGTCACGTAGGTCGTAGTTTGCGAGTTCCCTTTGGAGAGCGGCAACTTGGTTAGTTAACTTTTCAGTTAGGTGAGCCGCTCTTGCTGCCGTTAATTGGTTTTTGCCCAGCTCTGACAGAATCCGTTGATAGTTGGACTGTGTTTCCAGTGCGTAAGGCATCAGTACCTTGGCTCTAGATTTAAAGAGGGTACTATCGAATAGCGGTTGATGGTATGTGCCACGAGCGCTATCTACTTGTTTACAATGCCCGATTAACGTGTCGAGAATTTTGCCGAGTTGCTTAAAGTGAGACATTCTACATCTAAACTTTTTACAGGTTTACAAACCAAGCTTCATAAGCCAGTTTGATTGCGAGTACACTCACCACGGTAACAAATACCGGGCGAATAAACTTGGCGCCAAAGCGTATAGCAGAGTGAGCACCAACAAACGCGCCAACCATCAAACAAACGCCCATCGTCAATCCGAGAACCCAATCGATATGACCTAGAATTGCAAAAGTAACCAGGGAGGTGAAGTTACTGGTGAAATTCATTGCTTTCGATAAACCAGACGCGAGCAAAATGTTCAAGCGATATAGCGCCATTGAACTCACTGTCCAAAATGCGCCTGTTCCTGGGCCGGCTACACCATCATAGAAACCTAGAGTAAAACCTTGAGCAATCTGTTTCTTCTTGAGAACAGGGCAGGGCTTGGGAGATACATTCTGATTGGCATTCGGCGTTTTATGGAAAATCGTATAAATCGCGGCTGCTAATATTACTAGCGGCAAGACTTTTTCTAACCACTGGGTACTGATGGCGTCGACCACTAATGTACCTACAGTTGCGCCAATTAAAGTTGCAATAAATGCGTTGATCCAACATTGGGGCTTGAACAGTTTCTTCTTGTAGTAAGTAAAAGCCGCTGTTGACGATGCAAAGGTTGCAGCGAGCTTATTGGTCCCTAGCGCAATGTGCGGTGGTAAACCCAAAGACAGCAGAGCAGGCACAGTGAGCATACCGCCGCCGCCGGCAACAGCATCGATAAAACCGGCAGCAAAGGCAACCAGTGCAAGTATGACCAACATGGTTGGTTCAATCATTTCCATAGATAGCTATTATTCTCGTTATATGCTGTATCAGCAGCGTTGCTTTTCAATTTGCTGGGAGCAAACTAAAGCAAAATTTAGCAGGAGCGCGCAACAACCCTACTCGTTAGTATTTTATAGTACGTTTAAAAGGCGGTAGGGAGTCTAATAAGGACTTGCCATAGCGCTTTGTGACTATGCGTCGATCAAGGATCGTGACTTTACCAGAATCTCGTTCTTTACGCAGCAGTCGGCCGACAGATTGGATCAGTTTTTTACTCGCCTCAGGTACGGTAATTTGCATAAAAGGATTACCGCCTTTGGACTCAATGTATTCTGAGTGAGCTTGCTCTACCGGTGAGGTTGGAACACCAAATGGAATTTTGGTGATGATTAGGTTTTCTAACAGTTCACCGGGCAAATCAAGGCCTTCAGAAAAGCTACCTGTACCGAAAAGCACACTGGTTTTTCCTTTTTCTACCAGGGCTTTATGTTTTTTTAGAATTTCTGAGCGGGAAGTATCACCTTGTACTTGTAACGCCCAGCCTTTTTTAACGAAATCTGTAGATAAACCTTCAGCAACCTGATTCATTTGCCAGTACGAAGAGAATAAAACGAGGTTAGCTTTGTTGTCTTCAATTACGTTAGGCAAAATTTCGATAAGATATTCTGTAAACTGCGGAGCCTGAGGTTCGTACTTCATTGCGGGTACGACTAGCTCTGCTTGATTTTGATAATCAAACGGCGAGGCTAACGCTAGAAATTGCACTCCATCCTCAGGCTTTTGACTGATACCTGCTTGATGACAGAAAAAACTGAAAGAATTCAGTGCCCGCATGGTAGCTGAAACTAATACTGCACCGACACAGCGGCTCCAGATCTGTTGGTCGAGCTGCCAACCTACCTCTAAAGGCGAAACGTTAACAATGAAATCACCTTCATTCTCTTTATTAAGTTCTAACCAACGCGCCAATGGCGCACCTTTATCACGTTTCGGCTCTGCCATTAAGCGCCAGACTTGTGCGAGGTTTTCAGTTCTCTGTATATAGAAACCAATCTCTGCAAGTGCGGGTTCTGCAAGTTTGGCTGAGAGCTCACCATCTTTTACTCTTTCTGCGATAAGGTCGGCAATCTTTGCCACGGCTTGGCTGGCTTTCTGACTTAACTGCTTGAGATCTTTCGATTCACTTTCAAGCCACTCTGGAAGGTCACCGTGTTCAAAGCGATATAAGCCGTCTTCAAATTGGGTAGCATCGAAGCGCTTACTGAGTTGAGAAAGGGTTGGAATAAGTTGTTGAACAGAGTCTTGCAGCTCATTTCTGAACCGATAGACTCGTTTCTCTTCAGCCAGGCCTGAAAGCTTGCTGATTGATTGATTTAAGCGCTCTAACCATGAAGCAGCCCCTTTTAAGCTTGCAGCTGCGGAAGAGTGGTCTCGTGCGACATGCGGTAGATGATGTGCTTCGTCGAACACATAAATGCTGTTTTCTGGCTCAGGTAGGATCACGCCACCACCTAGGTCTGCGTCTGCCATCACTAAGCTGTGGTTGGCAATAATGACATCGGCTTTATCAAGTTCAGAGCGCGCTTTCTGGAAAGGGCAATCTCGGTGTGCAGGCATACTATTATTACAGCTGTGCTTGTCACTGACGATCATCTGCCAAATCATGTCGTCAATCGGCTTAGGCCATGAGTCGCGGTCTCCATCCCATTTACCCTGAGCTAGACTTCGATACATGGTTTCCAGCTGCTCAATGTCTTTCTTCTTTGGCTTTGATTCAAACATCGCCATCTGACCGCCGTCAGCACCACATGCCACAGCCAGTTTTTCGGCACAGCAATACCTTTGTCGTCCTTTAGCCAATATAAAGGAAAACTCTCTATCAGTAAGTCGTCTATATAGAGGGAGGTCTTTATTGACCAGTTGTTCTTGTAGAGCAACGGTAGCAGTAGAGATCACAATTTTTCGATTGTTTAAAACAGCCACAGGTATGGTTGCCATTAAATAAGAGAGGGACTTTCCGATTCCGGTACCCGCTTCAGCCACAATCATGCGATTACTTTTATGGTATTGGCCACAAAGTGTCTTTGCTATTTCAGCAACAAGGTAGTTTTGTGCACGTCTAGGTACAAAGTTTTCCAACTGTGATTGGAGGTTTTGATAACTGGTGCGAATAGAGTTTTGTATTTTAGTGGTTAGCATACTGTGACCCAAGTAACGAAGCCGCGATAGTAGCACATTTCACTAGCCTGTTCATTTTCGACGAAATAGGTTGCTTTTGAATCAAAGGTAGATCTTGTTCACAAAAAAAAACTGAACCTTCATGAAGTTAGCTATTTTATTTATTGTGCGAAATATAAATATCAAAAAAAACACCACTTTAAGTGTTTAATTCTAATTTTGGCTGTAATAACGTTTGGTTATTAGTGTTTTTGACTGCGATGGTTGTTTTTAGGTCTATTATATTTTTAGCCAAATAGGCCGAGAAGTGTCTCGTAAAATGATGAAAAAACTTGTAAGTGATTGAATTTATTTGATTTGTCTTTTTTTTAGGTTTGTTTTTAGTTTATTTGACACGCAGGATAATCTTTTGCAATCTAGACCTCGAAATTTAGTGGCGGTGGTTAACCAACAAAGAGTGGTAACCATCAACACAAAACAAAAAAAGGGAACCGGGCAAGGATCTCCCATTCTTAGAAAAGGCAGTGGATTTATTATGAAAAAGACTCTATTAGCGCTAGCACTAGCAGGTATCTCAACTTCTACCCTAGCAGCAAGCATTTACGATGATGGTACAACAGCTTTCAACATTAAGGGTGAAATCGATACTTACCTAAGTACTGCTGAATCAACATCAACAGCTGCTGGTGTAGCTACAAAAACTGAAACTGACCTAGACGTAGATCTATGGGCAAAAATCCAGATTGATGCAACGCACAAACTGAACGATAGCGTATCTGCATTCGGCTCTTTCGAAATCCAAAACGGTAACGGTTTTGATGGCTGGAAAGGTATTGTAAACGACGATAACTCAATGCAAACTGATGACCTTTACTTCGGTTTCAACATTGGTGAAAACTTCGGTGTTGCTGCAGGCGAAATCGGTGATTTTGGTGATTCTCTAGATGCAATCACGATTGACAAAACAAACGAAGGTCTAGGTTACATGGATGACTTCGTTAGCTCTCTTGAAAGTGCTGGTCACGCTGTTTCAATGAAGTACACAACTGGTGGTCTAAAGCTAATTGCTGATACTTACCTATCTTCAGACGAAAACGAAGATGCAGCATACGGTGTGTCTGCGGAGTACGCATTGAACGAAATGTTCACTTTTGGCGCATCTTACCAAGATCAAGGTAACCGTGGCCTTGGTACTGACCACAGCATCATGGGTGTTGCAGCGCGCTTGAGCCTTGGCGATTTTGGTGCGGCAGCAAACTACGTTACAGAAGACATCACTGGTGCGTCTGATCGTGATACAGTTTCTATTGCTCTAGATTACCAAATCGAGAAAGTACGTGCTTACACTTCTATCGGTGCTACTGATGGTGATGCAGATGAAGAAATCAACTACTTCACAGTGGGCGCTGACTACTCAGTTTCTAGCAACATCTTAGCATTCGTTGAATACACTGATGCTGAAGAAGTAGCTGACAGCGCGAACAAAGTTGAAGGTAACGGTTTTGTTGCTGGTATGTACTACACATTCTAATAACTTGATATCAAGTTGAATGTAAAAAAAGGTCGCATTTATGCGACCTTTTTTGTTAATAAAGTCTAACAAAGAATGATCAATGGTAAATTGATCTCCAGTATGGTTCAAGTTAACCAACTTTGATGTTTACAGTGAAACAAGGCTTAAAGTTAGTTAACGATAAATCTAAATGATTAAAAGGGTCGAACGATGAAATTTATAGTTGGTGCTTCAATTTTAACGGTATGTTCTGTGTTAAGTGTTTCTAAAGCTAATGCTATTGAACATGCGCATCCAGAGTTGGATGTAGCAACGGAAGTAGAAGTGCTATTTGTTAATGGCGAAGATACCAAAGATAAGGGAGAACCATTTGCACTGGTAGCAGGAACTAACCAAGTAGTGTTACGCGTAAATACTATGTTAGGACGAGGCGGACAACGTGGAAATTTCACTTCAGCACCTTATATTCTGACTCTGAAAGCAACAAGTGGTAAAGTAGAAATAGATGGACCACATCTAAGCGGTGTTGATCAAGCAAAAAAGGTGTTTGACAAGGATAAGATTGATTGGAATGTTAGCTTGGATGATGGCGAGTTAATTTATGAACAGGTCAAAATGGCTGGTAAAAAAGGTATGTTTCCTTATTCAGATCTTGATGAGCAAATCGCTATTTACAACGCAGCCAACGGAGTGACTTACGGTTCGCTTACAACTATTCAAGATTCTGAAAAAGCCTCAATTACAGCTGATAGTTTAGAGCTACAAAAGGCGAAAATGTCATATTTGAAATTGTCGCCCGTTGAACGTAAAGAACTATTGAAATGGTTACTAGATCAGCAATAAACTCGTGCAATTTTAGTAGAGTTTTGAGAGCAAGCCAGTAACGTAAGCTATTGGCTTGTTGATACAAAAGTTAAACTTCCTTCCACTCACCAGGCTGCAAATCACCTAAGGTCATTCCACCCATCGAGTAACGAATAAGGCGAAGAGTAGGGAAGCCAATGTTAGCTGTCATACGGCGTACTTGGCGATTGCGACCTTCGATGATTGTAATGGCAAGCCATGTAGTCGGAATCGCTGCACGAAATCTCACTGGCGGATTACGCTCCCAAACGCTCGGTTCTGGCATAATTTCAACTTTGGCCGGTAACGTCATACCATCTTTGAGTTCTACACCCTTTCTCAATTTATCTAAATCGTTCTCTGTTGGGGCACCTTCAACTTGTACCCAATAGGTCTTTGGTGACTTTGAATTGGGCTGAGTTAGTTTAGCTTGGTAGATACCATCATTAGTTAGCACCATTAATCCTTCACTATCGCGATCCAAACGACCTGCCGCATACACATCTTTTACAGGTATGAAGTCTGCTAAGGTTTTACGCCCTTCACCATCCGTAAACTGACTCAGCGTATCGAATGGTTTATTGAATAGAATCACTTTTCGGTCTTCAAGAGCTACTTTTGGTTTATCCGTGTTTGGTTTACGTTTATAGCGCTGCTTACTAGATGAATTACTCTTGCTTGTAGCGGAAGAGCGGCGCTCATTCCCTTTGTTATTCGAACGCGATGTGGTTTTGCTGCCTTGTTTAAATTGACCGCCTTTTCGAGAGGAGCCAGTAGAGCGCGAAGTGCTACGAGAGCGAGTAGACATGTTAACTACCTTGCAAAAATGTAAACGAAGTGTGCTGAAAAGTTTTCACTGAAACGGAATTGAGCTATCATTTGCGCGCCTAAAAGACACAAAATAGAACAAGTTAATGGACTATAAAGCCCAATTTGTTTAATTATACCAACGTGTTTTATTATAACAACGCACTCACGGATTTGGTTCATGCCGTCATAAAACGGTATGAAAAATAAGATAGAGTACGACTATCGAGTAGACCTTCGTTGCTCTCAAGCACTGTCTACTGGTCAATTTAAACATTCTCACAATGAGTGAGCTTGTCAGAACTATAGGGAAATTTCATGCCTACTGAAAAACCAACCATCATCTATACCATTACAGACGAAGCACCAGCACTAGCGACATACTCTCTACTGCCTATCATTCAGTCATTCACTGCTTCTTCTGGTATCAACGTTGATACTCGTGATATCTCACTTGCAGGGCGTATTATTGCTAACTTCCCTGACTACTTAACTGAAGAGCAACGTATTGGTGATGCACTTGCTGAACTTGGCGAGTTGGCAAAAACACCGGAAGCAAACATCATTAAGCTTCCAAACATTTCAGCGTCTATCCCGCAACTTCAAGCAACTATCAAAGAGCTTCAAGCAAAAGGCTACGCACTTCCTAACTACCCAGAAGAAGCAAGCACAGACGAAGAGAAAGCGATCAAAGCAACTTACGATAAGATTAAAGGTAGTGCTGTAAACCCTGTATTACGTGAAGGTAACTCTGACCGTCGTGCACCGCTTTCTGTAAAAAATTACGCGAAGAAAAACCCACACTCAATGGGTGCATGGGCAGCAGACTCTAAGTCTCATGTCGCGAGTATGGACGGCAAAGACTTCTTCGGTAGCGAAAAATCGACCACTATCGACGGCGCAACAGAAGTAAGCATCGAGTTTGTTGGTCAAGATGGCGCTAAGAAGACACTGAAGCCAGCTTTTGCTTTGCAAGACAAAGAGATCATCGATACTTCAGTGATGAACAAGGCTGCGCTTGTTGCGTTCTTTGAAAAAGAGATTGCTTCAGCAAAAGAGCAGGGTGTACTGCTTTCTCTGCACATGAAAGCAACAATGATGAAGGTTTCTGATCCAGTGATCTTTGGCCATGCGGTTAAGGTTTACTACAAAGATGTATTCGCGAAATACGGTCAACTATTTGAAGAGTTGGGCGTTGACGTGAACAACGGTATTGGTGACGTATACGCTAAGATCGCATCACTGCCACAAGAGCAGAAAGAAGCTATCGAAGCTGACCTACAAGCGGTATACGAGACTCAACCACCTCTGGCTATGGTTGATTCAGATCGTGGTATCACAAACCTACACGTACCAAGTGACATCATTGTTGATGCGTCAATGCCAGCGATGCTACGTTCTTCTGGTCAAATGTGGGGGCCAGATGGTAAGCAGAAAGATACTAAAGCGATGATCCCAGATCGTAGCTACGCAAGCATCTACCAAGCTGTTATCGATTTCTGTAAAGAGAATGGTGCATTTGATCCAACAACAATGGGTAGCGTGCCAAACGTTGGCCTAATGGCTCAAAAAGCAGAAGAGTACGGTTCTCATGATAAGACGTTCATCCTAGATGCTGCTGGTACAGTTCAAGTTGTTGATGCAAATGGTGCAGTACTTCTTGAGCAAGCTGTTGAAGAAGGCGACATCTTCCGCATGTGTCAAGTTAAAGACGCACCAATTCAAGATTGGGTTAAGCTTGCAGTAACACGTGCTCGAGCATCAGCGACTCCAGCAGTATTCTGGCTAGACGAATCTCGTGCACACGATGCAGAGCTGATTAAGAAAGTAAATGCTTACCTACCTGAGCATGATACAGATGGTCTGGAACTAAAGATTCTTTCTCCACTTGAAGCGACTAAGTTCTCTCTAGTTCGTATCAAAGAAGGTCTAGATACAATCTCAGTAACGGGTAACGTTCTACGTGACTACCTAACGGATTTATTCCCAATTCTAGAGCTTGGTACATCGGCGAAAATGCTGTCTATCGTTCCACTAATGAACGGTGGTGGTCTGTTTGAAACTGGCGCTGGCGGTTCTGCTCCTAAGCATGTTCAACAGGTAGAAAAAGAGAACCACCTACGTTGGGACTCTCTAGGTGAATTCCTCGCACTTGCGGCTTCACTTGAGCACCTAAGCACAGCAACAGGTAATGCTAAAGCTCAAGTTTTGGCGGATGCACTAGATAAAGCGACAGGTGAGTTCCTAGACATGAACAAGTCACCATCTCGTAAAGTCGGTGAGCTAGATAACCGTGGTAGCCACTACTACCTTGCAGCATACTGGGCAAAAGCTCTAGCAGAGCAAACGACTGATGCTGAACTAGCACAAGAGTTTGCAAGTGTAGCGGCTAAGCTATCTGAAAGTGAAGAAGCGATCGTTGGTGAATTAAATAGTGCACAAGGTGTTAAAGGCGAACTAGGTGGTTACTACCTATTTGATGATGTGCTGACTTCAGCTCTAATGCGTCCAAGCGCAACACTAAATGCAGTGATTAATGCATAGTTATTATTTAGAGTAATCTAAATCTTGTTTTAAAACGCTCCGTCAGGAGCGTTTTTTATTGTACATACAAAAACGCCCTGTTTTAAACAGGGCGTTTTAGATAAGAGCAGTAAATGAATAGCGACTACTTCGTCTGGCTAGTTTCTACCGGTACTACGGAGCTTGCGTGTGAGCCTTTCGGGCCGCTTTCAACTTCGTAATCGACTTGTTGCCCCGCCTTGAGTGTACGGTAACCCTCCATCTGTATCGTTGAATAGTGAGCGAAAATGTCACCTTCTTCACCTTCTGGACAAATGAAACCAAACCCTTTGGCATTGTTAAACCATTTTACTGTACCTGTAGCCATGCTATACATCCCTCATGCATTTTGTTACTGATGTTGTTTATATCAACTTTAAAAAGTGTCATTGATACGATTCTGAAACGACGAAAATTATCGTCATTGTTCTGAACTTCTACATTGCTGACATGAAATATCGCTGCCTTGCGTAATTATTCCGTGTTGTTAAATTTTAATGTAAAAAAACCTTTTAGCTCCAATGTAGCTAATGATTGAGCACAGTCAATAGCAAATTGGTAGAAAATTGATCATTTTTAATAACAAATCACACCCGAGAATCTGAACTATTTATTAACTTATTTGTAACTTAAGGGCGCAAATATTTGTTTTGCGTATGTTTATGCTGCCTTTTTAATCAATCACATATGTTAATCGACGCAATAGGCATCTTTTATTTGCAGCAAGGTAAATGGTGGATTAGGCTCAATGTATGGGTTTGATTTTTGGTCTCGTTTTCTAACACCGTTTCTTAGTACACCCTAAACGGTGAATGTGGTAGATTTAAGTATCGCACATGTCCGATTTCCAAAAATAACCTTAGCAAAGCTAACATGAGTAGAAACTTTGAATGGGCGGCTCCAGGCTCTGATTTACTGGAGAAAGAAAAAACGAAAGTTAAGCCACCGGCAATGTATAACGTCGTACTTAATAACGATGACTACACGCCAATGGACTTTGTAATCGAGATCCTAGAGCGATTCTTCTCACTAGATATCGAGAAAGCAACGGAAATTATGCTCAAGGTTCATTATGAAGGTAAAGCTATCTGTGGGACTTACAGCGCAGAGATAGCGGAAACAAAAGTAGCGCAAGTGACGATGTATTCAAAGGAAAATGAGCATCCGCTACTATGTACAATGGAGCAAGCTTAAAGACTTGTTCGGACAACACTGTTGTTCCCTTAGGAGGTACTTATGCTGAATAAAGAATTAGAATCAAGCTTGAACGGCGCTTTTGCTCGAGCGCGAGAAAAGCGACATGAGTTTATGACTGTCGAGCACCTCCTACTTGCATTATTAGAAAATGATGCGGCTAAGGAAGCGTTATTGGCATGCCAAGCCGATCTTGACGCCTTGCGTAACGAACTCGATATTTTTATTGATCAAACCACTCCTCTTATCCCAGAAAGCGACGAAACGCGAGAAACTCAACCAACACTTAGTTTCCAGCGTGTACTGCAGCGTGCTGTTTTCCATGTTCAATCATCGGGCCGCAGCGAAGTAACCGGTGCTAATGTCCTTGTTGCCATCTTTAGTGAGCAAGAATCTCACGCAGCCTACCTGTTGAAGAAGAACGATATCAGTCGCTTAGATATTGTTAACTTTATTTCTCACGGTATCACTAAAGCAAGTAATGAAGGCGACAGTGCTTCATCGTCTGACTCGTTTGGTGCTGAAAACGCAGAAGAGGCGAGTTCAGAAGACAGACTTGAAAACTTTGCGACCAACCTTAACGAAGTAGCGAAGAAAGGCAACATCGATCCACTGATTGGGCGTGATAAAGAGCTAGAACGCACAATCCAAGTACTATGCCGTCGTCGTAAAAATAACCCTCTACTTGTTGGTGAAGCGGGCGTGGGTAAAACCGCGATTGCGGAAGGCCTTGCGTGGAGAATTGTAGAAGGCCAGGTGCCGGAAGTGATTCAAAGCAGCGTTATCTACTCTTTGGATATTGGTTCTCTACTTGCGGGTACTAAATACCGTGGTGACTTTGAGAAGCGTTTTAAAGCGATTCTGAAACAGTTAGAGAAAGAAGAAGACGCAATCCTATTCATCGATGAGATCCACACCATTATCGGTGCAGGTGCAGCATCGGGCGGCCAAGTAGATGCTGCAAACTTAATTAAACCTCTACTGAGTAGCGGTAAGTTACGTTGCATTGGTTCAACGACTTATCAAGAGTACAGTAGTATTTTTGAGAAAGAGCGTGCATTGTCTCGCCGATTCCAGAAAATTGATATTGTTGAGCCATCACTTGATGACACAACCAAGATCCTTATCGGTCTTAAGCCTAAGTACGAAGCGCATCACGAGGTTCGCTACACCAATAAAGCCCTTCGTGCTGCAGTAGAGTTATCGGCTAAGTACATTAATGAACGTCACCTTCCTGATAAGGCGATTGACGTGATTGATGAAGCGGGTGCTCGTAGTCGCTTAGCTCCAGCAAGCCGCCGTAAGAAAACGGTTAGCGTTGCTGATATTGAATCTATGGTTGCTAAGATGGCTCGTATCCCTGAAAAGTCAGTCTCTTCTTCGGATAAAGACATTCTGCAAAACCTAGATGACCGTATGAAAATGTTGGTGTTTGGCCAAGATACGGCAATCGATGCATTGAGTGAGGCGATTAAGCTTACACGTGCGGGTCTAGGTGCAGATAACAAACCAGTAGGTTCATTCTTGTTCGCTGGCCCAACAGGCGTAGGTAAAACGGAAGTGACAGTACAACTATCGAAACTGATGGGTATTGAGCTGCTGCGTTTTGATATGTCTGAGTACGGTGAGCGTCACTCGGTGAGCCGTTTGATTGGTGCGCCTCCTGGTTATGTTGGTTACGATCAAGGCGGTCTATTGACAGATGCGGTTATCAAAAACCCTCACTCTGTTGTACTGCTAGACGAGATTGAGAAAGCGCATCCTGATATCTTCAACCTACTACTGCAAGTAATGGATAACGGTACTCTAACGGATAACAACGGACGTAAAGCGGATTTCCGTAACGTGATCCTAGTGATGACAACTAACGCAGGTGTGGCTGAAACAGAGAAGAAATCGATCGGCTTGATCCAGCAAGATCACGCGCCAGATGCGATGGGTGCTATCAAGAAAGTGTTCACTCCAGAGTTCCGTAACCGTCTTGATAATATCATCTGGTTTAACAGCTTAGATCCGACTGTCATTAGTCAAGTGGTTGATAAGTTTATTGTTGAGCTACAAGTTCAGCTAGATGCTCGTGGCGTATCTCTGGAAGTATCAGAAGATGCTCGTCATTGGTTAGCTGAAAAAGGCTACGACAAAGCGATGGGTGCTCGTCCAATGGGGCGTGTGATTCAAGAGCAGCTTAAGAAGCCTCTGGCAAATGAATTGCTGTTTGGTAGTTTAGTTGACGGTGGTACTGTGAAAGTAACGCTGAAGAAAGATGAGCTTCAATTTAGCTATGTTGGTGCGAAAGAAGAAGTGATGCACTAATCATTCTCTTTTATAAACATCAATTAAAACGTACGGCTTCGGTCGTGCGTTTTTTTATGCTTTGAAGATGCGAGATGCGAGATGCGAGATGCGAGATACGAGATACGAAGAGAGCGGAGAAAGATAAAGAAAAGCGGTTAAGGCAAAGCGCCAAATGTCAGGCAATAAAAAACGGAGCACTAGGCTCCGCTTCTTATCGTATTCACTAATGAGACATTAACGAGCACGGAAGACGATGCGGCCTTTAGAAAGGTCGTATGGAGTCATCTCAACAGTTACTTTGTCACCAGTAAGAATACGGATGTAGTTCTTACGCATTTTACCAGAGATGTGTGCTGTCACTACGTGACCGTTTTCAAGCTCAACACGGAACATTGTGTTTGGTAGAGTATCAAGGACAGTGCCTTGCATCTCGATTACGTCTTCTTTAGCCATCTAATCCTCTTTCGACATTTGGCGGTTTTCAACGGCGATGATTGTGCCGTCAAAATCAAATTATGTAAAGTTGTGGCGTATTCTACCCTTGCCACACTTGATTTACTAGCCTTTGATGACGTTGAAATCGCACTTTATAGTTCATAGCGGGGCATTCGTCGATTTGATAACCCAAATACAGCCACTGTTTTTGGAGTTGTTGAGCATGTTGAATTTGAAACAAAACTCCCAGTGTGCCTAGCGATAAATCGATCTCAGGGTCGAAAAAGGTATAAAACGCACTGGTGCTTTGACTCATCACATCAGTAACGGCAATCGCCACCAATTTTTCATCTTGGTAGATGTGTAAATATTGAGTATTTAGCCAATCGTTTTTAGAAAACTGCAAAAATTCATCTTTCTTCGGTGGATACATAGTTCCAGAGCGATGACGAGCCGTAATATAACGGCTATACAGTTCAAACCACATCTCATCCATTTGTGGTTTCATGACCCATTTAAATGACTTGGCTTTGTTAAGAAGGCGCTTCTGGCTTTTTGAAAGCTGTATCTCTGGGATGGCTAACCTTAATGCGTGACAAGAAGAGCAATTATCGCAATGAGGTTTGTATATGGTCGCGCCACTGCGACGGAAACCGTTGGCCAATAGAACTTCATAGTTATCAGGTGTGTGCATGTGTTCGTCGAGAGTAACAGCCACACGCTCTTGCCTCTCTGGTAGGTAGCTACAACTATGATTATCGGTTAATCCGATTCTGATCTGATGTAAGCCTGAACTCATTCCGAACAATCCTCGAGCCATTGTGGTTGAAAGCACTCTGCTGCAATAGAACGCTCTTTTAATAATGACAGAGATTCTAGAAAAGTCTCTCTTTCGATCTCCATTGCACCGAGCGACTCCAAATGAGGGTTCATTACTTGGCAATCAATCAGTTGCCCGCCATATTGTGAGAAATGACGGCAAAAATACCATAGGGCGATCTTCGAGGCGTTGGTCTGGGTACTAAACATCGACTCACCACAAAAAAGCTCACCACGAAGGATGCCATACAAACCTCCGACCAACTCGTCTTCGTTCCATACTTCAACGGAGTGACAATGTCCCATTTTCGCTAGTTCGATGTAAGAGCGCTGCATATCTTGGTTTAACCATGTCTCTTCAGCGGGGCGTAATGATGAGCAAAGGCCAATCACTCTGTCGGTCGCTAGGTTGATGCTTACACGGTAGTTGTGTTTACGCTGAAATTTTTTGAGACTTTTAGCTGGTTGAAATGTCTTAGGATTAAATACGGCTCGCGGAGCTGGGCTCCACCAAAGGATAGGTTCGCCAGGCCCGTACCATGGAAAAATGCCATGACTATATGCATTGAGAATACGCGCAGGAGAAAGATCGCCACCAAAAGCCAGTAATCCGTTTGGATCATCAAGTGCTTCAAATGGTGAAGGGAATTCTATACTAGTAGTATCCAACTCTGTTAAGTATATAGTCATTGCTATCGCTTATAGATTTACATAGACCAAAGGTCGTTAGGAGTGTTGTCATGAAGAAATTGCTTTGGATTTTACTGTTTTTGCCTCTTATAGCAAATGCAGCCTATAACAGGAATCAAGCTCGACCGGTCAATGATGTTGTGTATGGTGAGATTGATACCGTGCGTTATATCACTCAACAGGAGATTGTAGAGTCAAAAGCCAATGGTTGGGAAACGCTACTTGGCGCGGCTATTGGTGGTTTGATTGGTAATCAGTTTGGTGGCGGTACCGGTAAAGAAGTGGCGACAGCCGTCGGTGCTGTGGCGGGTGCAAGTATCGCAAGAAACAGAGCCAATAGTCCATATCGAGTTGAGTACAAGCTTGTCGAGTTATTGGTAAAAACCGACGACAATAAGCTGATCAATATTATTCAAGATGTCGACAGCTCGATGCTTTTCTCTCGCGGTGATGACGTAAGAATTCTGTACTTTTCAGACGGTGTACGTGTTGACCTAGTGTACTAGTTTAAAATTACACTTCGTTTGGTGACTGATTGAGGTTTTTCTGGTCGATTTGCTCTGGAGTTCATCGAAAAAGTTCGTTAGTCTGCAATTACGAAGAATTATTCATCGCCTGAAAATAAATCGAAGACGGTCAGTCAGGTGATACAAGGATTAAATAGATTTAATGGAAAGCCTTACGTTACAACCAATACAAAAAGTGAGTGGGGAAGTTAACCTACCTGGCTCTAAAAGTGTTTCTAACCGAGCGTTGCTACTTGCAGCACTTTCGAGTGGCAAAACACGCCTAACTAACCTTCTAGACAGTGACGATATTCGTCATATGCTGAATGCTTTAACTAAGCTAGGTGTCAACTACCAACTGTCAGATGACAAAACGGTTTGTGAAGTTGAAGGTCTTGGTGGTGCATTTGCAAGCCAAGAGGCGTTAGAACTGTTTCTTGGTAACGCGGGCACGGCGATGCGTCCACTTGCCGCAGCACTATGTTTAGGTTCTGGTGAATACGTATTGACGGGTGAGCCGCGCATGAAAGAGCGCCCGATTGGCCACTTAGTGACTGCTCTACGAGAAGGTGGCGCTGACGTTGAATATTTAGAAAATGAAAACTACCCGCCATTAAAAATCAAAGGCACGGGCTTGAAGAGCGGTACCGTATCAATTGACGGTTCGATCTCTAGCCAATTCCTAACAGCTTTTCTAATGGCTGCACCTTTAGCTGAGGGCGAAATCACCATCAAGATCGAAGGTGAGCTGGTATCTAAGCCTTACATCGACATTACTCTACATATTATGAAACAGTTCGGTGTTGATGTGATTAACAACGACTATCAAGAGTTCGTTATCCCAACTGGCCAGCAATACGTTGCGCCGGGCGATTTCCTTGTAGAAGGTGATGCCTCATCAGCATCTTACTTCCTAGCAGCTGCTGCGATTAAAGGTGGTGAGATCAAGGTAACGGGTATTGGTAAAAACAGTATCCAAGGTGATATTCAGTTTGCAGACGCACTCGAAAAAATGGGTGCTGAGATTGAGTGGGGCGACGATTACGTTATCTCTCGTGTTGGTCAGTTAAAAGGTATTGATATGGATTACAACCATATCCCTGATGCCGCGATGACGATTGCAACGACAGCTCTGTTTGCTGAAGGCACAACGGCGATTCGCAATGTATACAACTGGCGCGTAAAAGAGACCGATCGTCTTGCTGCGATGGCGACAGAATTACGTAAAGTGGGTGCGGAAGTGGAAGAGGGTGAGGACTACATCATTGTTCAGCCTGTTTCTGAGCTTAAACATGCGGCAATCGATACGTACGACGATCACCGCATGGCAATGTGTTTCTCTTTGGTGGCGCTGAGCGATACTCCTGTGACGATTAACGATCCTGGTTGTACGTCGAAGACTTTCCCTGACTACTTTGACAAGCTGAAAATGCTTAGCCGATAGTACATTGGAAATTAAAAAAGCTTGCTTAAGGGCAAGCTTTTTATTTGGTAGTTTGGCTTTGTCTATGTCGACTTAACTGAAGCCGTTATGGTGACCGCTTGTCGATCTATCGCTCTTGAAGCAGTTTCAGCTCAAGCAAAATTTTCTATTCGAGCGTTACTGTTGTAGCGTGAATTCTTTAGACAGGTGGTGCGCTAGGTACTTGAACATGTTGAATACTGCGGTGGTATTTTCGGTCGGTAGACCATTGCTGTCCAAGAAGTATTCGCCTTTGAATACCAATACATCATCTTTCTCTGTAACGCTATCTGCGCGCATTCCCTCTATATAGTCAGCGTGAGATTGAATGACTTGGTTTGCGATAAGCAGAAGGTCGAACTCTGTGATTACTTGTTTACTCATTGAGATTCTCTAATAACGATGGATAGATGGAGTTTAGAGCGACAGAGTAGAAATTCAATGACCTGACCCCAAGTCGAATAGGAGTTTTCGATTTTATGTTCGATATTTTGTGATTTATGACAAAAATAATTGAACAGGGCTCGCCATTGAAACATAGACAAGATTAGTATGACCCCGTTTATATAAGAAGCTTGAAAAACAGGCGTTTTGAAGTACGGTTTGATTGTACTTTAGTCTCAAATCCTATTGTGCCCCTTTTCTCAACTGAGTCGCTGAATTGTCGAGCGATCAGATCCAATTTTGAAAAAAGCGGTTGATCTTCTTTTAATCTCGCACAATAGTAAAAAAAGAAGCAATGAATTTAGAATATCATGCGTAAAAGCCCACAGTTGATTTGTTGGTGCTGAAGCATCGTGATTAAGGACGTTAGTGTCAATATGGGTAAATCGCTCGTTATAGTGGAGTCGCCAGCCAAGGCAAAAACTATCAATAAATATCTTGGCAAAGACTTTGTCGTTAAGTCGAGTGTAGGTCACGTACGTGACTTACCAACGGCGGGACAAAGCACAGGCAAGAAGGCGGCTGCTGTTTCAACAAAGGGTATGAGCCCAGAAGAGAAAGCTCGTATCAAGAAAGAAAAAGATCGCAAAGCACTCATCAAAAAGATGGGTATCAACCCATATAAAGATTGGGAAGCGAACTATCAGGTTCTGCCAGGCAAAGAAAAAGTCGTGGCTGAACTCCAAAAGCTAGCTGAGAATGCAGACCATGTATATCTCGCAACCGATTTGGACCGCGAGGGAGAAGCTATCGCATGGCACCTTCGTGAGATCATCGGTGGCGATGAAGCGAGATATAAACGAGTAGTATTTAACGAGATCACCAAGAACGCGATTCAGCAAGCGTTCGAAACTCCGGGTGAGCTCAATATTGATGGCGTGAACGCTCAACAAGCGCGTCGATTCATGGACCGTGTTGTAGGTTTCATGGTTTCGCCACTACTTTGGAAAAAAGTAGCACGTGGTCTTTCTGCAGGTCGTGTACAGTCGGTAGCCGTTAAGCTGCTGGTAGAGCGTGAGCGTGAGATCAATGCGTTCATTCCAGAAGAGTTCTGGGATATCCACGCTGATACGCAAACAGGCGATAAAACCGATTTCCGTCTTCAGGTCGCTCAGAAAGCAGGTGTTGCTTTCAAGCCTGAAAACGAAGAACAGACAAAAGCAGCACTGAGTATTCTAGAAAAAGCAGAATACGAAGTGTGCAAGCGTGAAGACCGCCCAACTAAGAGTAAACCTTCAGCACCTTATATTACGTCGACGCTACAACAAGCCGCGAGTACTCGCTTGGGTTATGGCGTTAAGAAGACGATGATGTTGGCTCAGCGACTCTATGAAGCGGGTTACATCACGTATATGCGTACTGACTCGACGAACTTGAGCTCAGAAGCTGTAGATATGGCGCGTGAGTACATTAACTCTGAGTTTGGTGATAAGTATTTACCAGCTAAACCACTTGTTTACGGCAGCAAAGAGGGCGCACAAGAGGCGCACGAAGCGATCCGCCCATCAAGTGTTGACGTTAAGTCTGAAGACCTAAAAGGCGTTGATGCTGATGCTCACAAACTGTACTCATTGATCTGGAATCAATTTGTCGCGTGTCAAATGACGCCTGCACAATACGATTCAACAACAATCAGTGTAAAAGCAGACGAGTACACTCTGAAAGCTAAAGGGCGTATCCTTAAGTTTGATGGTTGGACTCGTGTACAACGCCCTATGGGTAAGAACGATGACACTATCCTGCCATCGGTTGAGCTAGGCGATAAGCTTAAACTTGTGACGCTTGATCCTAAGCAGCACTTTACTAAGCCACCTGCACGTTACACTGAAGCAGCTTTGGTTAAAGAGCTTGAAAAACGTGGTATCGGTCGTCCATCGACTTACGCATCAATCATCTCAACGATCCAAGATCGTGGTTACGTGAAGGTTGAGCAGCGTCGCTTTTACGCTGAAAAGATGGGTGAGATTGTTACTGACCGTCTCGACCAGAGCTTTAACGATCTGATGAACTATGACTTTACTGCTCGTATGGAGCAGAAGTTAGACCAAATTGCGGAAGGTGAAGCGAACTGGAAAGGCGTTCTAGACAACTTCTTTACAGATTTCACCGGTGATCTCGAAAAAGCGGACCTTGATGAAGCGGCTGGCGGCATGAAGCCAAACCACATCGTAGAAACTGATATTGAGTGTCCGACGTGTGGTCGCAACATGGGTATCCGTACTGCTTCTACTGGTGTATTCCTTGGCTGTTCAGGTTATGCATTGCCACCAAAAGAGCGTTGTAAGACAACGATTAACCTTGGCGATGAAGAAGGCATTATCAATGTTCTTGAGGAAGACGTTGAAACTGCTGCACTGCGAGCTAAGAAGCGTTGTCCTATCTGTGAAACAGCGATGGACGCTTACCTGATCGATGACAAGCGTAAGATGCACGTTTGTGGTAACAACCCGAACTGTGATGGTTACGTTGTAGAGCACGGCGAGTTCAAAGTTAAAGGCTACGATGGTCCTGTTGTTGAATGTGACAAGTGTGGTTCAGATATGGTTCTGAAAAACGGTCGCTTCGGTAAATACATGGACTGTACCAACGACGATTGTAAGAACACACGTAAGATTCTGAAAAACGGTGAGGTTGCGCCACCGAAAGAAGACCCTGTTCACTTCCCTGAGCTTCCATGTGAAAACTCAGATGCGTACTTTGTACTGCGTGACGGTGCTTCTGGTCTATTTATGGCGGCAAGTAATTTCCCTAAATCACGTGAAACGCGTGCACCATTAGTGGAAGAGTTGGTTCGCTTTAAAGACCGCATTTCGCCGAAATTCCAATACCTGACGACAGCTCCTGTTGCTGACCCAGACGGTAAGCCGACAGTGGTTCGCTTTAGTCGTAAGACCAAAGAGAACTACGTACGAACCGAGGTCGACGGCAAACCTTCTGGTTGGACAGCGCTGTTTATTGACGGAAAATGGGAAGTCACAGATAAGCGCAAAAAGCCAAAAGAAAAATAGTGAGTAAAAAGCAGCCTAGTTTGGCTGCTTTTTTTTGTGTTGAATATGAGTTTTTATGCAACACAGTGCAATAATTGTCTCAAGGCTGAAAAAATAATTCTTTTGAGGTATGAAATAATTTAGAAAAGAAAGTATGATTTCTTTGCGAGCGTTAACATTAATGTAACTAAATTAAAATATTGTAATTAGCAGATCAGTATTTTGATGTAGAAGGCATGTGTTTTCATTGTTAATGTAATGTTTCTGAAAGTCTGTGTAATGTGAGCTGCTTTGAGACTTAGAAAAGCAATCGTTTCACATACCACAGAATGGCATATTAAAAATTGAAATCGACTGAAAAGTCGATAACGTATATAAAACCAAGTGCAAAGCATAGTGCACATATAACAACGTTTGGCTTAGTATTTTGTCACTGAATATGAATGGATATGTACTAAGTGCCTAAAATAAGAGTTGGTGCTTACCCCCATAGGCTTACCCCTAAACTAAGTACCAACATCGACAAGCTATAAATATATGGAGAATAAAATGGCTGGTGTATTGGGAATGATTCTTGCTGGCGGTGAAGGCTCTCGTTTAAGACCTTTAACTGAATCTCGCAGCAAACCCTCGGTTCCATTTGGCGGAAGCTACCGCTTAATTGATTTTGCTTTAAACAATTTCGTAAATGCGGATCTTATGAAGATCTACGTTTTGACACAGTTTAAGTCGCAGTCACTATTCCATCACATGAAAAAAGGCTGGAATATCAGTGGGATAACAGATAGATTCATCGACCCAATTCCTGCGCAGATGCGTACGGGTAAGCGTTGGTATGAAGGTACGGCGGATGCGATTTATCAAAACCTTCGCTTCATGCAACTAGAAGAACCAGATCAAGTTTGTATCTTTGGTTCTGACCACATCTACAAAATGGACATTAAGCAAATGCTTGATTTCCATAAAGAGAAGAAAGCGGCGCTGACGGTTTCTGCTCTACGTATGCCTTTGGCTGAAGCATCAGAGTTCGGTGTTATCGAAGTTGATGCGGAAGGGCGTATGATCGGCTTTGAAGAGAAGCCTGCAAATCCTAAGTCAATCCCTGGCGACCCTGATTCGGCACTCGTTTCAATGGGTAACTATGTATTTGAAGCGAACGAACTGTTTGCTGAACTGGTAGAAGATGCAGATCGCGAAGGCTCATCTCATGACTTTGGCAAAGACATTATTCCAAACATGTTCCCACGTGGTGACGTGTTTGTTTATGACTTCAGCACAAACCGTATTACTGGCGAGAAAGAGGAAGTTTACTGGCGCGATGTGGGTACGATTGACGCTTACTGGCAGGCACACATGGACTTGCTAGAAAAAGATGCGCCATTCTCTCTATACAACCGTAAATGGCCTCTTCACACTTACTACCCGCCACTACCGCCGGCAACCTTTACAGATTCTGCAAACGGGCGAGTACAGATCATCGATAGCTTAGTATGTAACGGTAGTTACGTACGCGGCTCTCGAATCGAGAAGTGTGTACTTGGTTTCCGCAGTAATATTGCATCTGCTTGTGATATCAGCGAAAGTATCTTACTTGGTGACGTTAAAGTGGGTGAGGGCTGTGTTCTTCGCCGTGTTATCGTCGATAAAGATGCAGATATCGCACCGGGCACTCAAATCGGCGTGAATCTGAAAGAAGATAAAAAGCACTACCATGTTTCAGAAGATGGTGTTGTAGTAATCCCTAAAGGAGCACGAGTTGGTTACTAAGACTCTCTCGGTACTTTTTGTAGCGTCTGAAGTTGAAGGTTTAATTAAAAGTGGTGGCTTGGCTGATGTAGCCAAGGCACTGCCTAAAGCGTTACAAACACTCGAACAGGACGTTCGAGTGACCATCCCCGCATATAGCAAAATCCCGAATATCGAATCAGCTGAAGTTATCCTATCGACTGAGCTCGATCACTGGCCTCATACGGCTTATCAAGTTAAAAAGTTAAGCGTTGAAGGCGTTCAAGTCTTTGGTATTGAATGTCCACAATACTTTGATCGCCCAGAGATGTACGCTGAGAACAACCAAGCTTACGCTGACAATGGTGAAAGGTTCGCGTTTTTTAGCGCTGCTTGTTTAGACATGTTGCCAAAGCTTGGTTTCCAGCCAGATATTGTGCATGCTAACGATTGGCACACTGGCTTTGTTCCATACCTGTTGAAGTCTCGCTATCAAGAGCACGATTTTTTCAAAGAGATACGCAGTGTTATTTCGATACACAATGCCGTCTTTAAGGGCGTGTTCTCTTATGATGAACTGCAGAACTTACCAGAAATGCACGGTCGATATGTGCCTGAAGCCGCGGTAAGTGACACCCATGTCACTATGCTAAAGGCTGGTGTGATGTGCGCAGATAAGATCAATGCCGTTAGCCCGACGTACGCTGAAGAGCTAAAAACAGAGCTTGGAAGCCACGGTATGGCGCGAGAGTTCCAACAACGTTCTGATGACTTGTTTGGTATTTTAAACGGCTGCGATTACGGTTCATGGAACCCAGAAACGGATGCTTATCTACCGCGCAAATACAAAGCAACGAAGCACAGTATGGCTCGAGGCAAATCCGCTTGTAAGCAAAAGCTGCAGCAAGAAGTTGGTTTACCTGAATCTGATTGCGCCGTGTATGGCATGGTATGTCGCCTGACTAACCAGAAGGGTGTTCACTACTTAATTCCGATCATTGAAGAGTTCCTCAAGAATGAACTGCAAATCGTGATTGTGGGTACAGGTGATCCCGTATTAGCAAGCCAGCTTAAAGAGCTTTCCGCGCTGCATTCAGAGAAGTTTTCGTTTGTTGAAGCTTACAACAACGAGTTGGCTCACTTGGTTGAAGCCGGTTCAGACTTCTTTTTAATGCCATCTGAATTTGAGCCTTGTGGCTTGAATCAGATTTATAGCATGGCTTATGGCACTCTACCTATCGTTCGCTCAGTAGGCGGCTTAAAAGACAGCGTTAATCATTACGATGACAACACTGAACTGGCCACAGGCTTTGCTTTTTGCGAGCCAACCCCTCAGGCTTTACTCTCGGTATTGCATCGCTCTTTGTTGCTTTATGCACAAAAACCTGCAGAAGTTCGTCGCGTTCAGCTCTATGCAATGCAACAGAATTTTAGCTGGGAAGATGCTGCTAAATCCTATTTAGAGATGTATCACACCGCGTTGTAACTTGTGTATTTGAAAAGTAAGGTGTTCCATTGTGAACACCTTTTTTTGTTTTTAAAGTGTCACTGTTAGTGTCTAAGTTAACTGTTGAGCTACCGTTAGTTTCATATAACGCTTTGGGAGTAATTGTGGTTGAGCTATTCAGAACGCTGATAAGATGATTGACACTACTATCACTTAATCGGTTTAATAGCGTGCTATCATTACCAAGCATCTAGCAATGGTGCTCAAGCAAATAAGTAGAATTAAAGCGAAAGGTATGTCTGAGAGTTTATTATTCCATAAAACATTCAATCACCCGACCAGTGATGAGTGGGTCGTTTTCGTCCACGGTGCTGGTGGGAGTTCGTCCATTTGGTTTAAGCAGATCAAAGCTTACAAACAGCACTTTAATTTGCTGCTGATTGACTTGAGAGGTCACGGTAAATCCGACAATTTATTAAAAGAGCTGATCAGTAACCGTTACACATTCAAAGCGGTAACGCTCGATATTCTTAAAGTGCTCGATCACCTAAAAATTCGTTCAGCGCATTTTGTTGGAATGTCCTTAGGAACTATTATCGTTCGAAATGTGGCTGAGTTGGCTGCAGAGCGTGTTCGTTCAATGGTACTCGGCGGTGCTGTAACGCGTTTGAATACGCGCTCTCAAGTCTTGGTTAAATTAGGTAACTTAAGTAAACATATTATTCCTTATATGTGGCTTTACAGCCTGTTTGCTTACATTGTTATGCCACAAAAGAGTCAGCGAGAGTCTAGACACCTTTTCATTCGCGAAGCGAAAAAGCTGTGCCAAAAAGAGTTCAAGCGCTGGTTTATTCTTACTGCTGACGTTAACCCGTTGATGCGTTACTTCAAAGAGCGAGAGCTACCTATTCCAACCTTGTATCTGATGGGAGAGCGTGACTACATGTTCATCAAGCCCGTTAAAGAGATGGTGGCGGCACATAAATCGAGTGAGCTGGTGGAAATTGCTAACTGTGGTCACGTTTGTAACGTGGAGCAACCCGAAGAGTTCAACCAGCGCTCTATTGAGTTTATTCAAAAGCAAATCAAATAACGTGAGTTTGGTGAAGCATTGTTCACTTGACATAACGAGATACAAAAAAACAGGAAGCTATTACGCTTCCTGTTTTTTTAGGGACTCGTTTTTACAAAACTTATGTTTCAGGGCAAGGTGAACCACACTGCCAACAAGAACCAAACTGGGCTTCATTGACCTCGTGACACTGACTACAGCGCCACTCTTCATAGATGATGGAATCTTGTTGCTTCTTATAAGCATTGATGAGGTTTAGTGCTGCTGTTGCATCAGAAGGCTCGTAGAGCCACACATATGGGTCTGTTTCTTCAGAGAAAGGGATTTCTCCCTTTAAACCAAACAATCCTTCACCACGCACTTCACAGGCAATTTTTTCACTCTCTAGAAGCCCACATATTATGTGAGCCTCTGTTGGGTTTGCAGCACTGAATATCTTCATCAATTTTCCTTATCTATTCCGCGACTGGCGCCGAACGAAACTTACCCATAATCCATTTTGCAGCAATTGGGAAAACGCCAAGCAGTGCGAAAGAAAGCAGTACAGAAGGGGATACGATGCCTGATAGCGAATCGATCTCTGCCAACTGAGTACCTGCGTTTAAGTAAACTGCAGTGCCAGGAAGCATTCCTAATTGGCTAGTCAAATAGTAGCGTCCTACAGAGATAGGTGTTAAGCCCATTAGTAAGTTAATTAAGAAAAATGGGAATACCGGAATCAAACGTAAAGAGAATAGGTAGAATGCACCATCTTTTTCTACGCCTTGGTTAATGGTCGACAGCTTATCGCCAAACTTACCTTGCACCCAGTCACGCAGTAGAAAACGGCTACTCAAAAACGCTAGTGTTGCACCTATGGTACTTGCAAACGACACGAGTAATAAACTAGTCCAAAAGCCGAATAGCGCCGCCCCGAGCAGCGTAACTACAGCAGCGCCTGGAATAGAGAAAGCGGTAATCATGATATAGAGGATGAAGTAGGTTGCAGCTGCAACAACAAAGTTACTCTCTATGTAGTCGTTAAGAAGTGCCTGCTGAGCCTTGGCATTTTCAAGCGTTAAGTATTGACCAAAGTTAACGGCTAGTAACACTATCGTGGCAACTAAAATTATGCCTAAAATCATTTTCTTACTCATGGGAGCGTCCCTTAATCTTTTGCTTATAGTTAGTATAGTTAGACAGGAGAAGGAAAGATTAACTTTCAAAAGAAAATAAAAAAAGCCACATTAATGTGGCTTTTTACAATTAAGTGATTTGGACCTAATTAATAGAGCTGATGAGTTCGTCACGTCGCTGCTGAGGTATCACTGACCAATGAGTGCCGTTGATTGCACCTTCAAGCGCCCAAAGTAGCTCTAAGCTCACACTTGATGAATGAGACTCTTTAATGGCTTTGTATGCATTAACAGAACCTGACTCATACAAGCTTTCAACGGTATCGATCCCTGCTTTTTTCAACATTCGCTCTGTGGCAAGTCGAAGGTTTGGCAAATCTTTCAATCGAGTCGGTTTCGCCGATGATTGGATTTGTTTCTCTTCTTTAGCACAGTTAAGGGAAGCTTTTGCCAGCTCGATAATACGTTCTTGAGTCTGCCAGAGGTCTTCTGGGAGGGCAAAATACTTAGTAACGACTGGGAATCCACGCTTTTTGTAAACGTAAGGTTCGAAGCCCTGTTGTTCAAATTGTGAAGTAGTATTCTTATCAGCTCGAATGTGCAACTGATTGTTTACGACCAATGCAAACATGGTGTCATCGGCAAAAAGGCCGAAACCGCCAAACATTGAGCGTGACTTTATCTTTCCAAGTGGCTCAAATAACTTCATTGAGTCCTTGAGTATCGGTTTATCCATATTGTTTATCTCGGTGTATTTGAATTACGCCACCAAATAAGCAGGTCCGAGAGATTAGCAAAATGTCGCAATAAAATTGTCAATAAGCCGTAAATTACTACTAAAGGTAGGAAATACTGCATTTTGCCATCGGTAACCCCGCTACCATACCAATAATGGGTTAGGCCGGAGGCTTTGCGTCTCACCCTTTCAAGTGATTTGCCCTGTGCGTGACTGTATAATCAAGAATAAAGTTTTTTGTTGAATGAGGTTCACACTTGTTATTCTAAAATGTGATCTTAATTCAGTTAATTGTTGTCTTGATATGCAACTGGGTTTTTATTTTTGACAAATAAAAAAAACGCACCAAACGGTGCGTTTTATTAGATTTTTCTAAAGTTTACGTTATTTTAACGTTTTTACTGTCGCACGCTCAATGATCTCTGGATGCATCTCGAACACACGTTTTTCGTGGTCTTTGTCTTTGATACGTTCTAGCAGGATTTCGAACGCGTTCTTACCGACACGACGTTTTGGTTGGTGAACAGTCGTCAACGGCGGTGAGAAGTACTCTGCCAACTCAATATTGTCGTAACCAATCACTGAAATATCTTCAGGGATCTTAATACCTTGCTGTTGTAGGCGGCTCATAAGACCAAGCGCCATCGTATCGTTAAAACAGAATACCGCGGTAGGGCGATTTTCCATTGCAGCGATTTTATCTGCAGCGATAACAGCCGTATCACACTCGAAGTTACCTTCAAGGATTAGGTTGTCATCAGCTTGAATGTCTGCCTCTGCAAGTGCACGACGGTAACCAGCGATACGTTCGACACATGCCGCTTTATCTAAGTGACCACTTAGACATGCAATACGTTCATGCCCGCGTTCAACTAGGTATTTAGTCGCTAGGTAGCCACCTTCTTCAGAGTTGTCGATGATCTTATCTGCTTGTGAACTTTCAGGACCCCAATCCATAACAACTTTTGGAATGTCTGCATGACGGTCAAGCATTTCACGAAGTTCTTCCGTTAGGTCAGAACACATTACTAAGATGCCATCTACACGCTTTTCAGCAAGCATTCGGATGTAGTCACGTTGCTTTTCGTAGATACCACCTGTGTTACATAGAATCAGCGTATAGCCTTGACGGTAACAGTAACTTTCCACACCATCGATCACTTCAGAGAAGAATAGGTTAGTTGATTGAGTTACTAACATACCGATTGTGCGCGTAGAGTTACATTTCAAACTACGGGCAACGGCACTTGGTGCATAATTTAATTCGTCTACGGCTTTGTTTACTTTTTCTTGAGTCGCTTCTGCTACGAAACGTGTCTTGTTGATCACGTGAGAAACGGTGGTTGTTGATACGCCGGCTAAGCGAGCGACATCTTTTATAGTTGCCATGGCTTTATCCTATTGATAGCTACTTCCTCAGCAGTACGGAGCAAGTAGCCGTTTTAAGCTACCAGAACAAGAGCTTAGAATGTGTAGGGCTCTCTCGGTACTAAAGTGCTAAAAAACAAAAAACCGCTAATGAGAGCGGCTTGTCTTAACACCGAAATGCTCTTAGCTAATTTAAAGCATAGCATTTCGAGAATGTTTCATATTTTATCGTTTGCGGTCACAATTTTAGACTGACTAGAAAATACTCGCAATAAAATTCACCCAGAAATCTGGGTGAATTGTCACATTCTACCTAAATTGTGCCTTTAGTCATTAGTGAATTTATTCACCAGCCAAATATTGCGCATCAAGTTTACAGAAAGCGGCTAGCAATTCTGCAACACAAGCGTAAAAACCAAACTCATCAAATTCACGGCATTTCGTTGCAAATTGTGGAACCCAGCTGAGAAGTTGTTGTTCAACAAATTCATGCTGTGTAGTGAAAGCTGCTTCTAATTCTTGCTCGCTCTCGAGGTCGTTTGAACGAATGATAATGTTGCCTAGGAAGTCCAACTCGATGGCTAGGTGATCAGCAGGCTCTTTTAGGTCTTGGTTTACGGCGATTCCGTAAGACGCCATGATGGCTTCCATGTCTTGAGCTGGCTTGGCGTTCAGCAGGCCGCTCTTGTCTAAGTAAATAGAAGCGTACGGTAGAGCACCGTATTTGTCTGACTTAAGGAACAACTCGCAAAAATCTGACGAAAGCTCCAGTTGAGCGTCTTCACGATTCTGCAATCGGTTAAGTGCATCTACTAGGTTATTGATTGCTGGCTTAAGCGTCTCATTGTCGCCAAGACCAGTTAAAAACGAACGAATCTCAACCGAGTGGTAGTTATCCAGTTCTTCTTGAGTCAGCTCTTTTGCGAACAGGCTCGATAGCCACCAGTAGATTTCAGCTCGTTGTTCATTGAACGCTTTCGTTTCTTTCATCTCAATAATCCTAATATCGTCTTTCGTAATATCTGCGGTACGAAGGCTTGCTAACGGTTGTATTTGCTAATTGCAAAGTCACTCGTTAGTAGTAATGCCTATATTGAATTGCGATGGAGGTTAAATAGCAAGGTTTAAGATTGTCTTGTATCAAAAAAAATTCAGGTTTCTGGCTTTTATCTTGCGTACTACTAGAATTGTTACTAGTTATGAATAGAATGGTCACTGAAACTATTAAATAAGAAAAGTGGTGTAGATGAGCTATCACGTATTAGTCGTTGAAGATGATGTGGTAACCCGTAGTAAGCTGGTTGGATATTTCCAGAATGAGGGTTACACAGTAAGCGAAGCAGAAAGCGGCGCTCAAATGAGAAACGTTTTAGAAGAGAATAACGTTGACCTCATTATGCTGGACATCAACTTACCAGGCGAAGATGGATTGATGCTAACTCGCGAATTACGCAGTCAATCAGACATTGGGATTATTTTAGTTACTGGACGCACGGATAGCATCGACAAAATTGTAGGCCTAGAGATGGGCGCAGATGATTATGTTACTAAACCATTCGAACTTCGCGAGTTACTGGTTCGAGTGAAAAACCTACTTTGGCGAATTTCTGCAGCTCGCAAGTCACCAGCAGGTGCCGCTGAGCAGGCGGATGACGAATCTATCGTTCGCTTTGGTGAGTGGACATTTGATATTCCTCGCCGCGCTCTGAGCAAAAACGGTGAGCCGGTGAAATTAACCAAAGCAGAATATGAGCTATTGGTTGCGCTGTCTTCATACCCGAATCAAGTATTAAGCCGTGAGCGAATCTTAAATATGATTAGCCACCGCGTTGATGCGCCAAACGACCGTACCATTGACGTGTTGATTCGTCGTATGCGTGCCAAGATGGAGTTTGATCCGAAGAACCCTCAAATCTTTGTGACGGTTCATGGTGAAGGCTACATGTTTGCTGGCGATTAACGCTTAGAATTAAAATGCTCAACAAGCGAAATTGAAAAAGCCGAGATATTCAGTATCTCGGCTTTTTGTTTATGGAATCAGCTTGAAAACAACATAGGCCATTAGTAATGGTCATTCATGTTATACAGCATTAGTGTGCTGGCTGTGCGCCGCTCGTTGGTATTGCACCAGAGGTTGTAGCATTCTCTTCTTCATCAAGCATCGATGGCTCGGAGATTACGACTGGCTCGCCCATTTCAGAACTTTGGTTATCTAGCCAGTCGCGCAGTGATTGCCAAACTAAGCCCATCGTTTCGTGCCAGTAGCGCTCGGTTTGCTCCAAGTAAATTGCTTTTGGCATGTACTTGTTCCAAGGCTGCTCTATGCCTTCTTGAGCTAAGAAATTGGTTGGCGCAGGAATTGGCTTGATACCAGCGTCATGGAACTCGTTAAGAGCTCGCTGCATATGGCTAGCGGAAGTCACTAGTACCATTCGCTTGTTTTTTACAAACGCTGCAGCCTGACGTGCTTCTTCCCATGTATCTTTGGCTGTCTCAAGCAAGATAATATCAGGCTTGGCTACGCCTAATGCTAGGGCAACCTTGGCCATCATACGTGCGTTACTAACTTCAGTACCACCACCATAGCCAGATAGAATCAACTTAGCACCCGGGTAGATTCGTTGAATGCGAATACCTTCACTCAGTCTCATTAGGCCCGTTCGGCTAAGTTCAGACGTTGGTGGGATTTGGTCATCCACCACATGGCCGCTACCCAACACCATCACGTAATCGACAGGTTCATTAGTCGGTAAGAATGCGGTGTATTGGCGTTCCATTGGCATAAGAAGTTGGCTAGAAACAGGTTGGAACGCGATAAGGAAAATGCCACATAATGCAGACAGCGTGATAAGGCACCCTGTTTTACGTTTTGTAGTGAACATAACAAGGGCTAAGCCCAGAAAAGCGAGAATTAACATTGCTGGCAGTGGCATCAACAGTGAAGACACTACTTTTTTCAGCTCAAACATATCCGAATAGTCCGAAAAAACATCACTTAGTACTAAAAAGAGACATCGCCTCTTTATTCCTGAAATTCCTGTGACAGAATAGCAGGCACGATAGGACATGATAACCCAAGTAGCTGTGACTGAAGACCGTAATTTCGACGATATTGCCCACAAATTTGCAAAAAATATTTACGGCTCTGACAAAGGAGAGATCCGTCAGATCATCGTATGGGAAGATTTAGAGCAAGCGTTAAGCACATTCAAAACCGATGAATCACCTTTGCATATTCTGGATGCAGGAGGTGGTTTAGCTCAGATGTCGCAAAAGATAGCTGGCTTGGGGCACAAAGTGTCGCTGTGTGATCTTTCTTCTGAAATGTTGAAACTAGCACAGCAAGATATTGATAAAGCCGGCTTGCTTGAACAGTATCGATTTATTCACTCTCCGGTTCAAAACATTGTACAGCATATGGATGAGCCCGTGGACATGGTGATGTTTCATGCTGTGATGGAGTGGTTAGCCGATCCAAAAGAGGCTTTGGATATCCTGCTTAAGCAAGTTAAACCGGGTGGCGTGGCATCAATTATGTTTTACAACCATCACGGATTAGTCCTTAAAAATGTGATTTGTGGCAATATTCCTCATGTATTAAATGGGATGCCACATCGAAAACGGTTTAAGCTGCAACCCCAAAAAGGTTTGAAGCCTGAAGAAGTCTATCAATGGATAGAAGAGGCGGGTCTTGAGATTAAAGGAAAGTCGGGCATTCGCTCGTTTAGCGATTACATAGGTAACATGGAGTACATGGGCGACTATCAATTCGAAGACGTGCTTGAGCTTGAGAAGCAGCTATGTCGCCAAGAGCCTTACCTCTCTTTAGGTCGTTATATTCACGTTTGGGCGCAAAAACCAGAATAAAAAAGCGGAGAATGTGGTACAAGAGTTGCCATCGCATTCCTAGGCTACAGTCGACAATCTGATAGCCCGCGTTATAAAGAAAAGGCGTAGCACCGACATCTGCTCGGTGTTACAAAGAACAGTTACAGGAACCACAATGAGTGAAATGACTCAAACTGCCGAAGAGCAGCCAATTGATGAGTTGGTGGGCTGGGTCAAGCAGCATGATTTTTCATTAAATTTGCCGCCTGAGCGATTGGCATTTCTAATTGCTATCGCAGTACTAAGCAACGAAAGGTTCGATGAAGAGTTAGGTGAGGGTGAACTGCACGACGCGTTTACCATTGTCACTCGTCTGTTCGAAGATACCGGCGAAGCCTCAGCGTTTCGCGCAAACAACGCAATCAATGAACTGGTAAAGCAGAAATTGATTAGCCGTTTTACCAGTGAGATTACCGATGGTGCGAGCATTTATCGTCTATCGCCGCTCGCAATTGGTATTTCAGATTACTACCTACGCCACCGCCAATTCTCGAAGTTGAAACTATCGATTCAGCTATCGATGGTTGCTGACGAGATGGCGAAGGCCATTGAAGCCGCACAAAAAGGCGGAACGCCGGGTCACTGGCGTAAAAACGTTTATGGCGTCCTAAAATACTCAGTTGGTGAGATCTTTGACCAAATCGATCTTAACCAACGCGTAATGGATGAGCAGCAACAGACTGTTAAACAACAGATTGCGGACCTTCTTAACAAAGATTGGCGTGAAGCGATCAATAACTGTGAAGCTCTGTTATCTGAAACCTCTGCAACGTTAAAAGAGCTTCAAGACACCTTACAAGCGGCTGGTGATGAGCTACAGACACAGATTCTTGATATCCAAGAGATTGTTTATGGTGATGACGAGCTAGAGTTCGTTGGTGAAACCCTATTCGGTCTGCAGATGAAGCTAGACCGAATCACAAGCTGGGGCCAGCAAGCCATCGATCTATGGATTGGTTACGACCGCCACGTACATAAGTTTATTCGTACTGCCATCGATATGGATAAGAACCGAGCGTTCAGCCAACGACTGCGCCAATCGGTAACCGATTACTTTGATGCGCCATGGCTATTGGCGTATGCCGATGCCGAGAAGCTCACAGACCTACGTGATGAGGCGCTAGTGCTTCGTGACGACGAGGTAATGGGTCAAGCGCCACTCGATGTAGAGTACGAAGAATTTGAGCAAGTGAACGATTACCTCTCAGATAGAATTGCTGAGATGTTGAAGGTTCACAAACAGCAAGGGACGCCAATCGACCTTGGCCTAGTACTGCGAGACTACCTTGCAGAACACCCTCGCACACACCATTTTGATTTAGCCAGAATTGTTGTCGACCAAGCGGTGCGCTTAGGTTACTCAGAGTCTGACTATCAGGCGATCCAACCTGATTGGCAGGCAATCAACGATTTCGGTGCAAAGGTACAAGCAAATGTCATTAACAAGTACTGATGATTACATGCCAGAGAAACTGGTAAAAGCGATTGCGAACCCACTGTTCCCAGCGCTTGATAGCATGCTGCGTTCAGGTAAGCATATTTCAACAGAAGACCTAGATAATCACGCACTGTTGTCAGATTTCGAACTGGAGCTTCAACAGTTTTACCAACGCTACAATACCGAGTTGGTAAAAGCGCCAGAGGGCTTCTTCTACCTACGTCCTCGTTCAACCTCTTTGATTGGCCGAAGCGTACTATCAGAGCTCGATATGCTGGTGGGTAAGGTGTTGTGTTTCCTTTACCTAAGCCCTGAGCGCTTGGCTCATGAAGGTATCTTCACCAACCAAGAGCTGTTCGAAGAGTTGATGGCTCTTGCTGATGAAAAAAAACTGATGAAGTTGGCAACCAACCGTGCTTCTGGTTCTGATTTAGACAAAGAGAAACTGTTCGAAAAAGTGAGAACCTCTCTGCGTCGTCTACGCCGTATCGGCATGCTTATCTCAATCGGTGAAACGGGCAAATTCCGTATTAGTGAAGCGGTATTCCGCTTTGGCGCAGACGTACGCGTGGGTGACGATATGCGCGAAGCACAACTGCGCCTAATCCGTGACGGTGAAGCCGTGGTTCATACTCAAGAACCAAACCAAGGTAGCTTGCTTAACGAAGAGCAAGAAGAGGCAGAACAAGATGCTCAACAAGACATTTTCGGTGACGAAATCATGAGCAACGAACAGAAAAAAGAAGAAGGTGAAGCATGATTGAAAGAGGTAAGTATCAATCGCTAACCATGGTTAACTGGAACGGCTTCTTCGCACGTACTTTTGACATCGATGGTTTGGTGACAACCCTTTCTGGCGGTAACGGTGCGGGTAAATCGACTACGATGGCCGCGTTTATTACGGCATTGATCCCTGACCAAACCCTGCTTCATTTCCGAAACACAACGGAAGCGGGTAGCTCACAGTCATCTCGTGATAAAGGCTTATACGGTAAGCTACAACCGGGTGCGTGTTATGCCGCTCTTGATGTGGTTAACTCGCGAAATCAGCGCCTATTGTTTGCAGTTAAGCTTCAACAAGTAGCTGGTCGTGACAAAAAAGTAGACATCAAGCCGTTCTTAATTCAAGGCCTTCCAAGCCATGTGAAGCCAACGGATGTACTGATTGAAAACGTATCGGACAGCCATGCGCGCGTATGTCAGCTTAATGATGTAAAAGCAGCGGTTACTCAGTACGAAGGTGCTCACTTTAAAGCGTTCTCTTCTATCGTTGATTACCATGCTCAAATGTTCGAGTTTGGTGTTGTGCCTAAGAAGCTGCGTAACAGTGGCGACCGTTCTAAGTTCTACCGTCTGATTGAAGCATCTCTGTACGGTGGTATCTCAAGTGCAATTACGCGTTCATTACGTGATTACCTATTGCCACAAAACGGTGGCGTAAAGAAAGCCTTCCAAGATATGGAATCGGCTCTACGCGAAAACCGAATGACACTAGAAGCGATCAAGACAACACAGTCGGATCGTGATTTGTTCAAACACTTGATCACAGAGTCAACTAATTACGTGGCAGCAGACTACATGCGCCATGCGAACGATCGTCGCAATAAGCTTGATCAGACGATGAAGCTACGTGGTGAGCTGTTCGGCTCTCGTGAAACCTTGCTTGAACAGAATAACTTGCTTAATCGCGTGCAAGAAGAGCTTGAGCTGCTAGTTGAACAAGAATCTTCGCTTGAACAAGATTACCAAGCGGCTTCAGACCATCTACAACTTGTACAAACAGCGTTGCGCCAACAAGAGAAGATTGAGCGCTACAGCGAAGATCTTGAAGAGCTTAGCGAGCGTCTAGAAGAGCAGATGATGGTCGTTGAAGAGGCGCAAGAGCGCGTTCTTCTTGCGGAAGAGCAGGCGACCATTACTGAAGAAGAAGTGGATAGCCTGAAAACGCAGCTTGCTGACTACCAACAAGCATTAGACGTTCAGCAGACTCGTGCCTTGCAGTACCAACAAGCGGTACAAGCGTTGGAGAAAACCAAACAGTTATTGGATGATGAGTCTATTACTGCGGAAGGTGCGTTGACGCTGGTGTCTGAGCTTAAGGCTCAAGAAGAGCAAAGCACACAAACTCTACTGGCGACCAAGCACAAGCTAGACATGTCTTCAGCGGCTTCAGCGCAGTTTGAAAAAGCATTGTCACTGGTTAAGAGCATTGTACGTACGGTAGAGCGTAGTGAAGCATCACAAGCGGCTAAACAAGCGCTTGATAAAGGTCGTAACGCAAAACACATTGTTGAAAACGAACAGCAATGGCGAGCTCAGCATCGTGATATGGCTCGTGATGTGGCGCAACAGCGTCAAGCAAAAGAGCTGGCTGAAGAGTACCAGAAGCAACACAACACTCAGCTGAATGATGAAGCGGTCTTTGAAGAAGAACGTGAACGTCATGCAATGCAGATCGAAACGCTTGAGTATGCTCAAGAAGAGTTGCGTGAAGCGAAGAGTGAAAAGCGTCGTGTACAGCATAACCACGATCAAGAGATTCAAAAGCTTGAAGCGATTGCACCTGCGTGGATTACAGCAAACGACGCACTAGATAGTCTTCGTGAGCAAACGGACGCTGAACTTGAAGATAGCCAAGCTGTGATGACTCAAATGCAGCAAGTGCTTGAAGATGAAAAAGCACAGTCTGTCGCGAAAGATCAATTGGCAAAACGTCGCAGCGAACTCGAACTTGAGATTGAGCGTCTGGCTTCACCTGGTGGTTCAAACGATCCTCGTTTGAAAGGCCTAGCAGATACTCTAGGCGGCGTACTTCTGTCAGAGATCTACGATGATATTACGATCGACGACGCACCATACTTCAGCGCAATGTACGGTCCTGCTCGTCACGCGATCGTGGTATCGGATCTTGACGGTATTAAAGAAAAGCTGGTGGATCTTGAAGACTGTCCAGAAGATCTGTACATCCTTGAGGGTGACGTTGACGCATTTGACGACAGTTCATTTAATGCCGATGAACTCGAAGGTGCAGTGTGCGTTCAGTTAAATGATCGCCAAATGCGTTACTCACGTTTCCCAGATATCCCGTTGTTTGGTCGTGCGGCACGTGAACAGCGTCTAGAGAAGCTGCGCGAAGAGCGTGATGTAGTCGTTGAAAACCATGCGAAAGCTGCCTTTGACTCTCAGAAGCTAAATCGTCTATACCAAGCGTTTAATACGTTTGTTGCGAAACACTTGCATGTCGCATTCAATGCTGATCCTGAGCTGGCGTTGGCATCGGTACGTGATAAGCGTAACCAAATTGTTCGTGCCCTAGCTGAGTTGGATGCGAAAGAGCAGCAGCAACGTAGTCAGCTTGCACAGAGCAAACAAGCATTAGCTGCTTTAGACAAGCTAGCACCTATGGTTCGTATTTTAGAAGACGAAACCTTAGCAGAGCGCTTGGCTGAGCTAGAAGCGCAACTGGAGCGTTTAGGTGAAGCGAAATCTTACCTGAGCAATCACGGTAAAGCGCTGCAAAACCTAGAGCAAATCGTGACTGCCCTAGATGCAGACCCAGAGCAGTTTGATGTACTGGAAGCGGAATACAAGCAAGCAGACCAAGCACTGCAAGCCTTGAAGGCGAAGGTGTTTGCACTGTCTGATCTCATTGAACGTCGTCACTATTTTGCTTACTCAGACTCAGTAGATTTGCTGAACAAGAGCAGCGAATTGAGCGAGCAGCTAAAAGCGAAACTGGTTCAAGCTGAACAAGCACGTGCTAAAGGTCGTGATGGCTTGAAGCAAGCTCGTGAGCAAATGAACCAATACAACCAAGTATTGGCGGCTCTGAAGAGCTCACACCAAGCGAAACTAGAAACGGTTCAAGAGTTCAAACAAGAACTTCAAGAGTACGGTGTGAATGCCGACGAAGGTGCTCAAGAGCGCGCTGTTCGTCGTCGTGATGAACTGCAAGAGCGTTTGCATACGTCACGTAGCCGTAAGAGCGAATACGAGCGTACCATCACTTCAACTGAGCTTGAGATGAAGTCTCTGGCTAAGCGTCTGAAGAAGGTACAGAAAGAGTACGTTGAGCTGCGTACTTTTGTGGTTGCAGCAAAAGCGGGTTGGTGTTCAGTACTTCGTTTGGCTCGTGAAAACGACGTTGAGCGTCGTCTACACAAGCGTGAACTGGCTTACCTATCGGCTGGTGAACTGCGTTCTATGTCGGATAAATCTTTGGGTGCACTGCGTTTAGCTGTTGCCGATAACGATGATCTGCGTGATGCACTGCGTCTGTCGGAAGACAATGCGCACCCAGAGCGTAAGGTTCTATTCTACATCGCTGTGTACCAACACCTACGTGAGCGTATCCGTCAAGACATTATCCATACTGATGATCCAGTAGAAGCGATCGAAGAGATGGAAGTGGAGCTTGCGCGACTGACGGAAGAGCTAACACAACGTGAAAACCGCCTAGCGATCAGCTCTGAGTCGGTAGCAAGCATCATTAAGAAGACGATTCAGCGTGAGCAGAACCGAATTCGAATGCTTAACCAAGGTCTATCGAACATCTACTTTGGTCAGGTTAAGGGCGTGCGCTTGAATGTGAAGATCCGTGAGAGTCATGAGATCTTGCTGACTGGTCTTGCTTCTCAACAGGAGCAGCACAAAGATCTGTTTGAAAGCTCTCGCTTTACCTTCTCTGAAGCAATGGCGAAGCTGTTCCAGCGCGTGAACCCACATATCGATATGGGCCAACGCTCACCACAGGTACTAGGTGAAGAGCTGCTTGACTATCGTAACTACCTAGAGCTAAGCGTTGAGGTAAACCGTGGTTCAGATGGTTGGCTACAAGCTGAGTCAGGTGCGCTATCAACAGGTGAGGCGATTGGTACTGGTCAATCTATCCTATTGATGGTTGTTCAAAGCTGGGAAGAAGAGTCACGTCGCCTGCGCAGCAAAGACATCGTTCCATGTCGCCTGCTGTTCTTGGATGAGGCAGCGCGTCTGGATGCGAAGTCTATCTCTACTCTGTTTGAGCTGTGTGACCGTCTTGGCATGCAACTTCTAATTGCAGCGCCGGAGAATATCAGTCCAGAAAAGGGCACAACCTACAAACTGGTTCGTAAGGTATTTAAAGATCACGAACACGTACACGTTGTAGGATTGCGCGGCTTTGCTCAAAACAGAACAGAGTCACCAGTTCAAGAACTGATTGAAGAAGCGTAACAAGCGCGAGTGAATAGCAAACAATAGATAACTAAGCCCCTTTTCGAAGGGGCTTTTTTTGTGTCCGAAACAGTCCTCATTAAATCCCTTCATACTTTATGGTTAATGTCAATGGAACGAGTTTGCGGTCACACGCACAAAACCACAAATAATGTATGGTAATAGTAACCACGATGGAATATTAATAATATTGTATTACTTAATTGTTCATTTAGATGCTGTGTAAGGAAGGTTCACTATGATTCAGATTGTGATTGACGGTAAACACCGCATTGTCGAGCAGGGGCAAACTGTGCTCGAGGCTGCGAATACATGTGGTGTTGATATTCCATCGCTGTGTGGATTGAACCGCTCTGGAGAAAAGATACCTTGTGACCTATGCGTTGTTGAGGTTGAAAGTGGAGGAATGCAACGAGCCTGTGAACTGGACGTCTACCAAGGTTTAACCGTTAACACGCAATCTGAGCAAATCAGTCAACATCGCCATCGCGCACTAAATCGAATCATGTCTGATCATTATGCCGATTGTGAAGCACCTTGTCAGACGGCTTGTCCCGCTGGCGTTGACATCCAATCCTACCTGCATCACATCGCACAAAACGACTCATTGAAGGCGATAGAGGTCATCAAACAAACCTTACCTATGCCATTGTCGATTGGCCGCGTATGCCCAGCTTTCTGTGAAACTGAATGTCGCCGCAACTTAGTTGACGACTCAATTGCGATACGTCAGTTAAAGCGCCACGCTGCGGATATCGATTTAGAAGCGCAAGAAAGCTACACGCCACCTAAGAAACCGGACAATGGAAAGCGGGTCGCGATTGTGGGAGGTGGGCCGGGTGGGTTGACGGCTGGCTACTATTTGGCGAATGAAGGCTATCAAGTTGTTGTCTATGAGTCGATGCCTAAAGCTGGTGGCTGGTTGCGTTATGGTATTCCTGAGTATCGTCTACCAAAGTCAATTCTAGACAAAGAAATTGAGTTGATGTGCCGTAACGGAATGGTGATTGAATGCGATAAGAAGCTTGGTGAAGACTTTTCGCTGTCGAGTCTATCGCAAGACTTTGATGCGGTTTGTTTAGCCGTTGGGGCTTCCAGTGCAGTAGAGATGAATTATGCGGGTAGCGATTTAGAGGGTTGTTACCTCGGTGTCGACTATCTGAAGGATTACGTCACTGATCAACAATATACAACAGGCAAAAAAGTAGCGGTCATCGGTGGCGGTAACACCGCGATAGACTGTGCTAGAACGGCGGTCAGAGCAGGGGCTGAGACAACACTGATTTATCGTCGGACTCGAGACGAGATGCCAGCCGAAGATTACGAAATCGAAGAAGCTGAACACGAGGGCGTTAAATTCCACTTTCTGACCAACCCTGCGGAAAATATTGCAGACGACAATGGTCGCGTTAAAGCGATTCGTTTAGAGCGAATGGAACTGGGGGCACCAGATGCTTCAGGACGACGAAGCCCGAAAGCAACTGGAGAGTTTTTCACAGAAGTATTCGACACTGTGATTGCAGCGGTATCCCAAAAGCCAGACTTGAGCTTCATGACCGATGAGTCTTTAGAAATTCCACTCACTCGTTGGAATACTGCTGATGCCAACCCAGATACCATGCACACAGGGGTAGGCAATATCTTCAGTATCGGCGATTTTAGACGTGGACCAGCAACAGCGGTTGAGGCTGTTGGAGATGGTCGTATTGTTGCTCAGGCGATAGACCGTTTCTTTAGCGGCACTATGACACAGTTACCAGTGAAGCCTTTCAATTCACGCAAAGAGAAGCAATTAAAAGCAGTTGAACGGCAACAATATCAAGCGATTCAAAGTGTCGCCCGAAAGATTATGCCTGAGCTAAGCGCAGAGCAGCGTGAACAAAGCTTCGATGAAGTTGAACTCGGTTTCACCAACGCTGATGCGATTGAAGAAGCGCAACGTTGTCTAGAGTGTGGTTGCCAAGCGAACACTCAGTGTGACCTGCGAGACTACGCGACAGAATACCAAGCTGTGCAAATATTCAATGATTATAAGGTCGATGTTACGGATGATGCGGTCTGGCAAGCAGTAAAAGCTAAGCAAGGGAATAGTAGCCAGCAACCACGACATAAGTTTGAAGTGGATGCGAGTTCAGAGTTCATCGTCTTTGATGCCAATCGATGTATCAGCTGTGGTCAGTGCATTCAAGCGTGTAGAGAGCAGAATGTTCATGGTGTCTTAAGCTTCATGTGTGCACAAAATGGGAAGCCAAGCTCTAGGCCTGAACTTAGACCGAATTTTGGTCCGAATCAGACGCTAATGGGCGACTCTAATTGCGTTCAGTGTGGCGCTTGTGTCCAAGCGTGCCCGACGGGAGCAATGGTGGATGCTCGCTACAAGCAACAAGGCAGGACGGATAACCTGAAGAAAGTCGATACTATCTGCACCTATTGTGGTGTGGGTTGCAAGCTCACTATGCATGTTGACGAATCGGTGAATAAGATTTGTTATGTGGAAGGCGCTAGCTCGCCAGTCAATGAAGGCATGTTGTGTGTTAAAGGTCGTTTCGGGTTTGATTTCGTCGGTAGTGACGAGCGACTTACAACACCTTTGATTCGTAGAGATGGTTGGCTACAACCTGCTAGCTGGGAGGAAGCTATTCGTTTGGTTGCCGATAAGTTTTCCGCTATTAAGAAAGGTGTTGGCAGTCAGGCGCTAGCGGGCTTCTCTTCAGCAAAAACCACTAATGAGGACAATTACGCTTTTCAAAAATTCATCCGTCGAGAGCTGGGGACAAACAACGTCGATCATTGTGCACGCCTTTGCCACGCCTCCACAGTCACCGGGCTTGAGGCGTCACTGGGCAGCGGTGCGATGACTAATGATATTCCGAGTATCAAACACTCCGATGTTATCTTTATTATCGGCTCGGATACCACATCGGCACACCCGATCATTGGTTCTCACATTAAGCAGGCCGTGCGACATGGCGGTGCACGATTGATTGTTGCTGATCCTAAGCGCATCGATATCGCCGACCATGCCGAACTTTATCTAGCTCATCGACCAGGGACTGACGTGATGCTGCTTAACGGTGTGATGCAGCAGATCATAAAGCATGGTTGGTACGATCAAGAGTATATTGACGAACGCGTCGATGGTTTTGATACCTTGCTGCAAGAGGTTATGTCACCGAGTTATTCGCTCGACAAAGTGGAACTGGTCACGGGTGTCAAAGCAGAAGACATCTTCGCCATGGCGCGATTGATAGGCACAGCTGAGCGCACAGCCGTCTATTACTCAATGGGTATCACTCAGCACACCACTGGACACGATAACGTACGCTCTATCGCTAACCTGCAACTGTTGTGCGGGAACATCGGCATTGAAGGTGGTGGCATTAACCCACTACGTGGTCAATCGAATGTTCAGGGTGCGTGCGACATGGGCGCATTACCAAACAATCTTCCGGGTTATCAAAAGGTCTATAATCCACTCGTTCGTAAGAAATTTGAGATGGAATGGGATATTGCTGAATTGCCTGCTGAGAGCGGTTTAACACTCACTGAAATCATTGATGGCGCGTGTAATCGTGAAGTCCGTGGACTGTACGTGATGGGGGAAAACCCAGTGCTGAGTGATCCAAACCAAGCCCATGTGATTGAGGGGCTTGAGGCGCTCGATTTTCTGGTGGTGCAAGATATCTTCCTGACTGAAACAGCTCAATACGCGGATGTTGTCCTGCCATCATGCTCATTTGCTGAAAAGTCTGGGCATTTCACCAACACGGAGCGTCGTGTGCAGCGTATCAATCCTGCGGTAAAACCGCCGGGTGAAGCGAAAGAGGATTGGGCAATCATTCAAATGCTGGCTAATGCTATGGGAAGCGATTGGAATTATCAGTCAGTAGCTGATATTACCAATGAGATTGCTCGTGTAACGCCACAATATGGCGGGTTGCGTTGGGAGAACATTACGATAAACGGCATTCAGTGGCCAAGTAACAAAAACAACCCTGACGGTACTCGTATTATGCACCAAACTCAGTTTACGCGGGGGAGAGGGCAGATGGAGGCGATTCCATTTAGATACGCTGCAGAGCTGCCGGACGAAGAGTATCCTTTAGTACTGACTACAGGACGTATCCTTGAGCAATTCCATACTGGGACTATGACTCGTAAAACGAAAGGGTTGGACAATTTGGCGGGGCCTAGAGCTATGATCAGTGTGTATGATGCTGAGGTGCTTAATATTAACAATGGTCAAATGCTGAAAGTATCAACACGTCGTGGCGAAATTGAGATCGCTGCATTTGTTACTAAGCGTATGCAGAAAGGTGTAGTGTTTATTCCGTTCCACTTTGTGGAGTCTCCGGTGAATCGTCTAACGACAACAGCAACAGACCCACATGCGAAGATCCCTGAATTTAAAGTCGCAGCTGTTAAGGTCGAACCCGTATTCACCGAGCAGAGTGTTCACGTGTGATGTTTGAAAGTACCTAAAAGTACAGAACACAAAAAAGCCGCATAGTTAGACTATGCGGCTTTCGTTTTATTTGATAGCACTAATGTTGTTGTTGCTTTTGACTGCTGCTCTTATTCGACGTGTACACCAAACTGCTTAGCAGCATACGCAACACGCTCAGCAGGTTTCGGGTACTCACCTGGTGTGCCCAAGTTTTCGATGTGATGAAGACGTGGCAGCAACCCAGCCCCGTTAGCAATCTGAATCGCCAGCCCTGGACGAGCGTTCAACTCAAGCACCATTGGGCCTTCTTCCTCATCAAGTACCATGTCAGTACCCATGTAACCAAGGCCTGTCATTTCCCAAGCACTCGATGCCAGAGTCAGCAACTTTTCCCAGTGAGGTACCTGTAGTAGGGCAAGCTCTTTACCTGTATCTGGGTGATGGGTGACGGGTTGGTCAAATTGCACGGCTCGTACAGCTTTACCAGTGGCAATATCAATACCCACGCCTACCGCACCTTGGTGAAGGTTAGCTTTACCATCGGAAGCCGATGTTGATAGACGCATCATTGCCATTACAGGGTAGCCTTTGAATACGATGATACGTACGTCAGGCACCCCTTCGTAACTGAAGCCGTCAAAGCAGCTGTCGAACTTAATTAAGTTCTCAACCACCGCCACATCGTTTTTACCACCCAACGAGAATAGACCCGCAAGTGCGTTACTGATGTGGCGTTCAACGTCCTCTTTACCAATCGTCGAACCGGATGGTTTGGTATAAACGCCGTCTTTGTGAGAGGTGATAACTAAGATACCTTTACCACCACTGCCTTGTGCTGGTTTGATTACAAAACCTGGCCAGTCTTGAACCATCTTGTGGATAGTCTTCACTTCCGCTTGGTGACCAATCACACCAATCAGTTTAGGTACGGTAGCACCCGCTTGTTCAGCGATGATTTTGGTTTTTAGCTTGTCATCTACCAAAGGGTATTTGGAGCGATCATTATAGCGACCAATATAACTATGGTTACGCTTGTTCATCCCCATGATGCCTTTGTCTTTCAACTTAAACGGCGATGTAAACTGTTCAAACATAACTTAATCCTCCGCTAGCGGTTTAAAGCGACGTAGCTCAGTTAAGCGGTAACCTGTGTAAGTACCTAGTAGTAAGATGCCGCCTAGGACAATAAGTTGTAGACCAATAAAGTTAAACGTTAAGTGCTGAATGAATGGGTTGGTCATTGCCAAGTAAACAAGAACAGCAGTCAGTAGCGAGCCACCACCTTGTAGCACAACCTCTTTTGCACCTTCTTCTTCCCAAAGGATAGACATACGTTCGATAGTCCAAGAAAGGATGATCATTGGGAAGAACGTAATCGATAGACCTTCAGTTAAGCCAACCTTGAACGCCACAACCGTAAAGATAGAAATAATCATGATTACGGTGATAATTACCGCGGATATCCGTGCGACCAGCAGTAAGTTAAGTTTAGATAGATAGCTACGAATTACTAGACCCGTACCAACGATAAGTAGGAAACCGACAATACCTGTCACCAGCTGTGTCTGTACGAACGCTACAGCAATCAGAACAGGCATGAAGGTACCTGATGTCTTCAAGCCGACGATAACACGCAAGAACACAACAATAAGCGCACCAATTGGAATCAGCATGATGGTCTTAAACATCGCTTGTTCTTCAAGTGGCAAGCTGTGGATCGAAAGGTTCAGTAGTTGGTCAGCTGAAATCTTGCTGTTTGTCGCTTCAGTTGGAGTCACCTCTTGAGCAATCATTGAGAAGTGAACTTTACTGTTTTGACCGCCGACAACGTCTAGTAGTGAAACGTTTGATTCATCCCAGATCAGTAGGTTTGGCTGAACTTGTTGTTGGCTAGATTCTGGAGAGAAAAGCACCCATTGGTTTTTGTCCCAAATCTGAATCATATGTTGGATAGATTGGCGACGACGGCCATCTTCTAACTCGATAACACCAACAACCTTTGAGTGGATTCCAGCAAAAGAAAGTAACTTGTGTGCTGCTTCCACTTTATCCATGTTGTTGAGGATAAGCGCTGAGTTTTGGCTGTCTGGATCGTTAAGTGTTTTAACAAGCTCACGAGTGAAAGTGAGGTTGTCTGCAGAGCGCTGAGTTGCGCGGTCGATAAGGGCTTTCGCTGCTGCTTCTTCAGGGCCGTCAAAGCTTGGCGTTGCCACTTCACCTTCTGGTGGTACGGCATTAACTTGCGCTTGAGGGTCAACTAAGAATTGAGTTTTGTAGTAAATTGTCTGTGCGCCGCTAGCGTGACGGATAGACCACTCAGCTCGACGACCAGTGTCGGTCGTCACGTAAGAGATACCATAGCCTGGTGAGGAAGCGGATTCACCGATGAGTGTGTAGTTTGATTGCGTGTGTGGAGCCGCTAGCGATACTTTCGCTTCTTGGTCCATGGCGTTGAACTCGATTCGAGCCTCAACGTCCCACACTTGTCGGGTTTCCCCTGGCGTCCATGGCACGCCGTAGGTCGTGTGTCTGAACACACTCAATGCAATGCCGGCTACGATGAGTAGCACGATCGAAATATAAAATGGGATTCTTGACGTCATAGCTTACCCTACTATTGTTATTTATCTTCCGTTTGTACGTACTTTTTACTTACATCCACTAGAGCGATGTCTTTGATAAATTCACGCCCTAGTAATACAGGGTGACTCATTTGAGAGCGATCCGCCAATGTAAATTGCGCTTTTTCATGGATTTTTCCAACTTTCACCCATAATTCGATCACAGCTCTACGTTCTGTCTCGTCGCTGGTCGATTGGCGAATCTTCACGTAGCGTACAACGGGTGCTTCAATCCACTTTTGATCTTCTGCTGGTTGCGATTTATCAGCTAGGTGAAACTTCACCCAGTTCTTGCCATTGCGCTCAAATTCTTTGATATCTACTGCATTCAACGACGAAGTTGTAGCACCTGTATCTACGCGAGCATCAAACTTCTGCTTGATTGACTCAATCGTAACTTTTTCAATGGCACCGAGAATGGTTGGTTGCTCGTTTGAAACAACTGGGACTCGAGTGACAATCACTTCTTCCTCTTCGATCTCTTCGACCTGTTGTTTTTCTAGAGTAGTTAGGTGAACTTCAACTTCATTGGATAACGCAATGATTTCTTCTTCTAGACTCTCGATGTAGTCACTTTGATTGCTCAGTTGAAGCTCTAAGTTTTGAACTTTATTTGCGATGTTTGTCTCTGATTTAGCGATAGCATCCAGAGTTTCTTGATGATAAGCCGCACCGTTAGTGAGAGTACAGCCAGAGAGCAAACCAACCGCCAGAATAGGCGATAATCGCTTAAACATATAAAAACCTTTGAAATTAGAAAATAGTTCAGACTATTGAATAGTTTAGCCCACAAAAAAGGATGCGTGAAGCATCCTAATGTTAGCGTCTGGTCATATTGACAGGCTATGTTTGCCTACAGCCAATTATCATTCGACGAAATAGCTCATTCATTGAGCACTCTGCGGATTTTATCCAATTTCGAGTCTTCTTTCGTCAAATGCTTGTCAGCGTCTTTGGTTTTTCAACGCTTAAGGCTTAGTTGCAACTAAAACGGCACGGCGTGGTGCTGGATGCCCTTCAACTGTTTTACTTGGGTCATTTGGATCCAAGTAATCAGGTAGTGAGTTGTGCGTCATCCACTCGGTAGTGCGTTGCTCACCAACTGTTGTTACGTTTTCATCGACAATACGTACGTCTTTAAAACCCACTTGCTCTAGCCAGCGTTTTAGAGCGCGAGCCGATGGGAAGAAGTACACGTTACGCATTTGTGCATAGCGGTCTACTGGCACAAGTACCGCGTTTTCATCACCTTCGATAACCAAAGTTTCTAGCACTAGCTCACCACCAGAAACCAACTGATCTTTAAGTTGGATTAGATGATCAAGTGGAGAGCGGCGGTGGTAGAGCACACCCATGCTAAATACCGTGTCGAACGCTTCCAGTTTTGGTAGTTGCTCGATGCCGAGTGGTAATAGGTGGGCACGCTGGTCGCCGCCCATAAGTTTACGAATTGCTTCGAACTGAATTAAGAACAGGTGAGAAGGGTCGATACCGACAGTCAGTCGAGCACCTTCACCCAACATACGCCACATGTGGTAGCCGTTGCCGCAACCAACATCAAGTACGCTGCGGTTTTTCAATGGTGTGATGTGTGGAAGAACACGGTCCCATTTCCAGTCGCTGCGCCACTCAGTATCAATATGAATACCGTGAACCGTGTACGGACCTTTGCGCCATGGGTGGAACGTTTTCAGCAGGTTTTCTAGTTTCTTCAACTCACCGTCGTGAAATGGTGTGTCGTTAGTCAGCGTAACAGAGTTCTTTAGGTCAACTTGATCCGGTGCACCTTGTGGGATCTTGTTTAAAGCACGCAGCCAGCGGTCGAAGTCTCCGTGCTCTGCATTTTGCCAATCCGTTAACTGTTGAGGAAGAATATTTAGCCAAGGTTGCAGACGCGTATCTTGAGCAATGAGTTGGTAAAAATTGGCAAAATTAAACATTAGAACAAGTTCCTAAATTTTGTTTCCCGAGGCTATCGTCATCCTCGAGCGCGAGTCGACGAGTGCATCGGGGAGCTATAAATAGATGCTAGAGTGGTTTGTTGAGGGCGCTTTCTGAGTCGCTCGACACTCATAAAAAATACTAGTGATTAAGCTAAAGCAAAAAAGAGATTCCCTATCACGTTCGTTCCTCACTGTAGGGAATGACGGGGATTCTTCAGTATCAATTAGCTAGACTACTTAACCGCAAACATTGAGCCGAAGTTAAAGCACTGGAACCAAACTTCGTGGCTAGAGAACCCAATCTTATAGAAGCGCTCTTTATGCATTTGAATTGAATCTGGGCGCATCACGTTTTCGATGGCGCTACGTTTTTGGCTCACTTCCAACTCGCTATAACCGTTTGCACGCTTAAAATCGTGGTGCAGGTCAATCAGTAGTTCGTTTGCGTTCTCATCTTCAAAGACATACTTTTCAGACAAGATCAGCACACCACCAGGACGAAGTCCAGCATAGATCTTCTCGAGCAGTGCAAAGCGATCTTCTGGTGAAAGAAACTGCAGTGTGAAGTTGAGGACGACCACGGAAGCATCAGTAATTTCGATTTCGCGAATGTCCGCTTCAATCACTTCTACAGGAGTATCGCTACGGTAAGCATTAACGTGAAGCTTACAACGCTCTACCATGGCTTCGGAGTTATCGACTGCGTAGATTGTACAGCCTTCTTGCTGAATGTGACGGCGCATAGACAGTGTCGCAGCACCCAAAGAACAACCTAGGTCGTAGATATTTGAGTGTGGTTTCACAAAGCGCTCGGCCATCATGCCGATAGCAGAAATGATGTTGCTGTAGCCTGGAACGGAGCGTTGAATCATATCTGGGAATACTTCTGCAACCCTTGCATCAAAGGTGAAATCACCAATTTTATCAATAGGAGCGGAAAAGATAGTGTCTTTGTTGCTCATAGCGTTCTCTCTCGACAGTCAGCAAATCAGCAGGCTTTCGCATGCTGAATAAAAGGGGGGCGTATTTTACGTAAAAAATGTCACTGTGTCACGAAAACTCAGGTTTCACTGCCAATACAAACTGCCAATGGTTTGGTTATAGATGAGTTAGAACATGCTGATTTGCGTATCGCCCTTGTTAACCGGGAATTCGGAGAGCTGGGGTAACTTGATATTGTGATGCTGCTGACATTGCTCGATAAGCTGTTTGTATATCGTTGCCGCCAGTTCTGGAGCATGGTCATTATCCGGAGTATGGATCATTAAATAAGGCTGTTTTCCTTCTGCCATCCATGTTGGAAGTTTAGATAACCATGGCTTGAAAAACTCTAAGTTGGGCTGCTCGTCGTGCTGACCAATAAAGCGAATCATTGGGTTGTCAGATGTCGCGATTGCATGCACAGGCACGCGAGGTTTTTTCTTGTGTGCATCAATAATTGCCTCAGTCGTTGGTGCTGCAGCAAATACTGGGCGACTGTCCATAATGATCCGGTTAATGTTCTCTTCAACTAACCATTGATTAAAGCGCTTTTCGTCGTCGCTTTTATCAAAAAAGCTAAGGTGACGTACTTCTACGCCAAGTTTCATCTCTTTCGGGAAGAGTTTGCAAAACTGTTGCAGCACAGGCAGTGATTCTGGCTCGAACTGGTGAGGCAACTGAATCGTCCATTGACCGATACGTTCATGCAGCGGTGACATGATTTGAAGGAACTCTTTCAACTCTGCTTGGCAGTGTCTAAGCTGCTGCTGGTGGGTGATGAATTTTGGCAATTTGAAGGTGAAACGAAAGTCATCGTGACTTGCGTTACGCCAGTTATTGACGGTAGTCATTGATGGCGTCGCATAGAAGGTAGTATTACCTTCAACGGTATGAAAAACATGACAATATTTCTCTAGTCTTTCTGCAGGTTTGGTGCCTTTTCCATAGAATTGGCTCTGCCACTCTGAGTGTGACCACATAGTCAGTCCGAGTCTTAAAGGTAATCTTGTCATGGTATCTAAAAGTGCTTTGGTTGCTTTAATCAAAAACACTCTACGAGACTTTTGCTGACTTGGGTACTTTCAATATATAATTAGCCCAATTTTTTCAGTGTTGATGAATATTTGTGCGAGATTTGTGCCGCTTTGGCTGTTTCGTGAGCTATAAAGCGTCAAAGCTGAATAAAACACAACAAATAGGCGTGGGAAAGGTCGATTTTAGACAAGTTTCCGCGTATAAATGGATCTTTGAATTGTAATTAGATTCGGTCTAGTTACAGTATAGAAATTAGTAATTATTAAAAGATTGGGAAATTCATTATGCGTACCCATTACTGTGGTAACCTGAACAAGTCCCTGGCGGGACAAACTGTAGAACTTTGCGGCTGGGTAAACCGTCGTCGTGATTTGGGCGGTCTTATTTTCATCGATATGCGAGATCGTGAAGGTATCGTTCAGGTAGTTGTAGACCCAGATATGGCAGATGCGTACGAAGTAGCTAACCAACTTCGTAATGAATTCTGTATCAAACTAACGGGTGAAGTACGCGTTCGTCCAGACAGCCAAGTAAACAAAGACATGGCAACGGGTGAAGTCGAGATCATCGCTAAAGGCCTTGAAATCATCAACCGTGCTGACGTTCTGCCACTAGACTTCAACCAGAAGAACTCAGAAGAGCAGCGTCTAAAGTACCGTTACCTAGACCTACGTCGTCCAGAAATGAGCGATCGCATCAAGCTACGTGCTAAAGCGTCTAGCTTTGTTCGTCGTTTCCTAGATGACAACGGCTTCCTAGACATCGAAACACCAGTACTAACGAAAGCGACACCAGAAGGTGCTCGTGACTACCTAGTACCTAGCCGTGTTCATAAAGGTTCGTTCTACGCGCTTCCTCAGTCTCCACAGCTATTCAAACAGCTGCTAATGATGTCTGGTTTTGACCGTTACTACCAAATCGTTAAGTGTTTCCGTGATGAAGACTTACGTGCTGACCGTCAACCAGAATTCACTCAAATCGATATCGAAACATCTTTCATGAGCGCGGAAGAAGTACGTGCAACAACTGAGAAGATGGTTCGTAACATGTGGCAAGAGCTTCTAGACGTTGATCTAGGTGAGTTCCCAATCATGCCATTCTCTGAAGCGATGCGTCGTTTCGGTTCTGACAAGCCAGACCTACGTAACCCACTAGAGCTAGTAGACGTTGCTGACCTAGTGAAAGACGTTGAGTTCAAAGTATTCTCTGGCCCAGCAAACGACGAAAAAGGTCGCGTTGCAGTAATCCGTGTACCAGATGGCGCTAAGCTAACTCGTAAGCAGATCGACGGTTACGGTGAGTTCGTTGGTATCTACGGTGCGAAAGGTCTTGCATGGATGAAGGTTAACGACCGTGCTGCTGGCATGGAAGGTATCCAATCTCCAGTTGCTAAGTTCCTAAGCGAAGACGTGATCAACGGTATTCTTGAGCGTACTGGCGCTGAGTCTGGCGATATCATCCTATTCGGTGCAGACAAAGCAAACACTGTGTCTGAAGCAATGGGCGCGCTACGTCTGAAACTAGGTACAGACCTAGAGCTGACAGACGAGTCTGCATGGGCTCCGCTATGGGTTGTTGACTTCCCAATGTTCGAAGAAGACGACGAAGGCAACCTACACGCTATGCACCACCCATTCACATCACCTCTAGGTGTGACTGCGGAAGAGCTAAAAGCGAACCCAGCGGCTGCTAACTCAAACGCGTACGATATGGTTCTTAACGGCTACGAAGTGGGCGGCGGTTCTGTACGTATCCACAATGCTGAAATGCAATCTGCAGTATTCGACATCCTAGGTATCGAAGCTGATGAGCAGCAAGCTAAGTTTGGCTTCCTACTAGACGCACTTAAGTTCGGTACACCACCGCACGCAGGTCTAGCATTCGGTCTTGACCGTCTAGTAATGCTACTTTGTGGTACAGAGAACATTCGTGACGTTATCGCGTTCCCGAAAACAACGAATGCTTCTTGTCTACTAACAGACGCACCAAGCCTAGCTAACCCAGCTGCGCTTGAAGAGCTAGCAATCGCGGTGAAAGCTGCTGAAAAGAAAGAAGAGTCAGCTGAATAAGCACGCTCTACTTTTCTTTAAATGACTCTTTCTTGGAGTGAATTGAAATGCCCGTTAATTTAACGGGCATTTTTTTTATGCTTCTATATACTAAGCTTATAAATAAAAGTATGTATAAATAATCAGTATTTTAAGTTATGTCTATTATTCTTGGAATCGATCCCGGCTCGCGTATTACAGGCTACGGGGTTATTCGTCAAAATGGTCGCCACCTGCAATATTTGGGTAGTGGCTGTATTCGCATGTCGGAGAAAGAACTGCCAGGACGCTTGAAGCAGATTTATGCGGGTGTTAGCGAAATCATCACGCAGTTTCAGCCAGACGTGTTCGCCATCGAGCAGGTATTTATGGCGAAGAATGCCGACTCGGCACTTAAGCTCGGTCAGGCCCGTGGCAGTGCGATTGTTGCTGCTGTAAATGCAGATCTTCCAGTACATGAGTACGCCGCACGTCTTATCAAGCAAGCCGTAACTGGCAATGGCGGTGCAGACAAATCACTGGTGCAAAACATGGTGATGAGCATGCTTAAACTCCCAGCAAAACCGCAAGCAGATGCTGCCGATGCACTGGGTGTCGCAATTTGTCATGCTAATACCAATAAAACGCTGATCGCGTTAGCAGGTAAAGCAACTACAGCGAGACGCGGCCGTTATCGTTAATCCTTCCAATTGATATTCCAATCGCCATCAATTACTTATCTTTGATATGAAATGAGACTTCAAAAACAGTTTTTGTTAAATAGGTTCGCATTCCATTTAACAATTAACTAACATTGGTCGGAGGTCTTACAAGTCAATCAAGGATGATTATCGATGAACCCAATTACATGGTGGCGATCGCTCTTTCTACCCAAAACTCATCAATGGGGCAGTAATGAGTCGCGACAGGCGGACATTTTATTACTGTTTACTTTCATTGCGTTTATCGTTGGACTCTACAGTCTGATCAAATGGAGCAAGCATGGCGAACAGCTATTAATTGCGACCTCTATCTTCCTCATTGTTCTTGAACTGGTTTCTGCCTTTGTTTTAAAGCTCTCGAAAAATCCAATCTTGGCCCTTAATTTTGGTTTTGTCGGCATGGCCGTTCATGCGCTAAACATCATTTATCAAAGCGGCGGGGTCGTCGATTCTACTCAAGCTTACTGGGTACCTTTGTTGGTGGTCGCTTTCTTCTTATCTGGAACCAGAATTATCGCCCTTACATGGAGTGCCTTAGTGATAGGCGTGGCGGTGGTAATGACCTCTATGCATTTGAACGGTGTAGTATTCCCAAATATCGCCCTAAATGAGCAGGCAATGGTGGTGGAGACCTGGTCTGGGGTCGTCATGCCATTGGTAGTGATATGCATAGCGCAAGCTTTTACTGCTAAACAGAAAGAGATTGCGATTGAGCAAGCCGAGGCTGCAAAAACAGAGAGTCAAAGTGTAGCTGCGCAAGCTACTCAGAGTGAAGCTCAACTCTCTGTTGTGTTAGACCACGCCAACAATAATTCACAGAGCTTGCAAGGCGTCTCAGTGCAGCTTGATCAGCAGTCAAAAGACCTCCACTCTCAAGTTGAAGTTCTAAACATGAACTGTGAATCTCAAGCGAGTGCCGCTGAGCAAATGAGTCAGCAGCTTCATCAGATGACGGAAGGGCTTGAGGAGTCCAACTCGTTCGTCAATGAACTTAAAGAGCGCAGCGAAGCGGTTGGAGTGAAAGCGCAGAAAAGCTCAGAATCTTTGGAAGCGTCGACCAATGCCATTAGCCAGATTATCCAAAGTAATCAAGAGATCATGAAAGTGGCAGACCTGATTACGTCAGTAGCCGAACAGACAAATCTACTGGCACTCAATGCAGCAATAGAAGCGGCGAGAGCAGGGGAACAAGGTCGAGGCTTTGCGGTGGTGGCGGACCAAGTGCGTGAGCTATCCGCGAAAAGTAGCCATTCTGCGATTGAGATCCGAACACTGCTAGACCGAAGTAAAGAAGAAGTTGAGCACGGGCGTACCATTATCGAAACCACGGAAGCTGAAATGAATGGCATTATTTCCGAGGTTCAGACCATCTCATCAGATGTGAATCAGCTCACTGACATCATGACCATGCAGATGGGATCTTTGCATGAGCTCGATCAGGCAAGTACTGAAGTTGCAAAGAGTGTCGCAGAGACCAAAACCGTATCAGGGCAAGTTGCATCAAACGGCATTCAGTTGAATCAACAAGTCGATCTCGTTAAGCAATTAGTCACAAGCCTGAATAGCGCGGTGTCAAACGCCAAACACGCCTAATTAATTCCCCAATCAAATAGAAAGAACTGGATAAGCATCCAGTTCTTTTATATTCTGTCCATCAAATAATTTTCCATCAAGAGAGTAAGTTGTGATCGGACGTCTTCGCGGTATTTTAATTGAAAAACAGCCACCAGAATTGTTAATCGAAGTGAGTGGCGTTGGCTATGAAGTACAAATGCCAATGAGCTGTTTCTATGAACTACCTGCTGTAGGCGAGGAAGCGATTATCTATACTCATTTTGTTGTGCGTGAAGATGCCCAGCTGCTTTATGGCTTTAATACCGTTAAAGAGCGAGCTCTGTTCCGAGAAGTGATTAAAGCTAATGGTGTTGGTCCTAAACTTGGCCTCGGTATCCTTTCAGGTATGACTGCAAGCCAATTTGTTCAGAGTGTTGAGCGTGAAGATATCTCAACGTTGGTTAAGCTTCCGGGCGTGGGTAAGAAAACCGCTGAGCGTTTGGTTGTAGAAATGAAAGATCGACTCAAAGGCTGGGGCGCGGGTGATCTGTTTACACCGGCAACGGATGCGGCTCCAATTGATTCAACACCGAATGTGCACGATGCTGAAGAAGAGGCGGTAAGTGCACTTCTCGCTCTTGGTTATAAACCAACTCAGGCTTCGAAGGTTGTGTCACAGATAGCGAAAGATGGCATGACAAGCGAGCAACTGATTCGTGAAGCACTAAAATCGATGGTATAAACTCGGTTTACCTGTATACATAAAATGCACTCCACAACACTTTGCCTTCAAGCTAGAGTCGGGGAGTGCAGTAAAGAACTTAAATAGAACAAGAGCTTGTCACTCTTGAGTTGGAATGACCTATGATTGAAGCGGATCGCCTAATAGCGCCGGACAACCCAGTATTCAAAGACGAAGACGTCATCGATCGCGCAATAAGACCTAAAGCGTTAGCGGATTACCAAGGCCAAGATCACGTCCGTGATCAGATGGAGATCTTCATCAAAGCGGCGCAACTTCGTAATGAAGCGCTCGACCACCTATTGATTTTTGGCCCTCCAGGTTTGGGTAAAACCACACTTGCCAACATCGTAGCGAACGAAATGGATGTGAATATCCGCACCACTTCTGGCCCGGTACTAGAAAAAGCTGGCGACTTAGCGGCACTTCTTACCAACCTTGAAGAAAACGATATGCTGTTCATCGATGAGATTCACCGATTGAGCCCAATGGTTGAAGAGGTGCTCTATCCTGCGATGGAAGATTACCAATTGGATATCATGATTGGTGAAGGCCCAGCAGCGCGTTCTATCAAAATCGATTTGCCTCCGTTCACCCTAATCGGTGCGACAACGCGAGCGGGCTCTTTGACATCGCCATTACGTGACCGTTTTGGTATTACGCAGCGCCTTGAGTACTACAAGGTTGACGACCTACAAAACATTGTACAGCGCAGTGCTGACTGTTTGGGGTTATCTATGGATCCTGAAGGTGCACTGGAAGTGGCACGTCGCGCCCGAGGTACACCTCGTATTGCTAACCGTCTGCTGCGTCGTGTGCGTGACTTTGCAGAAGTGAAGGGCAATGGTCATATTTGTGCAGATGTTGCTGACAAGGCACTTAACATGCTCGATGTCGACGCCAAGGGCTTTGACTATATGGATAGAAAGCTTCTGTTGGCGATCATGGAGAAATTTGGCGGTGGCCCGGTAGGTATCGACAATATGGCCGCTGCTATTGGTGAAGAGCGTGACACCATTGAAGATGTGTTAGAGCCGTATCTGATTCAACAGGGTTATCTACAGCGAACCCCAAGAGGACGAATCGCTACCGATCGTGCTTACCTTCATTTTGGTATCGACAAACCAAGTTAATTAATCGTTGTGTTTTATAAACCCTGGTTGCATAAGCGCCGGGGTTTTTAGTTTTTTATAGAATAACAACTCTTTGCGCGAGTCGATATTAGTCGCCGATATGCCATTCCAAAACTGAAAACATTGATTTCAAATTTGACGTCGCTAACAAAAATTGAAATAAGTTGTCATAATTCTTGTTAATACTTTATGGGTAGTTGTAATTCAAATGTTGATCGAGTGATAGCGGCATGTCACAGATATCATGCCTCGTTATTGCCAACCTAATAATTGGTGTGATTTTAATCATGTTTGGTTAAAAATAACTCTAAATTGCTCGTAGAAATTTGATACAAATCAACGCAGGGTTCTCCTATAAACCTTTTGAAACATACTGATTTTACCAGTAATATTAGCGCCAGCTATATTAGCTCATGCTTAACAATAATCTAACTATAACGGTACGTTTTTGCTACAAATTTCAACTTGTAATAACAATCACGTTAATTGTTTTAACATGGATTTTTGCGGTGAATAATCACACAAGTGTCATTCAGCCGACACAAAGGAGTTACCATGATTGATGTTGTTGATCTGTCGCGATTGCAGTTTGCACTGACAGCGATGTATCACTTCTTATTTGTTCCACTGACTCTTGGTATGGCGTTTTTGCTTGCCATCATGGAGTCTCTATATGTAATGACCGATAAACAAATTTACAAGGACATGACCAAGTTCTGGGGTAAATTGTTTGGTATCAACTTCGCTCTAGGTGTAGCAACTGGCTTAACCATGGAGTTTCAGTTTGGTACTAACTGGTCTTATTACTCTCACTATGTTGGCGATATCTTTGGTGCCCCTCTGGCAATCGAAGCGCTTGTTGCATTCTTCCTAGAGTCTACTTTTGTTGGTCTTTTCTTCTTCGGTTGGGATAGATTGTCAAAGCGTCAGCACTTAGCAGTAACATGGTTGGTAGCACTTGGCTCTAACTTCTCTGCGCTGTGGATCCTGGTTGCCAACGGCTGGATGCAGAACCCAGTGGGTGCTGAATTTAACTTTGAAACAATGCGTATGGAAATGGTGAGCTTCGCTGAAGTTGTCCTAAACCCAGTAGCGCAAGTTAAATTCGTACACACAGTGGCTTCTGGTTACACAACGGGTGCAATGTTCATCCTAGGTATCAGCTCTTACTACATTCTAAAAGGTCGAGACCTTGCCTTTGCTCGTCGCTCTTTCGCGATTGCTGCATCATTCGGTATGGCTGCGATTTTATCTGTAATCGTTCTAGGTGACGAATCAGGTTATGAGTTAGGTGAAGTTCAGAAAGTGAAGCTAGCAGCGGTAGAAGCTGAATGGCACACAGAAGAAGCACCGGCTGCGTTTACTGTGTTTGGTATTCCAAACCAAGAAACAATGCATACTGACTACGCGATTAAGATCCCTTACGTAATGGGTATCATCGCAACGCGTTCTTTCGATAAAGAGGTAACAGGCCTACGTGATCTGCGTGACGAGCACGTTGATCGTGTCCGCACGGGTATGTACGCATACGAGCTTCTAGAAAAACTGCGTGCAGGCGACAAGTCTGAAGAGAACATGGCAGCATTTGATGAAGTGAAAGGTGACCTAGGTTACGGTCTACTTCTTAAGCGCTACACAGAGAACGTGGTTGACGCGACAGAAGAGCAAATCCAAATGGCGGCGGATGATTCTATCCCGACTGTTTGGCCTCTATTCTGGTCGTTCCGTATCATGGTTGCGTGTGGCTTCATCATGCTATTCGTATTTGGTGCTGCGTTTGTACAAACGTGTCGTCAAAAAATCGAACAGAAGCAATGGGTTCTTAAAGCCGCTCTATTCTCAATCCCACTACCTTGGATTGCGATTGAAGCAGGTTGGTTTGTTGCAGAATACGGTCGTCAGCCGTGGGCTGTAGGTGAAATCCTACCGACAAACGTTGCAGCATCAGCTCTGACTATTGGCGAGCTTTGGACATCACTATTTGCAATTCTTGCGCTTTACACAGTGTTCCTAATTGCAGAAGTGTACCTAATGCTTAAATTTGCTCGCAAAGGCCCAAGTAGCCTTAAGACAGGCCGTTACCACTTCGAACAAAACGACAACTCTGTTGAAGACAAAGTTAGCCGTTCAGTAGAAGTATAAGTGAGGGAATATTATGTTTGATTACGAAATCTTACGACTTATTTGGTGGGTCCTAATCGGTGTTCTACTGGTAGGTTTCGCCGTGACTGATGGCTTCGACATGGGCGTTGCAGCTCTGTCTCCTGTTATCGGTAAGAGCGACACTGAACGTCGTATTATGCTGAACACCATTGCTCCTCACTGGGATGGTAACCAAGTTTGGTTAATCACAGCGGGTGGTGCACTGTTTGCTGCATGGCCTCTAGTTTACGCAACGTCGTTTTCTGGGTTCTATCTAGCGATGTACGTGACGCTAGCAGCACTTTGGCTACGTCCACTTGCTCTAGATTACCGTTCGAAGATTGAAGATCCAAAATGGCGTAAAGCTTGGGACTACGCGCTTTGCTTCAGCGGCACAGTTCCACCAGTTATCTTTGGTGTTGCTTTTGGTAACCTGCTTCAAGGTGTTCCATTTGAGCTAAACAGCCTGCTGATGTCTGAGTACAAAGGTTCGTTCTTCGCTCTACTGAACCCATTTGCTCTACTGTGTGGCGTACTAAGCTTGATGCTATTCGTTATGCAAGGTGCAACTTGGCTGCAAATGAAGACGACTGAGTCACTACACGAGCGTGCTCGAGGTGTTGCTCAAATCACAGGTCTAATCGCGGTTGCGTTATTCGTAGCTGGTGGTTTCTGGGTTCAATCTATCGATGGCTACGTGATCACAAGCACGCTAGACACAATGGCTGACTCAAACCCGCTAAACAAAGAAGTAGCAGTTCAAGCTGGTGCTTGGATGGCGAACTTTGAAACGTACCCAGCAATGTGGGCTGCGCCTATCCTAGGTGTGGTAATGCCATTGCTAGCGGTTGTCGCGTCTCGCTTTGAGCGTGGTGGTTTTGCATTCTTGTTCTCAAGCCTGTCAAACGCTGGTGTTATCCTAACGGCTGGTTTTGCGATGTTCCCATTCGTGATGCCTTCAAGCCTAATCCCGAACCACAGTTTAACAATGTGGGATTCAACAGCGAGTGAACTAACACTTGGCCTGATGACTGCAGTAGCGGCGGTAATGGTACCTGTGATTCTTGCTTACACGACTTGGACTTACTACAAAATGTTCGGTCGTCTTGATAAGAAACACATCGAAGATAATGACGTTTCAGCTTACTAAGCTAGAAGTTAAATAACTTAGGAGAAATTTTATGTGGTATTTCGCATGGATTTTGGGTGTACTTCTAGCATGTGCATTCGGCATCATTAACGCTCTTTGGTTAGAGCACTCAGAAATGATGGATAAAGACAGTGAGTAATCTCACTGAGCAAGTGACCAAGCTGCACCAACCTATGGACAAGACTCTTCTTCGAGTTTTGTCTCTAGTACTGGGTTTCGTGCATGTTGGCTTGGTTATGTGGGATCCTGAAGCCTACGCCGAGAGTATTGGCGGTTTCAATGCGGTCATCGGTCCAATGTTGATTTGGGCGGTGTGTTCAAGCATGGTTTTCGGGGTTGGTTTTAAGCCTAGAGCGTGGGTATGGCAATTGCTATTTAGCCCATATGCTTCACTCACAATTTTGCTCTACCTAACAGTGTTAAGGTTCATATAGCGGCGCAATGCCCGTGAATACAGGCTTTATCGCACTGTTTGGTTTTTAGCCGAAAAGAGGTCATCTTATACAGATGGCCTTTTTTTTCACCACACAAATCAAATATTTCATGCCGTTATACTATTAATGTCAAAGAGTTGAGTTATAGTGATATCTTTAACGTTTTTGTATTGTGGTATGAGTTTGCAGGGATCATCTAAGCCATTTACCTGGCCTGTCACCGTCTATTATGAAGACACAGATGCAGGTGGCGTCGTTTATCATTCCAACTACCTGAAGTTTTTTGAGCGCGCTCGAACCGAGATGCTGCGCTCAATTGGGGTATCTCAGCAAGTCCTTTTAGAACAAAACATCGGTTTTGTTGTCCGACACATGGATATCGATTTTATCCAAGGTGCGCGCCTTGATGATGCTTTACAAGTCATTACAAAGATTTATGAACTGAAACGTGCTTCCCTAGTATTCTGTCAGGAGATCGTAAATCCTGATGGCAAAGCATTGTGTAAAGCAATGGTTAAGGTAGCATGTATCGACAATCAGAAAATGAAACCTAAGGCTATGCCGACTTTTATTCTTACGGAGCTGACAAACAGTGACTGCTGAAATCTCAATTTTAGGCCTTATTTTAGAAGCCAGCTTACTGGTTAAACTGGTAATGCTTACCCTAATGGGTATGTCGGTCGTCTCGTGGGCGATGATCATAAAAAGAAGTAAAGTGCTTTCTCAAGCGGCGAAACACACAGAGACCTTTGAAGATAAGTTCTGGTCAGGTGTTGATTTGTCGAAGCTATACCAAGAAAGCAACAAGCGTAAAGACGAGCTGTCTGGTACAGAAGAGATCTTCTACGCAGGCTTCACCGAATTTGCACGCCTGCGTAAATCTAACGCGGCGTCACCAGATTTCATTATGGAAGGTACTGGCCGTGCGATGCGTGTTGCCGTTGCTCGTGAAGTCGATGAACTAGAAACCAACTTGCCGTTCCTTGCAACAGTTGGCTCAATCAGCCCATACATCGGCCTTTTTGGTACCGTATGGGGGATCATGCACTCATTCATCGCATTGGGTGAAGTAAAACAAGCAACGCTAGCAATGGTTGCGCCGGGTATCGCAGAAGCACTTATCGCAACCGCGATGGGTCTATTTGCAGCGATTCCTGCAGTAATGGCGTACAACCGATTCAGCAGCCGTGTAGGTAAGCTAGAACATAACTACGCGACATTCTCCGAAGAGTTCCACAGCATTCTTCACCGTCAAGCGATGGCTGGCAGGGAATAATCGATGGCAGGATACCAACCTAAAAAGCGCAAAATGACCGCAGAGATTAACGTTGTACCTTACATCGACGTTATGCTGGTTTTGCTGATTATTTTTATGGTGACCTCGCCGTTCGTTACTCAAGGTGTGGACGTAGAGCTGCCACAAGCCTCAACAGCAAAATCGGCTCAAGATCTTCTCGGTGACGATAACGCCAGCTTTATCATTGTTGAAGTAAATAAAGACGGTGAGCTAGGGCTAAGTGTAAACAATGAAGAAGTTCAACGTGGTCTGTCATTAGAAGAGATCATTGTGCGAGTGAAAGCGGAGCTTTCAATTAAACCAAATTCACCAGTGGCGGTTGGTGGCGATGCTGCAACGCCGTATGCTGAAGTTGTTTTACTACTTGATGAATTAAGCCGAGCAGGGGTGCCTAAGGTTGGCCTACTGACGGACATAAGGGAATAACTCCGTAGCATTCATGAAAACAAAAAAGACTAAATCGAATAGCTTAAGTACACCACTTATCGTGTCGCTAGCGCTGCACGTGGTGTTATTCGTTGTGCTGATTGTGGGTGCAGATTTTACTATGTCTGAGCCCGAGCCAAGCGGCCAAATGGTTCAAGCGGTTGTTATTGATCCGCAGCTCGTTCGCCAGCAAGCGCAGCAGATTCGTCAGCAACGCGAAGCTGCGAGTAAGAAAGAACAAGAGCGCCTTGATAAGCTACGCCGAGAAAGTGAACGCTTAGAGCGCAACCGTAAGGCGGAAGAAGAGAACATTCGCAAGCTGAAAGAGAAGCAAGCCAAAGAGGCAAAAGCGGCTCGTGAAGCAGAGAAGCGTCGCGTTGAGCAGGAAAAACAGCGTAAAGCAGAAGAAGTTCGTCTTAAGCAAGAGAAAGAGCGCGCAGCGAAAGCTGAAGCCGATCGTAAACTCAAAGAAGCCGCATTAGTTAAAGCGGAACAAGAGCGTAAAGCGAAAGAGGCGGCTATCGCAAAAGCAGAACAGGAACGCTTGGCAAAAGAGCAGGCGGCTAAAGAAGCAGCAGAAAAAGCACGCAAAGAGAAAGAAGCCGCTGAACGTGCTGAAAAAGAGCGTTTAGCGAAAGAGAAAGCGGCAAAAGAAGCAGCTGAAAAGGCACGTAAAGAGCAAGAGCGATTAAAGCGACTTGAAGAAGAGCGTAAGCAGCAAGAAGCGGCACTTAATGACATCTTTGCAGGTCTTGAAACCGAGGCTTCGCAAAACTCTTCAGCAAGACAACAATTTATTGATGATGAAGTTCAGCGATATGGTGCGATTTATACCCAGCTCATAGAGCAAAACCTGCTGTTGGAAGATAGCTTTAGGGGAAAATCGTGTAGGGTAAACCTCAAGCTGATCCCAACTGGATCAAACGCTATTTTGGGTAACCTTTCAATTCTTGAGGGTGACAGCCGCCTGTGTGCTGCGACGAAACGAGCAGTAGCCCAAGTGCAGTCTTTCCCATTACCGAAAGACCCAGATATCGTAAACTCTTTGAAAAACATTAACCTAACAGTATTACCAGAGTAAAAGGACGAACCCGTGTTAAAGAAACTATTACTGAGTTTTGTATTTGTAATAGCGACCAGCAGTCAGTTTGCACACGCTGCGTTGGAGCTCGTTATTACCGATGGTATCAACTCTGCACGACCGATTGCGATTGTGCCTTTTAAATGGGAAGGCAAAGAGAAACTGCCACATGATGTTTCTGCTGTGATCGCATCAGACTTACAGCGCAGTGGTAAATTCAGCCCTGTTGCAATTAGCAAAATGCCACAAACACCCTATAGCGAAGCAGATGTAGACTTCGATGCATGGACAAACCTAGGTGTTGATGCATTGCTGACAGGCAGCATCACTCAAGATGCGCAAGGACAATATGTAATCTATTATCAATTGGTTGATATTGTTCGTGGCCAGTTAACAAATGGTCAAAGCCGCGCACTAAACAACGAGGGCCAATTGGTTCTTTCGAAAGACCACGTACTTTTCACTAAAAAAGCAACCGTACCAGGCCCACGTTTACGTGAATATGCCCACATTATTTCAGACCATGTTTATGAAAAATTAACTGGTGAGAAGGGCGCGTTCAATACACGTATTGCTTACGTTGTAGTGAATGACAAAGACAAGTTCCCATACCATTTGCGCGTAGCGGATTACGACGGTTATAACGAACGCTTGGTGCTTCGTTCTATGCAACCACTGATGTCTCCAGCTTGGTCTCCAGATGGTGAGAAGCTTGCGTACGTGAGCTTCCAAAATGGTCAAGCTGAAATTTTCATTATGAATATCTCGACAGGTGAACGTGAAAAGGTGACGTCATACCCTCGTCACAATGGTGCGCCAAGATTCTCTCCTGACGGTAAGAAACTGGCACTAGTGCTTTCGAAAACAGGCAGCCTTCAGGTTTACACGCTTGATCTACAAACTCGTAAACTGACGCAAATTACTCGCGGTCGTGCCAATAATACGGAACCTTTCTGGCATCCTGATGGCAAGTCTCTCATTTTTACTTCTGATCGCGGTGGTAAACCCCAGATTTATAATGTAAATTTGTCAGATAATTCTACCCAAAGAATTACATGGCAAGGCAGCCAGAACTTAGGTGGTCAAATTACCCCTGATGGTCGATTCCTGATTATGGTGAATCGCAGCAACTCTGGATTTAACTTGGCCAAGCAAGACTTGGAAACAGGCGCGGTACAGGTCCTAACTAAAACCTTACTAGACGAGTCGCCAAGTATTGCACCAAATGGAGGTATGGTCATCTATAGCTCTATTTACAACCAAACAAACGTACTGTCGATGGTATCTATCGATGGTCGTTTTAAAGCTAGATTACCGGCAACTAATGGGCGTGTAAGAGCGCCAGCATGGTCGCCGTTTCTGTAGCCACGCTTAAAAGCAATTAGCTATTGATAGTAATAACTATTGTAGCAAGTAACTATCTATAGCAATTTATCGGCTGTAGAAACTAAGTTTGATAACGTAAGGAAAATAAGATGCAACTTAATAAAGTTCTTAAAGGCTTGATGATTGCACTACCAGTGATGGCAGTAACAGCATGTAGCTCAAGTGATGATGCAACATCTGCGACTTCTGGTACTGAAACTAACCAAGCAACTTCAGGTTCAGAAAACAACGTAGACACAACTGTTGTGACACCAATTGACGCGAACGGTCAACTGTCAGAGCAAGAGCTTAAAGAGCAAGCACTACGTGAAACTCAAACTATCTACTTCGCATTCGACAACGCTACTATCGCGGGTGATTACGAAGAGATGCTAGCAGCTCACGCAGCTTACCTAAGCAAAAACGTAGACATGAAAGTAACTGTAGAAGGCCACGCTGATGAGCGCGGTACTCCTGAGTACAACATCGCTCTAGGCGAGCGTCGTGCACAAGCTGTTGCTAAGTACCTACAAGCTCTAGGTGTTCAAGCTGACCAAATCTCTATCGTAAGCTACGGTGAAGAGAAGCCACTTCTTCTTGGTCAATCTGAAGAAGTGTACGCTAAAAACCGTCGTGCAGTACTAGTTTACTAATTAGTAGACTTTTTAATTGAGGAATAGCCTCATGTTCAGTAACACGAAGCGTGTCATTATGCTTTCGTTACTGGCAAGTGCAGCGAGCACCGCGCTCGCTGCACCAGCTCCAGTATCCGATCTTAATAGCACCACAACCAATTCAACTTCCTCTTCTACTCGAGCGGCTTCCAATGAAACCGATATCGAGCGTCTAGAGCGCTTGCTACAAAACCGCAATCGCGTTCAACTTCAAATGCAGCAACAAATGGACGACATGGCTCTTGAGATCAGTGAGCTTCGTGGTCAACTTGAACGCAACAGCTATGACATGAAACAGATGTTAGAGCGTCAGCGTGAGCTGTTTATCGAGCTTGATAAAGTAAGAAGCGAAGTGAAAACATCAGGCTCTGCAGCCGCTGTTGTTCCGGCAGCAGACGCGAAAGGCGCCGAAGGTACTTTCAGTACTGATGTTGATGAGCAAACCGCTTATCAAAACGCTGTGGATATGATCCTCAAACAGCGAGACTACACGGGTGCGATTACTGCATTCCAGAAGTTTCAAACAGACTTCCCAGATTCTACGTTCACACCTAACTCACACTACTGGTTAGGTCAGCTCTACTTTGCTAAGAAGCAAGATAAAGAGGCAGTGAAGAGCTTTGCAGCTGTTGTAGCTTACAAAGACTCAAACAAGCGCGCTGATGCTTTAGTGAAGCTTGGCGACATCGCTGCGCGTAACAATAACTCTGAGCAAGCGAAAAAGTACTACGAACAAGTGGTTGCCGAATACCCGAACAGTGCATCGGCAAAAGTAGCCAAGACTCATTTATAGTTCTTTAGTAAAAGAGGCGCATCAGCGCCTTTTTTTATGCCCAATCCTTTTTGATCCCAATCGTTGTACTGTGTAGAATGCTCTAATTCTCGGAAGAAGTTGCGTAGAGCAAGAGCAATGAGCCATATATTAGATAAAATCGACACTGTTTACCCATTCCCACCGAAGCCAGTTCCATTGAACGATGCTCAAAAGCAGGCTCACATAGCGAACATCAAAAAGCTACTAAAAGAAAAAGATGCTGTTTTGATCGCTCACTATTACACGGACCCTGAAATCCAGGCTCTCGCAGAAGAGACGGGTGGTTTCGTAGGTGATTCGCTAGAGATGGCTAAGTTTGGTAACCGTCACCCAGCGAGCACACTGATCATCGGTGGTGTTCGATTCATGGGCGAATCCGCGAAAATTTTGACACCTGAAAAGCGCATCTTAATGCCAACACTAGAAGCTGAGTGTTCGTTGGATCTTGGCTGTCCAGCAGACAAGTTCACTGAGTTCTGTGATGCACACCCAGACCATACTGTCGTGGTTTATGCTAACACCTCTGCGGCTGTTAAAGCACGTGCTGATTGGGTTGTGACATCAAGTATCGCACTTGAGATTGTCGAAAGCCTAGATGCTGAAGGCAAGCCAATCATTTGGGGACCAGACCGTCACCTAGGTTCGTACATTGCTAACCAAACTGGCGCAGACATGCTTCTGTGGCAAGGTGAGTGTATCGTACACGACGAGTTCTCTGCTGATGCATTGAGAAAAATGAAGTCTGTTTACCCTGAAGCAGCAATTCTTGTACACCCAGAGTCTCCAGCAAGTGTAGTTGAGCTAGCTGATGCGGTTGGTTCCACTAGTCAGCTGATCAAAAAAGCGAAAGAGTTACCGCATACACAAATGATTGTGGCGACAGACAAAGGTATCTTCTTCAAGATGCAGCAATTGGTGCCTGAAAAAGAACTAATTGAAGCGCCAACAGCAGGTGCTGGTGCGACATGTCGTAGCTGTGCTCACTGTCCTTGGATGGCGATGAATGGCCTAGAGGCGATTGAAAATGCACTTGAGAATGGTGGTGAGCAACACGAGATTTTCGTTTCTGACGAGCTACGCGTGAAATCTCTTATCCCATTGAACCGCATGCTTGATTTCGCAGAGCAATTGAACATGCAGGTGAAGGGTAACGCGTAAGCAAGGTCTTTACCTTCAGAGTTTAAAAGCCAGCATTCGTGCTGGCTTTTTTGTACCTTTTTTCTCGAGTTTCACACCAGATATCTTGTTGATATCGCGAATTTTTCCTAGCATGTAATTAACAAAATACTTAATTGAGGTGCAGATGGTTATCTGGTTACAGCTCAAGCGTTGGCTTCAGGCGAATCTATTCGTGTTAAACGGGAAGAACTTGTTGGTCGCGTTTGCAGGGTATGTGCTTACGGCATGGCTGTTGTTGTTCATTGCTGGCGAGCACGATCTCACGTCCTCAATCACTACCTTCGCGTACTATCTGGTCGTGACAGCATCGACGGTTGGGTATGGTGATTTGTCACCAACCACAGAGCTTGGTCAGTGGGTAGTGATTCTATTTGTGATTCCCGGAGGCCTCAGCTTATTTGCTGCTTTGCTCGGTAAGGTAGCAACCGAGGGTGTTGAATATTGGCGTGCAGGTCTGTTGGGTAAAAGGAGAATTCGAGTGGAAAACCACATTTTAATGTTAGGTTGGAATGAGCAAAGAACGATACATCTTATAAGAATGCTGCAGCATGAAGAGACTGGTAAGCGCCCAATTGTGTTGTGTACTCGTTCTGATATAGAAAACCCTCTTCCGGGAGAGATCAACTTCGTTAAAGTGAACAGCTACACCGATGGTAAAGAGATGGAAAAGACGGGGATAGAGTTGGCAAGCTGTATCCTGATTGATAATCCAGAAGATGATATTACTTTGTCAGCAGCTCTGTACTGTGCGAATCGAAACCCTGATGCGCATTTGCTGGTTTACTTTAAAGACGAAGCTTTGAGCGATTTGCTCCACAAACATTGTCCAAACTCGGAGTGCATTCCGGCAGTGGGCGCGGAAATGTTGGCTAAGGCGGCTGTAGATCCGGGCTCGAGTGCTTTGCACCAAGAGTTGCTTAGCTCGACACGGGGAATGACGCAATACTCCACTTACTATCCAGAGAATGCAGAAACAACAACGGTCGCGCCTATCTTTAGTGTTTTCAAAGAGCGCTATCAAGCGACGTTGATCGCAATAGATCACGGTAAGGGGAAGGGGATCGAGCTTAATCCTGAGTTGAATGTTGAAGTTAGTGGAGGATCAAAGCTCTTTTATATTGCGGATGAGCGAATCCCAGAGTTCAACTGGCAAACCATTACAAACAAATAGTGGAACCGAGTAATCCTTGGTTAACGAGATCAAAAAAGGCTTCCGATGGGAAGCCTTTTATTCTTTCGTTCATAGCATCACCGCGTGATGCATGCTCGATGTCATTCGTTATTGAGCTTCAGCCAAAGCGATACCGCGTTGCGTCAAGCCACATAGCATAACGGGTACAGCATTGAAGATCTCTTCAAACTGCTCCAATCCTTCAACGCCTTGCTCTGCTAGTGTCGCAATAGAAGTCTCTGGATCGTAAAGCATGCTGATAGAAAGTAGGACGCCGCCAACCAGTGCGTTGTCTTCACTGTCTTCAGGCATCAAGGTTTCCCAGTCATCACGAGCGATCTGCCAACCTTGTAGCAGGCCCTCACAGAAATCACGAGTTGCTTCGTTCACTACTTCTTCTTCATCCAACTGACAAGCTTCTGGCCAAGTCCAGTTACCTTCCATTAAAGCTGGGCGAGTTTCATTCCAAAGCGCAATGATAAGCTCAATATAGCTCTCTAGTTGTTCGCCATCAGTGAAAGGAGCAACTTCTTCACCGCCCCATAAGAATGGAAGCCATTCGTGCGGCGTTAACACGTTCGGCGCGGCTGCCATAGCAGTCACAAAGCCAAGTGTTTTGTGTTCTGTGATAAGTTTGCCTTCCAGCTCAGGAAGCGCAAGAATTTCTTGTAGTGTCAAACTGAAGTACCATAGTAGGTGAAACAAATTTATGCTTATAGTACCAATCTTGCTGTCGCAATCAAAACCCAATCTAAAAAGGCTTGATGTAACTGGATATAGTCGCTAGCTTAAATAAAAAAGCAACAATAAAACTATATGCAGATACGTTCCTCTCTTAAGAAAAAAAGTATGGTTGCGCTTGGATTGTACCTAGCGACCTTTATTGCCATCATCGGCAGTGTCACCTATTTCGTTGTTGAATCGCCTGTACGAGCCAAGCTCCAGCAGAACCTAGACTTAAGGGCAGAAATCCTTTCATCATTAATTGAGGCACCACTCAATAGCTCAGAGGGCTTTTTACACAGCCTGGTGGGCCTTGCACAAGCTCAACCTGACTCAAAATTGCTGGCTCGTCATTTCAAATCGATTCTTGCGACCAGTGACGATACCATTATCAGTGCTGGTATTTGGCCAGAACCTTATGTGTACGAAGCAGATCGAGAACGAGACAGTTACTTCTTTAATAAAGCTGACGACGGAAAAATCGACCAGCTTTTCTCGTACAACAACCCTAAGTCGATGCTGTACCACCAAGAGGCGTGGTACGCATCTGTCGTAGAAAAGCCTGTTGGCACAGTATCTTGGAGTGATGTCTACTTAGATCCATATACTCATATTCAAATGATTACAGCTTCAGCGCCTTTTTATTTGGATGGTAAGTTCTCGGGTGTCGCGACGGTGGATTTATCTTTAACCGAGCTTCTAAACTTCATAAAAAGCCACGCCGAAGAGTACGACCTCGGCATTACCTTACGTGATCAACATCAACAAATATTGGTGACACACAATTTCAATCTGGTTGAAGGCATTTATATCAGTAAACACAAGTTTGGTCAGTTTGATTGGCAGGTCGATGTCGTCAACTCCAAGCTATTAGTCGCTGATGAAGTATCTAGGCAGGTAATGAGTATTGAATGGGGTATCGCACCGTTCCTACTTTTATGTGTGATGGCCGGCTACTACCTATTAAATCGCTACCTGATCAGTCCAATTACCACCATTGCAGCTAAGGTTGATGGATCCAAGGAGGGGGGCGTCATAGATGTTAACTATCAGAGCCAAGATGAGATTGGTTACCTGATAAAAACATTCAATGAAAAAACCGTATTCCTTGAAGCTGAGAAAGTAAAAGCGCAAGCATCAACCAATGCCAAAACGGCGTTCCTAGCAACACTTTCCCACGAGATACGAACGCCAATGAATGGGGTTTTGGGTACCGCACAAATCCTTCTTAAGACGCCTTTAAACAGCGAGCAAGAGAAACATCTGCGCAGTTTGTACGAATCTGGCGATCATATGATGACGCTACTCAACGAGATCTTAGACTTTTCGAAGATAGAGCAGGGTAAGTTAGACCTGGATAACACTCGTTTCCCACTCGACTCCTTGATTGGCAGTATTAACAGTGTTTACTACACCTTGTCTGCGGAGAAAGGGCTGCAATTTAAGGTCTACACTGAAGTGCCAGCTGGTCGTTGGTACTTCTCTGACAAGGCACGTCTGCGTCAGGTTCTGTTTAACTTGCTCAATAACGCAGTGAAATTTACCTCGCGCGGCTTTGTTGAAGTCTACTTCAAAGAGGTTACCCGAAATGGCAACACCTACCTGAACATTCGGGTTCGTGATACCGGTATTGGGATCTCCAAAGAAGCTCAAAAACGTATTTTCAATCCATTCGAGCAAGCTGAGTCTTCCACCACGCGTCGTTTTGGTGGTACCGGGCTTGGGTTAGCGATTGTGAAAAAAATCACTGAGTTAATGGACGGAGACATTCAAGTAACCAGTGAAGAGGGGATTGGCACAAGTTTTGATGTGAACTTGAGAATTGAGCCTACAGAACCCGGAGAGGTCGAAAGCCTACCGCATTCGAAGCTTAACTACTCAGGTTTAAAAGTCCTTATTGTGGAAGACAATCGCACTAATACGGTGATCATTGAAACCTTTATGAACAATAAAGGCTTCAGCTGCAAGAGCGTTGAAAACGGTGAACTTGCGATTCAGGCAGTGGCTTCTGAGCGCTTTGATTTGATTCTGATGGATAATCACATGCCAGTGATGGACGGTGTAGAGTCAACGACTGCGATACGCGCATTGGCTGACGATATGTCATCGGTGCTCATTTTTGGGTGTACTGCCGACGTCTTTAAAGAGACTCGTGAGCGAATGATTGGGGCAGGGGTAGATTACATCATAGCTAAGCCCATTGATGAGCGAGAGCTTGATGATGCGCTATTTAGGTTCTCTAACAAGCTCTATCAATATCATGGCTCTCAACCACAGTCGAATGAAGAACCTGTGATCAAAGCTCCAGACAATACTGAGGAGCTTTTGGTGACTCTGTACATTGCACTTGAAGATCAAAGTATAGAATTAGCAACGTTTGCGTTGGAGAATCTGCTTATCCATATTGAGCCGACGGAGGATTCTTTGCTTCCGTCATTGTTGACTCAAGCCATTCAAGAGCTTTCAAAAGGACGCTTTCCTTCACAAGAACTCATCAACTCAATAACCGTTAATATTCCAGTTGAATAATTGTATTTAAATTACAGTAAATGAAGTACGGTTTGAGTGAAAATTGAGCTAGATCTGTTTTTTTGGTCGAAGTAACTGGTTTTACTGTCAATTCTGGTTGTAAATTTACAACTTTATTTTAAATTTGAAATCTATCACTGCAAATCTTGTGTTTTAATAGCGACATAATCTGGTTGGGTGTTGAATTACCCTTTTTATATGTTACTAAATCACTGAATTGGCAGTGGTATATTTTGGGTTTTATGCGATGAAGTCTCGTGGGCCATTTTGTATTCGTAACGCAGCAGCGGATACTTTTGCTATGGTAGTTTTCTGTTTTATCTCTGGCATGATTGTTGAGATTTTTATCTCTGGTATGTCGTTTGAACAGTCTCTTGCATCACGAACGCTCTCTATTCCTGTGAATATTGCGATCGCATGGCCTTACGGTGTTTTTCGTGACTGGGTTTTACGTAACGGCGCGAAAATTTCAGACAGTTCATTGGCGAAAAACCTGTCTGATTTAGTTGCGTACGTTTTGTTCCAGTCTCCAGTGTATGCAGGTATCTTGTTCGCGGTAGGTGCTTCAACTGATCAAATCGTTACAGCAGTAACCAGTAACGCAGTGATTTCGTGCGGCATGGGCGTGCTATATGGCTACTTCTTGGATATGTGCCGTAAATGGTTCCGTGTACCGGGTTACTACCAACAAGCGTAATCTTGTTGATATTTGGTTTGTTTTCAAACGAATGAGTTAATTTGTAAGCGAACAGACCAATTAAGGTAACTTTTTTGACAATGCCCCTTGACCAATGCGAGCAGAATCAATAAAGTAGCGCCTCGTTGAGCAACACAGCTTAACAACAAAATTTGGTGAGGTGTCCGAGTGGCCGAAGGAGCACGCCTGGAAAGTGTGTATACGGAAACGTATCGAGGGTTCGAATCCCTCCCTCACCGCCATATTCCGGAAAGCCTAGCAGCAATGCTAGGCTTTCGTCGTTTTAGTGCTAAGAAAACTAAGCGCAAATATCAAAAAACATATCTTTAGCTATTTACTTTAAATTCCTTCTTTTCTCTTTACGTCGTTGTCCCTGTCACTTCTATTCTCACTTGTCCCTAATGTTTAATGTCATCTTCGTCGTCACCGATGTCTTAGATTCCTATGCCATTGAAACTAATAGGTAAAAGTGGACTTGAGTGCTGCTTGTAAAAGGGCATTTGAGTTTGTGTTGTTTGAGAAGCTTTAAACAACGCGTTCTAACCGTGATGGTGATCATGAGTCGTTCTGTGTTTACGTATTTTTACTTGAAAAATATGATTATAAGAACATAATGAACGTAAAATTTACGTTTGTAGTCAGAGGGACCAGTGTGAGTGAATCGAAAACTGAGGCCGACTTAAAGAAAACAACGATACATGAGGCTGCAAAAATCGCAGGTGTATCAATTGCTTCTGTCAGTCGAGCTTTAAATAACAAACCCGGCATCAGTGAGAAAACGCGTAAACGTATTCTAGATATTTGTAAGGATTTGGGTTACGTACCGAGTACATCGGCACGCGAACTAATGGGGAATCATAAAAATACCATTGCGATTTCTCTAGGACCTATCGATTTTTACGCTTCACGCTACTTGGGTATGCTTTGGCCGTCTCTCTCTGCAACGATTCGCAACTCAGGACGTAACTTGTTGCCTGTGAGTTTTGGCGAGGTGGACTTACAACAAGTGGGTGGTGCGATTTTATTAGGTATGACCGCTAACGATCCGCGTGTCGAAACCTGTAAGGACCTTGGCTTGCCTTTTGTCTGTATTGGAATGAGCGAAGGTTCATTTTGGGTCGCTCCTGATGACTTTAATGGTGGCCGTGAGGCAACGCAACACCTTGTAGATAAAGGGTTAAGCGATATCTGTTTCGTGACACCTACGACATACGGTGATGGTTATCAATTCCGCCATCAAGGCTATATGTCAGTAATGGCGAGTAATGCACTTCCCATCAGAGAGCTAAGGACAGGCCATGATCCACTAGGTGAGATTGCCGCATACCGATACTTTATTTCGATGGATAAGCAGCAACTCGACGGTTACCAAGGGTTTGTTTGTGAAAGCGATGAAACAGCGCTTGGTGTGATCGCTGCTTTGAAAGACCGTGGATATCGTGTCCCAGAAGACTTTTCGGTTGTTGGCTATGATGGCTTGCCAGGAATCTCTAAAACTTTAACAACCGTTGTTCAAGACACTGACAAGATAGCGGCGAAAGCAGCCTCAATGCTTGAGCTAGCAATATTAGGCGAACAGCCTGTTGGTGCTGTAGTGCCTATTACATTGAAGCTCGGTGAAACGACATAAACACATAGTTTTACCTATTACCTAAAAAGGGCATATCGAAAGATATGCCCTTTTTATATAACCTAACGAAAAATTTACTCAATCGTGACATTTATAGGGCTCATTACGTACTTTTTATAGGTTTTTATAGGAGTAAATGTCCCATAAATGGATATTTATGGCTCTAAATTAGATCCTGATCACTAAAATAGATGTACCAAACGTTGCTCAAAACGAAATTGTGATCGATTTAACGTAAGCGTTTACGTAAACTCTGCATAATACCCTCAGATTTTGAAATTAAGGAACTGAGGGCAACATGAAAAAAACAATATTGGCGGCATCCCTACTTGCTGCAAACCTATCTGCAACCGCAACTGAAAAGACGGAAGTTACTATCGCTGGGTGGGGTGGTAATGACGTTGTTGTGCTGAACAACTTGGTAAAAGAAGTATTGGCCGATGATTTTGAAGAAGCGGGATTAACCGTTAAATACCAAGCGGTCGAAGGTGATTTCTCTCAGTTTATAACTAACTCTTTGTCTGCAGGTACAGCACCAGATGCTTTTTATGTTGATGTAGTTTTCGCTAACACTTTGGTCAACTCGGGTAAGGTCGCTGCAAACAGCGAATCGCTAAATAGCGTTAGCTCTGCCGTTATTCCAAGCCTCAATAGTGCGTTTACGTTAAATGGTAAACAGTATGGAATTGCTAAGGATTTCAATACGATCGCACTGCAATACAACAAAGATATTTTCGATGACGCCGGCGTTGATTACCCAACTAACAGCGATTCTTGGGAAGATTTACGTAAAAAGCTGATCGCGGTGAAAGATGAACTAGGCGATGAAGTATCAGGTATCTGTGTTATGCCTGATTACGCACGTTTTGCTCCATTCGCATTGGCGACAGGCTGGAAGCCATTCAATGAAGAAGGAGAAACAGTTCTTGATGAGAACTTCGAGCGTGCATTCAACTTCTACACAGGCTTAGTTTCTGAAGATGAAGTCGGTATTTTGGCTACAGACTTAGGTCAGGGCTGGGGTGGCGGTTGTTTTGGTACAGAAGAAACAGCGGTTGCGCTTGAAGGCAACTGGATCAGTGGCTACCTGCGTGACAAAGCGCCAAACCTTCCTTACGGCACAACTTTAATGCCAACCGACCCGAAAACAGGTGAGCGCGGCAACCTTCTATTTACTGTTGCTTGGGGCATAAACGCTGATGGCAAAAATGTAGAAGCAACGCAAAAAGCAGTCGAAATCTTAACGAGCCAAGAAGCGCAAGAGTGGGTACTGGACTCAGGCCTTGCACTTCCAAGCCGCGAATCTCTGAGTGACGCTAAATTCTTCGAGGTTGAAGATTCAGAAAGTGAACTGGCGAAACAAGTCTTTAAAGGTGCTCTAGAAGGTAATGTCGAACCCTTTGCGTTTGGTGATTACGGTACAGCTTGGATGACTCCAATCAACGAAGCCTTGAACTCTGTACTGCTTGGTCAAATGACGCAAAAAGAAGCGCTCAAGATGGCTCAAGCTAAATACGATGCACTAACGGCTAAGTAGTAGGACGAGCGATGAACTCTTTACGTCTTCGCCAACAAGTTTACGGATGGCTCCTAGCTGGGCCATTTGTACTGACTTTGGTGGTGTTCTTTCTTTATGCATTGGTTCGAACGGTTTACTTCAGTTTTACTGAATACGACCTGTTTAGTGATGCGGTATGGGTTGGTTTAGCGAACTTCAAAGCATTGCTTACCGACGACTTATTTTTACTGTCATTGGCAAACACGATTTGGTTCTCCCTTATCGTTACCTGTGTGCAAACGGTATTAGCATTAGGTCTAGCGATTCTAGTTAACTCTAAGATTCGTGCGAAAAGCTTCTTTAGAACAGCCTTTTACCTACCAAGCATTCTTTCCAGTGCTGCGGTTACGCTGATTTTCATTTGGTTCTACCAAAAGAACGGTTACCTAAATGGTTTTGTGACAGATGTTGTGAATCACTATCCACACATCAGTTGTTTCGTGCTCGTAGCGGTGGCAACTCAATTTGTTCTAGTGACTAAAGACCGTATCAAGGGACTGCCTGTAGGCTGGTTCGACCCTGCATGGGCCATTCTCTCTGTGATTGTGGCGGGTATCGCTGCCTTTATCGCAAGTGCAATGGGTTGGATTGAGGTGACCAAAGATGTGGTAGAGGTTAACTGGCTAAACACCCGTGACCATGTTGGTCCAATGCCATTAACACTTTGGGCGATCGTGATTCAAAACATCTACACCACGATTCCAACCTTCATGCTGCTGTTTTTAGCGGGCTTGCAAGGCATTCCAGGTGAGTTGTACGAAGCCGCGCACATTGATGGGGCGAACAAGTGGCAACAACACTGGAACATTACGATTCCGCAACTGGCTCCTGTGACATTCGTTGTCGTGACCTTCTCGATCATCGGTACGCTACAGATGTTTGACCAAGTCGCTCTGCTGGGTTCAGCAGCCCCACTTGAGTCACGTATTACTCTGGCTTACTACGTTTACCACAATGCATTCCCACCGGGTGGCACGCCACAAATCGGTATGGCGAGCGCGGCGGCATTGGTATTGGCATTCATTACATTGGCAGTGGTTTATCTGCAGAAAATCTTTGGTGTGAAGGAGAAAGCAGATGACTAATCCCGTTTCAACCATGAATCACGATGATGCGAAACCTATGGCATCAATGGAAGAGATTTCCAAGTTCCAAGCGCGTCGTCGCTGGGCAAAAGTGGCTTGGGTATACAGCGCACTGATTCTGGTCGCAACCGTAATGCTAGGCACGTTTGTCGTTGCTTTCCTAGCAAGTTTGAAAGATGACCCGCTTGAACAGCCATTTAAATTCAGTTTTGCTCAGGTTCAACCAAGTAACTGGGGCGCAGCTTACCAGTTAGGTCAAGAGGGTAACAACGCACCGATGTTTGGTGGTTTTGCTCCGGGGGCAGAGGTTAACTTCACGGTGACTTATGCGGTGGAAGAGGGCAAGGAATTCAAAGTTCCGACCATCGAAGTTCCACGTCGTCGTCCGGGTACTGGTATGGCTGCTGCGACAGTGACGGATTTCGCTTCTGATTACGCTGTGGTGAGTGAGCCGCGCCTAGTGAGTTCAAGTGACAATGTCACGTATGTCGAAAAGCGTGGTCGTAACGAAATTACAAAGCAAGGCCAGAGCCAAACTTGGGAATTCAACGTTCGTTATCAAGGTAATGGTCCTGAAATTGCGACGCTTCCTCTAACCGTTGAAGCGCCACGTGGTCAGGTGCTGATTGATAGCACGCTAGCACCAAGCAAGATGGAACGTCGCGGTCGAGTTGCGGCATGGGATAACGCGGCGCCAGGTCTTATTGGTTATGTATTTAAGTCTTACGTTCGTGTTTACACCGAGTCAGTAAGCCTAGAAACCGGTAAGAGCTTATTTATGAGCTGGACCATCAACTCGTTCTTCATCGCGATTGGTAAGGTTCTACTGACATTGTTCTTCGCTTGTACAGCAGGTTACGCCCTAGCTCGATTGAAGTTCACTGGTGCTCGCGCAGTGTTTGCTTTCATGCTGTTCAGCATGATGATTCCAGGTCAGGTAACGTTTATTTCAAACTACCTAATCTACAAAGATATCGGTCTATTGAATACGCCTTGGGCGGTCATCACAGCAGTGGTGGCATCGGGTCAGGTTCTGATTATGAAGCAGTTCTTCGAGAATATTCCGAAAGAACTGGAAGAAGCCGCAATCGTAGACGGCGCAAGCCCAGCCGTGATTCTTTGGAAAGTATTTATGCCACTGGCGAAGCCAGCCATTCTGTCGGTAACAATCCTTGGGTTCCAAGGTGCATGGAATGACTTCTTCTGGCCGCTTGTGGTGATTAACAGCCCAGCTGACGCATTTACGCTTCCTGTTGGTCTATTGAGTTTACGTAACGCTTATGGCGTAGCAGGTGACTGGAACCTGATTCTGGCGGGCGCGTTCCTGTCGACAATCCCAGTACTGATTGTATTTATGGTATTTCAACGTTACTTCGTTGGTAACGATATTTCTTCCGCTGTTAAAGGTTAAATTTCGGGGATATTTAAGATGTTTATGAACTACACCGCTGGTCAAGGCGAACTAAAAAATTGGATCGTTGAAGAAACGGCATTTGATTCAGCACTTCAAGGTAAATGTGAAGTAGTAATGAGCCAAGGCAATGGCTACATGGGTGCCCGTAGTGCAACGGAAGAAAAGTACGTAGGTCAAGTACGTAACCTATTCGTAGCAGGCACTTACAACAAATTTGATGAAGAGGAAGTAACAGAGCTTCCAAATGCGGCTGACATGAGCTCAATTGAAATCTTTATCGACGGTCGTCGTTTCCATCTAGAGTCTGGCGAAGTAAGTAACTACTCTCGTCGCCTAAATGTGAAGAACGGTGAGTTGACTCGTGAGTTCACATGGACAAACTCAGAAGGTAAAGCTTTTGAGATGCGCTTCCGCCGCTTCATCTCTCAAGCGAATCTTCACCTAATGGCGTTCGACGTTCAAGTTAAGGCTGTAAACAGCGATGCGAAAATCGAAATCCGTTCGGGCGTTGATGCTCAACTGTCAAACTCAGGCGCTCAGCACTTCCACGAAGGTGAGAAGCGTATTTATGACAAGCGCTTCATTGAGCTTCTACAACACACGACAGAAAGCAAAGTTGATTTCGTATTCCTAACGTCTCACCGTTACTTCGTAAATGGTACAGAAGTTGAGATCGACCCAGGTCTACAGATGGACCGCCGTAAGGTATGGCTGAACATTCATCAAGAGCTAAAAGCAGGCGAGACATTTGGTACTGAGAAAGTGGGTGTTGTACACACTTCTCGTGACAAGCAGTTCGATGTTGAAGGCTATGAGCTACAAGCTCTACGTGACCACGCGCTAACTAACCTAAAAATGAACGCTGACCGCAGCTTTGACGAGCTACTAGCAGACAGCGCCGTTGAGTGGGATAAGCGTTGGGACAACATGAACATCACCATCGGTGGTAACGATTTTGACCAACTAGCGACGCGTTTCGCTCAGTACCAACTAAACATCTTTACGCCAATGCACGACTCTCGCTTCGGTATCGGTGCGAAAGGTCTATCTGGCGAGGGCTACAAAGGTCACTCATTCTGGGATACAGAAGTATTCATGCTTCCGTTCTTCATCTACACAATGCCAGAAGTTGCACGCAGCCTACTTGAGTACCGCTTCAAGACACTGGGCGGCGCACGTAAGAAAGCAGCAGACAACGGCTACATCGGTGCTCAGTTCCCATGGGAATCTGCACTAACAGGTGAAGAAGTAACGCCAGTATGGGGCGCAGTAGACATCATCACTGGTAAGTCGACTAAGATCTGGTCTGGTTTTATCGAGCAGCACATCACGTGTGATATCACTTACGCACTATGGCAGTACTACCAAATCACGGGCGACCAGAAGTTCATGGACGACATGGGCTACGAGATCATGTTCGACACAGCAACGTTCTGGACAAGCCGCCTAGATTGGCTAGAAGACCGCAACATGTGGGGTATCTGTAACGTAATCGGTCCTGATGAGTACAAAGAGCACATCGACAACAACGCGTTTACGAACTACATGGCAGTAGAGAACATCAAGCTAGCGATTCGTTACTACGAAGATCTAGAAGCGTCTAACCCAGAGCTACTGGCTAAGCTGTCTGACAAGCTAAACCTAGTTGAAGCTCGCAAGATGTGGCTAGAGCGCGTAGATGACATCTACCTACCACAACCACGTGAAGAAGATAAGATCATCCCTCAGGACGATACTTACCTACAGAAAGAAATCATTGACCTAACTAAGTACAAAGAGCAGCCGTTCGTTGGTGGTTTGTTCCAAGACTACAGCCTAGATCAAGTGAACGAGATGCAGGTTTCTAAGCAAGCAGACATCATGGTTCTTTTCCTACAACAGGAAGACAAGTTTGACCTAGAAACTAAGCTTGCGAACTGGAACTACTATGAGCCGAAAACGCTACACGATTCGTCTCTAAGCCTATCAACTCACTCTGTATTAGCGTCAGATGTGGGTAACCCAGAGCTATCTTACGACCTGTTCCAACAAGCGGCGTCTATCGACATCGGTCAAAACATGAAGAGCTCGGATCACGGTATCCACGCGGCGTCTATCGGTGGCATGTGGCAGTGTGTGGTATACGGCTTCGGTGGCGTACGTATGTTGGGTGGCGAGCTTCGCATTAACCCTAACCTGCCTAAACAGTGGGATAGCGTGAACTTCCCAATCTACTGGAAAGGTGAGCGTCTAGAAGTAACGGTAGACAACGCACAAGTAAGCATTGTTCGTCCAGAGTTTAACGGCCAACCACTTAACATTGAAGTTGCGGGTGAGCCACGTGTAATCGAATCAACAGAGGCTGTATTCAATGTGTAAGGCATTTATTTTCGACCTTGATGGCGTAATTACCGACACCGCTGAACTGCACTACCAAGCATGGCAGCGTATGGCGAACGAAGAAGGCTACTACTTCGACCGCGAAATCAACGAGCAGCTACGTGGTGTATCTCGCGAAGCATCTCTAAAAATCATCCTAGATGGTCGTGAGATCAGCGAAGAGAAATTTGCAGATCTAATGAAACGTAAGAACGACTACTACGTTGACTTGCTAAACACGATTTCTGCAAAAGATGTACTGCCAGGAATCGAACAGTTCCTACTGGAGCTAAACGCACGTGGTATCAAGGTAGCACTGGCGTCAGCAAGTAAAAATGCGCGTCCAATCCTACACCGCCTTGGTCTAACATCGTTGTTTGATGCAATCGGTGATGGTTGGTCAGTACAGCGCTCTAAGCCTGCGCCAGATGTATTTATTCACGCTGCAGGCCAAGTAGGCGTAAACGCTGACGAGTGCATTGTGGTTGAAGATGCAGAAGCGGGTGTAGACGCAGCGAAAGAAGCAGGCATGCGCGTTGTGGGTATCGGCCCTGATGAGCGTGTTGGTCATGCAACATGGCGCTTCGAGGATACAGCTGAGATGAAACTCGCTGCAATCCTGTAAAGCAAATCGCTAGCACAAATTAGCTTTACACATAATAAGAAAGGGGCAGCTTGCCTGCCCCTAATACGCCCAACAAGGCGAAAGAATTAGAACGTAGGTAGAACAATGGCACGCTTAGAACTGAAGAACATCAACAAAATCTATCCAGATGGTGCGCACATCATCAAAGACGCCAACCTAGTGATCGAAGACGGTGAATTTACGGTTTTCGTTGGCCCATCCGGTTGTGGTAAATCAACTATGCTGCGCATGGTAGCTGGCTTAGAAGAGATTTCTTCAGGCGAAATGTGTCTAGATGGCGAGGTAGTGAACAACTTGTCTCCTACGGATCGTGGTATTGGGATGGTTTTCCAATCCTACGCACTCTACCCGCATATGACGGTAGAAGAGAACATCGCATTTGGTCTGAAGCTGGCGAAAAAGCTCAGTGCAGACGAAATCAAAAAAGCAGTTAAAGACGTCGGCGAAATGCTTGAACTGACAAACCTTATGAAGCAAAAACCAAGTCAACTTTCTGGTGGTCAGCGTCAGCGTGTGGCGATTGGTCGTGCGATTGTCCGGAACCCGAAACTTTTCCTTCTTGATGAACCGCTATCAAACTTAGACGCGTCACTGCGTGTTCGTATGCGTCTTCAATTAGCGGAATACCATCAGAAATTGAAATCGACGGTGATTTACGTAACGCACGACCAAGTAGAAGCGATGACTCTTGCAGACAAAATCGTGGTACTGCGTGATGGTGCGATTGAGCAAGTCGGTTCGCCGTTAGATCTTTATTACTTCCCGAAAACTCTGTTTGTTGCCGGCTTTATTGGTTCTCCAAAGATGAACTTACTGCCAGCGACACTGATTTCTGCTTGTGAAGAAAAAGCGCACGTAGAAGTCGGGGACTACAAATTTGAAGCGGAAGTGAATGCTCAGGGAGCGACACAAGGTGCGCTAATGACATTGGGCATTCGTCCTGAAGATATCCACCTAGATGAGAAAGGCGTTGGCGTTATCGTTGAAGGTCTTGAGCGTCTTGGTACGGAATCACTACTTTACACAACACTGGTGCGCGGCGGACAAGAGGTACTAGTGCGCGTTCCGGGTACGGTACATGTTGAAGTAGGGCAGCGTTTGAACATCCGCATCCCTGCTGAAAAGTGTCATCTATTCGATAGCAAAGGTAAGGCATACGAGCGTGGTCATACGCTTAATGACCTAATCACGTTGCCACCTCAAGTGCAGCAAGCAAGTTAATTACGATAAGAATAATAAAAAAGCCCGCGGGCGAGCGGGCTTTCGATTACTGCGTTAGCAACGGTTGCAGCCAATGCCAACGTGAACATTAATGCCTGTTGTAGCAGGTACCAATAATTGCTCCTCATCGGAGCGACAGTAACATAGTGATAATAAGGTAATAATCATGAAAAAGACAGTAGTGGCTTCCTCTGTATTTCTAGCTCTAATGCTATCTGGCGCAGCTTTTGCCGAAGACAAAGCAAAAAGCAACGCTGATTTGAAAGCAAAACTAATGGCACTAGAAGGTGAATACTCTAAAGCCGAACTACTAACGGCTCTTAACGCTGAGCGAAAAGCGCAAGAGGGCAAGTTCCATGGCACCATCGGTACCAACGTTGAGGTCGAAGAGTGGAGCGGTAGCCGATCGAATGGTGATAGCTGGGAAGGTGGTAAAGTCAAATACTCACTTGCGAATGGTAATTTCCGTCACGATGACCTGCCAGGCTACGACTTTGGTTTTTATATGGCTCGTGAGTTCATCTACAACGGCACACTCTTTTCAGCGAACCATGAAGATCAAAACGACATTACTGAAATCTATGTAAACAAGAGTTACGGCATCAAGAATGGCAACATTGGCTGGGGTCTCAAGTATGCACAAGAGAGTATCGACCATCGCAGTGTTCCGGGTGCCAAAGTCTTCGGCTCTTACCAAATCAATGATTGGCTAGATGTCCATGGCTACGGTCTCTACCAAGTAGAAATGAAGCGTAAAGAGGGGCATACGTTAGACGACGGCTCTGTTGTTGGCCGAGCTATGGGTAATTTTAACTACTGGGAAATCGAACCGGGTCTAGGTTTTAAGATTGCCGATAACATGGGCGCTTGGATTAACTTCCGTTACCAACAAGGCACGTGGGAAGAAAAAGGCGTATCACACGAAAACGTTGAGACTGAAACCATTATTAAACCTGGTATGTGGTATAGCTTTGGCAAATTAGGTACTGCGCTGTTTGCTGAGATAGGCTCTTTTGAGAACGAACTCGGTGCAACAGGTAACAAGCATAAAGAAGACTACGTAAAAGTGGGGGCTTCTGCTAACTACCCACTTTCTAAAAATTGGCGCGTTTTTGGTGAAGTCAGCTATAAGACGGTGGATATTGAATACGACAACGGTGACACAGGTGACAACACTCTGCCGTTTGGCTTAATCGGTGTTAACTACAGTTTCTAAATTCATAACTCCCCCTCTTAATCAAGCAGGGGGAACCACTCCTATCAGTATTTCTAGTTTCGGGCTGGCTTTGGCGGCAACAGGTCCATTTCGGAGCCTAGTCATAGACTCCATTTTTTATTGCCTGTTCGAACCTAGACATATTTTTAACAACATCGGTAGCGGCTTATGAGCGAACAATATCGCCCTTCACTTCATATGACTCCAGACAGAGGCTGGATGAATGATCCCAATGGCCTAGTTTATTTTAACGGCCAATATCACCAGTTTTACCAATACTATCCACACGATACGGTGTGGGGACCAATGCATTGGGGACACAAAATCAGTGATGACCTAATCAACTGGCAAGAGCATGATCCTGCGCTATACCCAGATGATTCGGGCATGTGTTTCTCTGGCAGTGCGATTGTTGATTGGAATAATACCTCTGGTTTGTTTGAAGATGGCAAGCCGGGCTTATTGGCTTTCTACACCTCGTTTATCCAACCGAAAGTAACCCTTGCTGATGGCTCGGAAGTGGAAGACCCTATTCAACAACAGTCTCTAGCGTACAGCCAAGATGGCATGACTTGGATGAAGTATGCTGATGGCGCGCCGATTATCCCAGCTCGTGGCAACCCTGACTTTCGTGATCCGAAAGTGCTCTGGCATGAAGAGAGCCAAGCTTGGGTAATGGTGGTCTCGTGTGGGCAGCATATTGAGTTCTACCGCTCAACCAACCTATTAGATTGGCGTTTAGTGAGCGAGTTTGGTTATCGCCATGGTGCACACAGCAAAGGCCCTTGGGAATGTCCGGATCTGTTTGAGATGCAGGTAGAAGGCAGTGAAGAGACTCGCTGGGTGTTAGTGGTTGGTATCGGTGAAGGCGCGCATTGTGGTGGCGCAGGCACACAGTACTTCATTGGCGATTTTGATGGTGAGACCTTCACTAACCATAATCACTCAGAGACCGTTCTATGGTTAGACTTCGGTCGTGATTACTACGCCACACAATCTTTCTCTGATATTCCAACACAAGACGGTCGTCGTATCGTGAGTACTTGGATGAGTAATCATCAATACTCACTCGAACTGCCAACGCAAGCATTCCGCAGCTCTATGGCGATGCCACGTGAGTTATTCCTATTTGAAAGCAAAGCAGGTTTGAGAGTCGGGCAGCGTTTTATCAAAGAGCTTAATAAGGCGTTAAGCCTTGATGCGCAAGAGATCTTACCAAGTGATGAGCAAGCGGTAAGTATTTACAGCCAACATAAGACAATGAAGTTCAGCGCGCATTGTGAGCTTGAAGCTGAGCAAACTCTGCACTTAAACCTGTATCAAGACACGCCAGCTTTCTTTGAATTTAAACGCTCGGAAAAAGGCATTGAAGTGCGCTCGGTGCGTCGTGGTCAGTTTGGCAAATCGCGCATTGATGAGTACTTCCCACACGACTACCGTATCGAGCTTCCTGTCGAGAGCAAATTCCAATTTGAGGTGTTGATTGATAAAGGCTCGGTCGAGCTCCTGATTAATGGTGGTGAGTTCAGTTTCACCAATCTTGTTTATGCCCAAAATACCGATGCTAGCGTGGTACTTAGTGTCGATAGCGGCAGCTTAAACCTAGCCAATGTCCAAGTAGCCAGTCTAATGGGAGACAAATAATGTTATCGGAACAACAAGCTCAAAAGGCATTGAACCAAGTACTGGATTCAGTTGAACTACCAAAGCTTACCAAAAAAGATGAGAAGGTATTTTTAGAACGTCTAGAGCAATACTTCCCATCACTTACCAGCAAATTACATGAGCTCTACGGTGAGCGTTATGACTTTTTCCTGCACTTACAAAAGCTGGTGGTTGTGCTCGCGAAAGCGTTCGCTGGCCGTAAGCGAAAGTGGAAGAACCTAGATGAAAAGCGATTGAAGAATCCAACTTGGTACCGAAGTGAAAAAATGCTTGGCATGGCGGTATACGTTGACTTGTTTGCGGGCGATCTGAAAAAGCTACAACAGAAGATCCCTTACCTAAAATCATTGGGTATTAATTACCTACACCTAATGCCGCTATACAAAGCGCCAGAAGGGGATAGTGACGGTGGTTATGCTGTATCGGATTACCGAAAGGTAGACCCGAAGTTAGGTACAGAGAAAGACTTAGCTCAATTGGCTGAGGCACTCTCAGAAGAGGGCATCAGTCTGGTTCTTGATTTCGTGTTTAATCACACCTCAGACGAGCACCACTGGGCTGAGCAAGCGCGCAAGGGCAATCCTGAGTTTGAAGACTTCTACTATTTCTTCACTGACAAGCAAGATGTCGACGATTACAACCAAACCTGTCGTGAGATTTTCCCAACCGTACGCCGTGGCAGTTTTACGTATTTAGATGATATTCAAAAGCATGTTTGGACTACGTTCAACAGCTTCCAATGGGATCTGAACTATTCGAACCCAGCGGTGTTTAATGCAATCACTGATGAGATGCTATTCCTAGCGAACATTGGCTGTGAGGGCTTACGCCTAGACGCGCTTGCGTTTATCTGGAAAGAGAAGTGGACACAGTGTGAGAGCCTACCAAAAGCACATACTCTGATTCAGTGTTTTAACTCCTGTCTACAAATCGCGGCACCAGCGGTCCTGTTCAAGTCTGAGGCGATTGTTCACCCAGACGAGGTGGCACAATACATCGACAAAGATGAATGCCAGTTATCGTATAACCCATTAATGATGGCGTTGATGTGGGAGAGCCTCGCAACACGCAAAACCGAGCTCCTGACGGCTTCGCTTAAGAAGAGTTTCGAAATCTCAGGTGAGTGTTCATGGGTGAACTACATCCGTTGCCATGATGATATCGGTTGGACGTTTGATGATGCAGTTGCCGAACAGTTAGGCATCAATGGTTTCGAGCACCGTCGATTCTTGAACCAGTTCTATACCGGCAAGTTTGAAGGTTCATTCTCTCAAGGCGTGCCATTCCAAGAAAATCCAACTACGGGCGATTGTCGCGTGTGTGGTTCATTGGCATCTCTAGCGGGGTTAGAAAAAGCTATTGAAGCCGACGATTCACAAGAGATTGAGTTTGCTCTCAAACGTATTCGTCTATTAAACAGTATCAACCTCAGTATTGGTGGTATCCCGCTAATCTACCAAGGCGATGAGTTAGGGATTCTGAACGACCACGCTTATCTAGAGGATGAGTTTAAACGTGATGATACTCGTTGGGTAAACCGTCCCGTTATCACTGCTGATGCGATTAAACTTGCTGAACAATCTGGCAGTTACCAAAACCGAATCAGCCAAGATCTGAAACAGATGGTAGCGCTGCGTAAGCAAAACCCAGTGTTTGGAGAGGCGAAAACAGAAATCCTTGAGACCTATCGTCCACACTTGTTTGCGTACTGCCGCAGTCATGAAAATGGTGAAAGCCTGTTGGCGATATGCAGCTTTAGTGAAACGGTTCAACATATTCCGGCATCAATTTGTGATGTGTTAGGCAGTCGAGATTGTATTGATATCCTATCTGGGCAACGCATTTCTGAACCGACAATTGTAGTACCGGCCTATGAGGTGATGTGGTTGGTTAAAAGTGCTAAGTCGAGTTAGGTAAAATGGAATGTAATTGAGGGGGGAGATCATCAGTCTGAATTACATTTTGATGAAAGGCTCTGGATAAGAGGAGCTCCATTTATGTCGCTCATTACGTAACTGCGTATTTTGAGCTTTGCTTAGCAATCAAACAGATAGCCAGTTTACGTAATGGCTTCACGAAAACAGAGTATAAAAAGCCTCACAACGTAGTGAGGCTTTTTACGTTAATTTGTTATCAGTGCGTAAAATTATCTAATAAAAACTTACGTCGCGTAAATATAAATCATTGTAAAATAATGATATTTTCTTTGTCCTCCACGGTTCCATGCACTAAGATCTAAATGTCACCTTGCCAAAGGTTGCTTTGAATCTGATAACTTAGGAGAGCCAAATGAAATATCTAATCGCACTCGCTGTTGCGCTGACTTCTTTGTCTTCTGTTGCTGAGATGCCTAAAAACACCGAACCAGTCATGGCGTGTTATTTCAATGGAAACTTGATCGGCAATATGACTCCGGCACAATGTTTTTCAAAAGGGGGCGCTTTGTATCACGTGCAGCGTTCTTCATCTCGAACATCTCATTAAATCTACTTAGAGGAAGTCGCCAATTTTATGTTGGTTATACTTCCTCGCTGTTCAAAATATTCGACTCACGTTAAGCCCAAAAGCGACTGGACTTCAGCGTTCAACCATTAACCAAAGTCTACGGTCAACAGCAGTCTATTCTCTTGTGCAGAAACCATTGGTGAGCGGTGCACTAATGCCGTTTCTTCATTACCAATCCACGCTCCGCCTTTTAATAGCGCGACGTCACCACACGACAACTGTTGAACGTTACTTTCATCTTGGTATAAGCCGGATAGGTGGTCAGGTTGTCCTTTGCTTCCATGTCCAAGCTTAGAGCGATCAAGTACATGGTTAGGTAGCCATTGTGTGGCTGTGCCATGGAAAGTAGTGACTAATCGGCAAGGGACACGATCGACATGAAAGCGTGGGCACATAGCACTGTTTAATGTTGCTAGGCGTACACCAGCATCTTTAAGATCGAATAAGCAACAGAACATATCGACTAGCTCAGCAATGTTCTGAACTAAAGCTGGAGGCAAGTCGTCGAGTGATTTTTGTAATTCTTGATAAGCGCTTTCAGAAGAGACGTTCACGGACTTACTGAAATCTGGGTTATTAGCAACAAACTCTTCAATGGCTTGTGTCAGTTCCTCACTGAAAGCACGCTCCCAAACCACCATATTCAGATTGTCTTGATAGATATCTGTAAGCACTGTTGGTAATTTTCCTTTGCTGAACGAAGGTGTATTGCTCGTTTCGGTATCAGTAGCAAATAGTTCAGTAGTTTCAGTGTTCATGGTGTTATCCCCAGTGTCTAAATTGGTTAACGCTATATGACATTTCGCAGCATCAATAATAGTTGATGTTTGAAATGTTATATCATAACAATTGCGGCAATCAAAATGCAGCGACTAAACAACGCTGGGATAACTTTTTCAGTTTGACAGTAGATAGGTGACCTCAAGCACAGATTTTCCCCTAACAACGATATGAAGAAAATTTATCGAGATCAGATAGCAACAAATATGAGAACCTTAGCAAATTGCTGTAGTACAAGGATTTATTATGCATCATTTCAATATACGCGCTTTGGAGTATCTAAATGGGTTGTCTAAGTACGGCTCACTGCGCAAGGCGGCGAAAATGCTCAACGTAGACCCGGCAGCCATGAGTCGCATGCTAGGGCAACTTGAAGCTCAGGTTGAAATGAAAGTATGGGAGCGCAATAACCGCCAATCGTATTTGACCGAGGCTGGTAATGAGTTGCTTAATCACTATCGCAACATTATACGCAGTGAAGCGGCGGTGCTTTCTCAGCTAACGAAGTTGAAAAACTTAACGGGTGGTAGTGTCAGTATCGCAATCGGAGAGGGGTTCATTACCAACTTGGTATCGAAGCCGATGGAAACTTTCATGACGCGTTATCCTGATATCAATCTGTCGATCGAAATCGCTGGGGCACTGGATGCCGTTAAGTTACTTGAAGATCAGCAGATCGATTTCGCGATTACCTATGCAGCCGCGCCCCATCCTAAGCTTCATACTCATGTAGAGCGCAGTCATCCGCTAGAGCTCATCGTCCCTAAAGGGCATCTTCTAACGTTGAAAGATGAACCGACAACATTGCAAGATCTGCAGGCTTTACCTCTCGCGCTGATCGATAATTCAACTGGTATGGGTAGGCTTGTTCATCATGCAGAGCAGGTTTCACATGTGAGTCTTTCTCCAAAGTTGCAGACCAACTCTGTGAGCGCCTTGAAAAACTTTGTATCAGCTGGGCTGGGCGTTACTTTTATGCCGAAGCTAACGGTCTTGGAAGAGGTGGAATCGGGAGAGATTGAGATAGTGCCGACTGATCTTGAGATCTTGTCTAAAGCTCGAGTGAAAGTGCAGTCACTAAAAGGTCGGGCATTGAGCCCTCAAGCGAGTACATTGCTTGATTTCTTAGTTGAAAACACCCACTTCCTTCGTAGCGATGCAAGTGGGCTGGCTCGATAATCGGCGGAAATTAAGCAGATACAGTATCGTCGATGAGCTGAACGTTTAGCTCTTCTGGGAGTTGGCGATTATTGGTATAGATACGATCAAATCTATCTAGGGGAGCGACTTTTAAGGCTGCAAAACGCCCCCATTTACTCGCGTCTGCGACTAGCCAGCATTCACGGCTGTTGTTGAGAATGGCTTTGGAAAGATCGGCCTCAACTTGTTCATGCTCCATCGCATAGTGGCTCGTTGTGATAGAGCCGCAACCGCAAATACCAATGTCTGCTTCAAAATCAGAGAAGAAGCTAACCACGCTGCTGCCTACCATGTCTTGGTGTTCACGGCGCAGTAAACCGCCTGCTAAATAGACCTCGATTTGCTCGTTAGCTTCTAAAATTCGCGCAACTTGCAGGTTATTAGTGATAACGCGTAGAGCGGGTTTTGCAAGCAGATATTGAGCGATTCGAGTCACGGTCGTGCCAATTCCCATCATTACAGTCGACCCTTCCGGTATCGCATTAGCGACCGCCATTGCGATGCCGTCTTTGACTTCGGACTCAACGCCAGTGCGAAAGCGATAACTGGTGTTGGTTAGTGCGGTCGGCAGGCTCACGCCACCATGTACACGTCTTGCTAATCCTTGTTCGCACAGTTGGTTGACATCACGTCGAATAGTTTGCGTAGTAACAGCAAACTGTTCAGCGAGATGGTCGATCTGAACATCTTGATTGGATTTAAGAGTGGCGAGTATCTGCTTTTGGCGCTGGTTTAATTCCATAGTGTTTCACTAAAATTGGTTCGGCATGTCGGTAATGATGTTGTCGACACCCATCTCATAGAATCCTTTCGCTTTCGATGGCTCATTGAGTGTCCATATCTTGAGGATTATACCCGATTCTTTTATCTCATTGGCGATAGAAATATCGAGTAGCTGGTGGTCGATATGAATACTATAAAGGTCTAAGCATAGAAGTGCGTTTAAGCTGTTCTGAGACCACTTATCGCAGATAAAACCGCGTCTTACTTGAGGGTAGTGTGTTTTGCATTGAGCCAACACATCTTGGTTGAAGCTTGAAAACAACAACTTATCTAGCGGGTAATTAATACGTTCAACAGTCGCAAGCACTTCATCGGTCAGTGATTGAGTTGTGTGTTGGTTATAGACCTTTAATTCGAGGTTTAGAGTTACCCCAAGCTCCATACACTTGAGCATCGCCTCTTCCAAGGTGGGAATCGTAATTCCCTCGAATTCTTTACCAAACCAGCTGCCAGCATCTAAGGCTTGAATATCTGCGAGTGTCAGTTCGGATAATTTACCAGTGCCGTTAGTACAACGATCAACGGTTTCATCATGAATAACGACTGGGATTTTATCCGCAGTTAGCTGAGTATCAATCTCTACCCACTTGGCGCCCGCTTGAGCTGCTCGTTCAATACTTAACAATGTATTTTCTGGTGCCAAAAGTGCTGCACCGCGATGGCCTGTGATCATATCAATATCTAATGGTTCATTTGAAAGTTGAGTGAACATTATCTCTCTATCATTACAGATTTATTACTACCTATATGAAAAGTGAGCGACAAAATTTACGTTTTATGGACAATGTCATGTTTTACGCAATGTTCAAATAAACATTTTTATGTTCATATGAATGTAATAATTGAATCGCATACTCAACCAAAATTTAGCCTTCTATACTCAATTGAAGTAACACATCCAAAACAAAGGATTCAAAATGAAAAAGCTAATAGGAACAGTAATGACAGCCGCGGCGCTTCTTGTCGGTTGTGGTCAGGCAGATGAAGCAGCAACAGAAGCAAAGATTGAGCCGATTGATATCAATATGAGCTTGGTGTTCACTCAGAATGAGCTTCTAACGCAAGAACTAGTCAAAGTCACGGACAAGATTCGTGAACGCACTGATGGATCGGTTAACATCAAAGTCTTCCCTGGTGGTCAACTGCCTGTTTATAAAGACAACTTAGAGCAAGTAGTAAACGGTGCTAACTGGATTGCTGTAGAAGATCTGACTTACCTTGGTGATTATGTTCCTGATTTTGCAGCACTTGCCGGTCCTATGTTGTACAACTCTTACGATGAATACTTGGCAATGATGGACACAGACTATGTTGCAGGTCTTAAACAGCAAGCTGAAGAGAAGGGCATCAAGGTATTAAACGCGGACTATATGTTTGGTTTCCGTCATATGATCACCAATAAAGAGATTGTTAACTCTTCAGACATGGCGGGGATGCGTATTCGTGTACCACAAAGCCAACTGTTTATTAGTACACTCTCTGCTATGGGCGCAGCGCCAGCTTCTCTTCCTTTCCCAGAAACATACGCTGGTGTTCAGCAAGGTGTTGTTGATGGTCTAGAAGGCTCTATCTTGACTATGTACTCAACGAAGATCTACGAAGTTGCTAAGAACATGTCGCTAACTAAGCACTTCCTTGGCTCTGTTGGCATCTACATTTCTCCAACGTTGTGGGATAAGTTCACGCCAGAACAGCAAGCAATTATCAACGAAGAGCTAGAAGCGGGTGTTGAATCTAATACTCAAGAACTGGTTAAGCTTGATGAAGAATACAAGCAGAAGCTAGAAGAACTGGGTGTGACCTTCAATGAAGTGAACTCTGAAGAGTTTAACCAGCTGACGGCAGACGTTTACAACCAGTTCCCTACTTGGAGCGAAGGTGTTCACGCGACCATCATGAAAGAGCTTGAGACGATTCGTGCGGCTCAATAACGAGTAGAATCCCATTTGTTAACACTAGCGACCCAATAGTTTTGGGTCGCTTGATTCCTATTTACTCGCAGCATTCATAGCGAGTAAATCTAGGAGGAACTCTTGTTTTTATTAAGAAACCTTGAAGAAATTTTAGCGTCGATTGCTATTTCAATCACAGTGCTCGTTGTGATCGTTAATGTGGTTTTACGCTATGGATTTGGCTTTGTTGTCCCTTGGAGCGAAGAGCTCTCAGTGATCTGTTTTATTTGGGCTGTCTATCTGGGCATCAGCTCATGTTACAAGCACAAACTTCATATGGGAGTGGATGTGATTGTGGCCATGTTACCAACGCGTCCCAAACGCATTTTTAAACTAGGGGTCTCGGTATTCCTATTGGGCATCAACATTTTGATGTCAGTTCTTAGTTATCAGTATTTGATGCTCTCTAGCAAAGTCACGCCAGTAATGGGAATGTCTTACTTTGCTATAAATGGCGTGCTGTTACTCAGTTTTTCTTTGATGGCTATCCACACTGTTAAATTTATCGTGGACGATGTGGCTTCTTTAAAACGTTCTAAGCAGTAGGTACTCTCAATGGAAAGCTATCTTCCAATTTTCATTCTTTTTGCTCTTTTCCTACTGAACATTCCGATTGCGTTCTCTCTGATATCGTCCGCAATGGTCTATTTCCTGTTTATCAATAATTCGATTCCCGTGACCTTGGTTATGCAGAGGTTCATCAGTTCGGCAGAGTCGTTTCCGTTACTGGCAATCCCGTTTTTCATTATGGTGGGATCGGTGATGAATTATGCGGGGATCAGTAAAAGCTTACTCGCGTTTGCAGATTCAATGATTGGTCATAAGACGGGCGGATTAGCTCAGGTTAACGTGGCCCTGAGTACCTTGATGGGTGGCATCTCAGGTTCAGCCAATGCCGATGCCGCAATGCAGTCAAAAATCTTAGCGCCAGAGATGACCAAACGCGGCTACGACTTACCGTTTACTGCGGCCGTGACTGCAGCATCTTCAAGTATTAGTCCAGTGATTCCACCTGGTATTAACTTGATTATTTTCGCTTTATTGGCGAACGTATCTGTGCACCAAATGTTCATCGCAGGTTATGTACCAGCGTTTTTGATGGCTCTGTCCTTAATGGTCACCATTTGGTTTATCTCTCGTAAGCGAAACTATAAACCTTCACGATCGAAGCCGGCGACAGCCAAAGAGCGTCTTCATTACTTCTTTAAGGCGGTACCCGCTCTTTTGATCCCGTTCGGCATTATTTTGGGAATGCGCTTTGGGCTCTTTACCCCAACGGAAGCCGGCGCTATTGCAGTTCTACTTTGTGTCATTATTGGTGCGTTTATCTACCGAGAGTTGAGTTTCAAACACATTCCTCAAATTATGCGAGAGACGGTGCAGGGTACCAGTAGTGTGATGTTCATTATCATCGGCGCGATGGTCTTTGGTTATTACATGACACTTGAGCAGATCCCCCACAATGTTGCATCGGCTTTGATTGAGCTAACAGACAACAAGTTGGTTTTGCTGCTACTGATCAACGTTTTGTTGCTGGTGGTTGGCATGTTCATTGAGGGCGGTGCAGCGATGATCATTCTGACGCCGCTGCTGCTTCCGGCGGTATTGAACTTGGGAGTTAATCCGGTTCACTTTGGCATTATCGTGATTGTGAACATTATGATTGGTGGTGTCACTCCGCCATTCGGCTCCATGATGTTTACGGTCTGCTCAATATTGAAAGTTCGTATGGTCGACTTCGTTAAAGAAGTGGCTCCCCTGTTGCTAGCACTGTTAGCGGTATTAATGTTGCTGACGTTCTCAGAGAGCGTGGTGATGTTCTTGCCGAATTTGCTTTAACACTGTGTCGTTAATCATTATTTAGAGGTGTAAAAATGAATTCGGTATCGAATGAATTAAATCAGAATTGGAAAAACGTAGATTGGGTTTTAACAGATGTCGATGACACTCTGACTTGGAAAGGTGAACTGCCACCTGAAACACTGATCGCATTGAAAAAGCTTCGAGAAGCGGGCAAAAAAGTGGTTGCGGTAACGGGTGCCTGCGCAGGGTGGTGCGATCATATTGCTCAACTTTGGCCTGTTGATGCGGTGCTTGGTGAGAATGGCGCTTTTATTATGGAAAAGAAAAATGGTTTCCTTACCCTTCGCTCGAGTGTGCCGTTAAGCGTAATCAGCGAGAAACAACAACAGCTCAAACAGCAAGTGCTAACAATCTTAAACGAATACCCAGATCTTGAGTTGACGTTGGACCAATCGTACAGACTGTGTGAAGTTGCTATTGATATCGGTCAGAATCGTCCACGTGTCGATGAGAACATTATTGAAGAGGTTGTTGCAAAGATACGTGCATTGGGCGCTCATGCCACAGCCAGTTCGATACATATCAATGCTTGGTATGGCGAACACTCCAAAAAAGCCACCGCGACGACTTTTCTCGAGGAAAAGGGCTTATCATCTGAAGAGATACTCAAACATAGTTGTTATGTTGGTGACTCTATGAACGATCAATACATGTTTGAAGCCTTACCAAATAGCGTTGGGGTAGCGAACATTCAGCACTATTGGCAACGCCTTGAACACCACCCAATCGTTGTGATGACTCAACCGGGTGGATATGGTTTTGCCGAGTTTACGGACAAGTTACTCGCGCTAAAATAGTCAGACAGGCATGCTCAAACCCTTCATAGACAAAAGTGAAACTACCCTTAAGGTGCTATCTATACTTTCTGTCTATGAAGGTGGTTTTTAATAAGGATTTATTTTCTATTGGTGTTTTATTTGGCTTCTTGGTTCGATTTAAATAGAAACTAACAATAATTCATTTTCCTACAAGATCTACACCATCTCATTATTCATCCACTACTATCCTATATTTCTTGCATCCAATTAATTAGACTATTTTCATTTTTATCAATATTGGTATGAAAAGTATCCATCTCATTCCTGTAAATCCTGTGATAGTGTTCTATTAACATTGTTGTGATTAACGGAATTTCATTTTTTCGAGTATCTGTCTGGTCTCTTTATTTAGGATAGAGATAAGAATCTGCTGTTAATATCAAATTTATCACTGAGACCAGCGTCTCACTTTTATTGAATAAATATCACTTTTTTAGTCTAAATTATGTGTTTTTTTTGAACTGAAATTCAGTTTTTTTAAGACTTTGTTCACGTTTTTATCAATGAAAATTTAAGGGTTATTGTGTAATTTATAATTTACATCAACTGTCTCAAAATCAAGACTTTGTATTGTTTTTTTTGTTAATTAGCGGAGGTTTTGTATAAATTTGATGCGTCAAACCAATAGAAAATAAACATATTTAGCTCGAAAATGAATCGAACTATAAATTTGGTCGTTTGAATGTTTAATTTTGAGGATATAAGATTGCGACAAACTTTTTCGATATTGGTTCCAAATGTCTTCAAATAAAAAAATAGTTCGCTTTTTCATAGCGCTATTCGCGTTGCTTGTTCTTTCTGGCTGTCAATCTACAAAACCTGAATGGTATCTGAAGCCCCAAGCAGACAGTGATGAGTACATTTATGCAGTTTCTCAAGCGCGAACTCTATCTCATGCTAAAAAAATCGCTGTAAACAACATCAACGAAAAGTTATGGACTCAAGTCGAGTCGTCTTTCTACATGAGAGACACAGTTCGAGAAACTAATGGTAAGGGCTTTTCAAATAGTTTAGTTGACAACAAAGTTAATACTAAGACTGAATCCTTGACTTTGAATGGTATCGAATATGTACAAATGGAAGAGAATGATCTTGGTGCATTTGTCGAAGTAAGAGTGAAAAAATCACTCGTGACTCAACAGCTGATTCGCGAAATAAAAGATCTAAACCGTAAATCTCAAATCGAGCTTGATGCGCTTTCTCACGAAGACAAATTACTTTGGTGGTTAGATAATCGTAGTGTTTATCAAACTGAACACGATGCTTCTGTACGTATCGCAATGCTTTCATCTCTGAAGCCTAGTTATAAATCTGACATCAGCGCAATTGAACAGCTGACTATTGCGCACCAAAAACTAAGCAGCCAAATTAATATCCGTCTCTCTTCAGATAGAGAGTCGAGAAAAGCAATTGAACTGCTGGGGAACCAGTTATCTGAGTTCAATATTGCGACCTCAACTTCAAAGAACAAAAACCAAACCCATGTGTTGAAAGTAGATTCTGAGCGTCGAAGAAACAAAGTTGGAGATGCGTATATTTCAACCTTGGTCTCTAATATCAAAATTGTAAATAAAAAATCTAAAACAGTGTCTCGTAGTGAAATTGTCTCTACAGGAAACTCTGTAACCAGTTACAAATATGCCGACGAAGGGGCTGCTCGCCACTTTGATGAGCAAATAAAAGAGAAAGGGATTTGGACTGCGCTGGGCTTAATTAAATAGCGAATCTCTAGTCCTATAAAAATAAAATAAACATATTCGGGAGAGAAAATATGTTAAAGAAAACGTTAATGGCTAGTGCTGTACTTGCAACTTTGTCTGGGTGTGCGTCTATTGATACGGTGTGCACTCCCGATACTCGTGTAGATATTGAAACGGCAGAAGTGCAAATGCCTTCTTCAGAAAATAGCAAGGTAGTTGTTCTTCCTGTTGAACTTGATTTTAAAAACTCAGCATCTAAAAAGATGCAGTCTGCGATGCGTAATGCGTTAGAGACACAGATTGACGAGACAGGTACAAACCTCGTTGATCGTAAAATAGCGAACAAAGTAAAAGGTGAAATTAAGCTTGCTGAACAGAGTGGTCGCTTAAACACGAAAGGTGTGCCAATTGCTGATTACGCGATTATCACGGAAATTACTCATGCTGATTTAGGTACGTCATTTAGTGAACGTCGTACATACGTAAATGATGATGGTGAAACGATTGTTGTGCCACCGTCATGTAGCTATGACTTCGACGTGGAGGCAGTTGCAAAAGTCGTCGCACTACCAAGCATGGATGTGATGAAACGTATTAACCTAAAGGGCGATCATTATGCGTCTACAGAAACAAGTAACTCACGATGCCCAATAAGTGATTCAGGGTACGGCTCAATGGCTGCTAAAGCTGCTGCTGAGGCTGTCAATCACTCTACCGAACTCAACAAAATGTTAGCGGCAAGAGCTCCAGTTCTTGAAATGCGTCAGTGTGAAGCGGGCACGCAAGTACGTATTGCTATGGGTAAAAAACAGAAAATCAAGCCTAAAGCCGACATCCTATTTTCGAACGCTATGAAAAATCTAGAGGGTGAAACAGAAGTGTTCCCAATTGGTGAAGGCTACGTTGTTAACAATGAAGTCAATGCGGTGACCGAGAAGTATTCTTGGGTTGTGATTGACGAAGAACTGTCACTTAAAATTAAGAAAGGCACGATGAGCAAGGTGGATGCGTCTAGTATTCAATGTGATCTAACAGATCTTGAATGTCATGCAAAAAATGCTGAAAAAGCAGTTACGGAAACTTTTTAATCTATGAAAAAACTACTTATTGCAACTTCACTAGTAGCAGCTCTAGCTGGCTGTCAGAGCAACAACGCGACGGTTAAGGAAGCGCAAAACTTCGCTCCATGTACTTTCCCAGATGCACCTACTGTATCTGCACCGGGTTGGATTTGTGACGTGATTCCAAGCGATATCGCTGCAGCGGCAAAAGGCTACTCTAAGAAGAGTGCAGCTGGTATGAGCGTTATGCGCAAAATCGCGGTTAATGATGCTCGTGTAAACCTTGCTGCTGAGTTTGAAACTGACGTGAGCAACCTATTCCAAGCGGCTACTGAAGGTGTGACTTCTACATCAGCAGCAGAAGGTGTAACGCTAGTGACTGAAGATGTTCAAGAGACATTCGAGAACATAACTAAGACAGTCGTGAATAAAACGCTAACTAACAGCCGCGTTATCGTGAGCCAAGCTAGCCCAACGGGTGGTCTGTACGTCTTAGTCGGTATGGACCAAGCTGCATACGATGCGAATATGAACAAAGTAATCGATGAAGTTGGTGGTGAAGATTCTGCTTTATGGGATCAATTCAACAATGAGAAAGCGGCAGCGGACCTTGCTGCAGCGTTCGATGCATTGAAAAAATAACCGCGAACGGAACCGCGATTAGTATTAGTGAAAAAGGCCGCCATTTGAGTGGCCTTTTGTCTCTATACACTCTGGGAGTGAACTATGTACAAAATGATCAATAAGACTGTGTTAGCTGTCGTTATTTCGACAGCTATCAGTTCTCAGGCATTTGCTGTGTCAGAAGATCAAAAGCAGCAGCTAAACAATGCTGTTGCCAAAGCAAGCCAGTCTCAAGAAGACAAGATCAAAGAGTTTCATGCTTACGTTAATGCTTATTTGGATGAGTACGAAGCTTGGCGTGATGAATACACCAATAACCTCGATGAGCGCAGAACCGATCTAATCAAGACTTGGGGTGAGGGTGAGGTTTCATCTCAAACCAAACAGGTGGATTACTCTCAAGACGATCAAGTGAAAACTTCCGTCGATTACGAAACCAACACTGCAACCGTATCTGTATTGGTGGATGAAGATAGTAGTCCTGAAGAGATCAAAGCACTTGTTAAAAACATTCCGGTTGAGGTTGCTGGTCAAAACGTTGAGCTAGCGGAGCTCAAAGCAGAAGATCACGCGGTGCTTTACTCTTTGGAGAAAGAGCAAGAAGAGAAAAACTTCGTTATCCAACAGACGCAAAGCCAGATGAATGAGTTGGATGTGCAAGCCGAGAGACTGATTTTATCTGATACTGGTATTCCAGATTCTTTCATTTACCAGCGTGCTCATAATAAGAAAATGGCGCTACTGGCAAAGGCTCAGGAGCGGATTGCGGCGCAAACCAAACTGTATGACGAAATGCGTGCCAAACACGGTATTGAGGTTAAACGACCAGAACCAGAAGTTGAGGTCGTAAAGCCAGCAGAAAAAGTTGAACTACCAAAAGAGGTTGCCAAGCTAGAGCCGACACCAACAGAAAAGCAGCCGCCAAAAGTTGTGGAAAAGGTCGTCGAAAAAGTGCCAGCGCCAGTAGTGGTAAAGCCTAAGCCAGTCGTTGATGTTGTGGCGGCACCGGTTAAGCCGAAAAAGGTGATCAGTTATAAAGTTAAGCTCCCTGAGAACAGCTTAAAAGCACGTGCTAGCAAGTACAGTGCGCTGGCTGAGAAAGAGAGTAAAAACTGGGAAGTTGATGCTGCACTGATTATGGCAATCATGCACTCGGAGTCGGCGTTCCGTCCAGATGCTAAATCACACGTGCCTGCGTTTGGTTTGATGCAAGTGGTACCGACCAGTGCAGGTCATGATGTTAATAAGCAAGTCCGTAATATCGATGCGCCAATGAAAGTGGCGGATCTGTATCAACCAGTTATCAACGTAGAAACAGGTACGGCTTATTTAGACATCCTAAACAGTAAGTATCTTCGTAAGATAAAGAATGACGAAAGTCGTTTGTACTGTGTCATTGCCGCATATAACACTGGTGCGGGTAATGTGGCTAGAGCGTTCAATAAAGATCGTTCCACCAGTATTGGCAAAGCGTCGAAGATTATCAATCAGCTGACGCCTCAACAAGTCTATGACCAGCTAGTGGTTAATCTGCCGTATGACGAAACCAAAAATTACTTGAAGAAAGTAAACAGTCGTATCGCTTTGTATAAGTAATAAATCAGGTAAGCAAAACAACCAAGCACATGTCATTAGCATGTACTTGGTTTACCAGTTAATGAATTGAGAGTAGCAATGTTTAAAATTTTCGCTTTAGTATTTATCGGTGTCGGCATCTATCTTGGTCTTAATTACAGCGATGAAATTGAAAGCATCATGGACACGGATGCGTTTGAGCGAGTTCAAGAGAAAGCTGAAGACGGTACAGATGCGCTAATGGATAAAATCGACGAGATCAAAGGTTAAAAATGTCTGAAGAGCAAAACAAGGATATTCAAAAAGATATACAGGAAGAGTTACAAGAACTTCAAGACACTCAAGAGTCTCTGTTGGAAGAGCAGAAAAAGGGCGGTATAGCACGAACTATCGGTTTGGTGTCGGTTATTTCCATTGCTTTGGGCGGCTTTAATGACAGCTTTGATGCGCTAGAAAAGATGTTCGATTTTGGTCTTTCTCAAATGACAGACATCCCATCGCATAGAAAGTTGGACAAAATCTATATTCGCTCATCTGCCGAAATCTTAGACCAGACATTTGGTGCGCCTGTTTATATTAAGCGCGCGACAACGGATGATGTGATTAAGTACTACCAGGACGATAACTTCATCCTTTCTGCGATTACTCGAGATAATGCGATCGTCGCTTATCTGGTCTTCCCAAATGAAGGCTTTGCTCCAGAAACGTTAGAGCATGCAGGTGGTTCTGAGTTTTTTGCCCAGACGTTTAGTTCTATTGAAAGTGTCAATGAGATCCGTGCATCGTTTGCAAGAACAGGTAACTACTACATTGAAGAGAATAATGGTGGCGAATTTGGCTACTTGTACTCATCAATCAGTGGGGCTAGTGAGTTTATTTCGCCGATGTCACAAGAGAACAGGAAGCTGCTTTCGGAAGTGGTAGACGCCTTAACAATGGATGAGAACGTTGTGGAAAGCGTTCAATCTTTGCGTAGCAACGCGAAACCGAATTTTTATGGATACAGCACGTTAGGTGTCGGTGCACTAGAAGAAGCGATTCTGTCTAATACCGAATACAGATTAATTCATAAGATTTAAAACACCTTACCTTTTCACTAGCCTCTTCGGGGGCTAGTTTTTTATGAGCAGTTTAATAATGGCAAATATTGAATTTGAAGCTTTCCTAGACAAGCTTAAAGCGAACAAAAGAGTAATTGTTCAGGCTCATGATTTCCCAGACCATGATGCGATCTCTTCGGCTTATGCCTTGGCATATCTGCTAAAAACAGAAGGTTTGAACCCATTCATTACCTTCAAAGGGCACATTGATCGAGTATCACTGCGAAATCTCATTGATTGGTTAGAGATTCCTGTGCATAAGCCAGAAGATCTACACCTAGAGCCAGATGACAAGATTATCGTTGTTGATGGCTGTATTGGTGAGAAAAACATCACTGATTTCACCGGTGAAGAGGTCGGCGTTATCGATCATCATCAGGTGGAAGCGCCAGAGTCGGTCTGGTATAGCGATATTCGCTCAAACTATGGTGCGACCGCCACTATGATGGTCGAGTATTACCAGTATTTCTCTATAAATATGCCTAAACGAGTCGCTACTGCATTATTGGTAGGTTTAAGTTTTGATACTGCCAACTTTACTCGAAGTGTCGGTGCTGCCGATCTTAAGGCGCTTGCGTATTTGCAAGCCAAAGCGGATAACGCGATCGTTAATAAGATTTGTAGAAACCAAGTTCAGTTTGAAGAGCTACAGTTGTTTAATTCTATGCTTGCCAGCATGCGTCGCGAGAAAAACGCCGCGTTTGCGGTTCTGCCTGAAGGTTGTCCAAAAAACATGTTGGGGGTTTTGGGAGATTTTCTTCTTAGTGTCGATGAACTCGATATCATAGTGCTTACCGCAAGAACCAGTGAAAAGACATTTATCTCACTGCGCTCAGAGTGCTCAGAAAACAATGTCGCTCAAATAATTCAGAAAGCGTTGAATGAAAAAGGCATTGGTTTTGGGGGAGGGCACCCGCATATGGCAGCAGGCATGATCCCACGAAAGTTTCGCTCAGGTGAGGAGCTCGATTGTCTTTATGAGCTGATTCGTCCGAGTCTTGTTCTGGATGCCGCAAAAGCATCATAATTTACGTATTTTGCGGCCTTTATTATTGCCTTGCTAAGTTTGCTGATACCGCTGGTAACCTAAGTTTCAGCGGTGTTTTTGTAATCTGCAACCGCAATTTTTCGTGGAAAAAATACACATAATCAGTGAATTAGGTGTTTATTCTACATAAATGACTTTTAGTCAACGCTATCAATATTGTTAAGTCAACGCTCGCTTCATAAAGTGTCCCTAAGTTACGAAAATGTTGCTAAATACAGGGGCAGAGCAATGGAAGTGATTGTGATTGGTAGTGGTGTGATTGGATTGACCAGTGCTTGGTACTTGGCAAAAGAAGGGCACAAGGTAACGGTCATCGATCGTCAAGATAGTAGTGGTAAAGAGACCAGCTTTGCTAATGCAGGTCAAATCTCTTATGGCTATTCATCACCTTGGGCTGCGCCCGGTATCCCTGTCAAGGCTCTTAAATGGCTGACGCAAGAGCACGCACCGCTGAAAGTGAAACCTTCTCTATCGCCTGCTTTGATTCAATGGGCAACTCAGATGTTGTCGAACTGCAGCCCTGCAAAATACGCTATCAATAAATCTCGCATGTTACGCATTGCGAATTACAGCCGAGATTGTTTAACAGAGCTCCGTGAAACCGAGCACCTTGATTATGAAGGCCGCCAGCAAGGAACGCTTCAAGTGTTCCGTGATGCTAAGCAACTGGAAGCGATTCAACAAGATATGAAATTGCTTAAAGAGAGCGGTATTGAGCACTCTTTGTTGAATGTAGAAGAGTGTATAAAAGTTGAACCAGGGCTTAAATCCGTTCAAGACAAGCTTGTTGGCGGCTTGTATTTACCAGGAGACGAAACGGGTGATTGCCATAAGTTCTGTATTGAACTGACTGAGAAAGCCAAAGCCTTAGGTGTTGAATTTATGTTTGATACTGAAGTGCACGCATTGAATCGAGAGGGTTCATCACTAAGGAGCATCAACACCAGCGCTGGTGAATTGAAAGCAGACGCTTTTGTTCTGGCAACGGGAAGCTACTCGACAGAGCTTTTGAAGCAGATTGATATTGATGTCCCGGTTTATCCAGTAAAGGGCTACTCGTTAACGCTACCGATTGTTAATGCAGATAAGGCTCCGACGTCTACGGTGATGGATGAGACATACAAAGTAGCAATGACACGCTTTGACGATCGCATCCGTATTGCGGGTACTGCAGAGCTGGCAGGTTTTAACTTTGACATTCCAGAGAAGCGTAAAGCGACCATCGATATGGTGATCAAAGACTTATTCCCAGAGGCGGGTGATCACGCGAAAGCGGAATACTGGACAGGGTTACGGCCGATGACCCCGGACGGTACGCCAATCATAGGTAAGACGCCTGTGAGTAACCTCTATACGAATACTGGTCACGGAACGTTAGGTTGGACGATGGCATGTGGTTCAGGAAAAATTCTTGCGAGTGTAGTGAGTGGAAAAGTACCAGAAGTCGAAAGTGATGATCTGAGCGTTTCTCGATATCAGTAGAATCTTGAAGATACGAGATACGAGATACGAGATACGAAAAGCTCTGTGGAACAATAAGATATCAGATAGCGCCTCCAAATAATTTGGAGGCGCTTTTTGTATATGGGATGTCGGATCTGGAGTTATTGTGTCGCGGACTCAAGCACTTCGGTAAAGCGAGCCCAAGACTTTTGGTCGGCTTCGAGTTGATAGTTCATAGAGCCAAATACTGTGAATGCATGAGGAGCGCCGCTATACGTCAGCATCTCATGTTCAACGTTTGCTGATTCCAGTTGTTCAGCCAGGCTGCCAAAATCCGCCATAGAGATCATGGCATCTGCAGTACCGTGGAAAATGACGACTTGGGACGGTGTTTGGGAGTAGTCTTGCCCGTCAGGTGTTGATAGACCGCCATGGAAAGAGACATAAGCTTTAGATGGAATCGCAGCCCGAGCCGCTTCTAAGACGGCAGCGCCACCAAAACAGTATCCCATCATGACGTTGTTATCGAGGTTTCCACCCAGCTTCTCCGCTTGAGCGGCAGCACCAACGAGCAGTGAACGCATCTTTTCACGGTCTTTGTAGAGCTCACCCGTGTGTTGTTTTTTGTCTTTCACCTCAGTTGGGCGAATACCTTTGCCAAAAAGGTCGACAGCAAATACGTTGTAACCCAGTTCATTGAGCATCTCTGCTCGCTTTTTTTCGTAGTCAGTCAAGCCATCCCAGTCATGAACAAGCAACACCAATGGTGAGTTGTCACTGGATTCGCTCCAATAACCTTCGTATTCAAGGCCATCGACGGTATAGGGTATGTTCTCGCCTGCGATAACAGGCGCGCAGAGTGCTGCACTGAGTAAAGATAGAGCCGTTCGAATTTGCATAGGTCCTTCCTGTCGGTATTTTCCCAATGGAAAGTATAGAAAAGAACTTTACTGCTGCATGGTTGACAACATAAAAACGAGATATTACTTCGAAGGCAATACTTAAACTGACTACCAATCCAGTGTCTGACTGGCTGTCATTTCTGGGTATTTACGTTGATAGCGAGGCAGCATAGATTCGTTGCCGAGCAAGCCGCCTTGATGAATGTAGATCAGTGTTTTGTCTGGGTTATCTTGTTGCCATTGCTCTAGACATTGCCACATCAAAGGGTCGTAAAGTAGATCAAACTCGACATCGGTTTCTTCTAGGAGGTTGAGCCACATTTGGTAATCTCGTTGATAGAGTTTACCGAAGTGGTGCTTGGTCTCCAGAGGAAGAATTTGTGGGTGATCGTTTTCACCCAGCTCTTCAAACTGTTTCGTCAGGTAGTCACTACCACCAACACAAGCGCAGGTAATGACGGGAATGTTGTGCACTTTAAGATGTTTGTGGAGATAAAGAGCGGTGCTCCCTGTGCCTGCTGGTAGGGCGATGACAAAGTCATATTTAGGTTCGAAACGTGTCCAGCTTAGGATCTCCATTGCGAGCTGTTTCACGCCATACTCAGACATCTTGCTGCGTCCACCCTCTGGTAGCACGATACACTCAGGCCCCGGCTGTCTGACTTGTTCGATATAATCTCTTGGGTGCAAGTCACTAGCGACCACTTGCATGCTGATTACCTTGGCGCCAAGGTCCAGCGCACCACGGTAGTTTCCTATCGGCTCATCAATCAACCATTGAGGTAAGTGGTCAACGTAAAACTCCAAATTCCAACCCTTTATCTTTGCCAGTGCAGCCAGTGATAACAACGAGTTTGCTTGGGCTGAACCATAGCAGATCAATGTCGTGATGTTTGGATGCTCCTCTTCAAGAAGCTGCATGAACTTACGCGCTTTGTTGCCACAAAAATGAGTATGCAATTGATCATCACGCTTTAAAAAGAAAGTGCGGCCATTGAACTGATGTTGGGTAATAGGGCTGTTGTTGAGTTTCATGTTGGATGGGTGCCACGAGGCACGTGTTGAACAGTTGGAGGCGCAGTATCAGGTAACTGGCAGTTCAAGTAAACCGTTTGAATCAATGTTTGGGTGGATAGTTCACCCAAACATCGGGTCTTGTGTGTTTAGTGTGAGATTGAAATCATTGTGGTTGTTGGTCAAACACTACCAGTGCCACACAGCCACCATCTTGATGGTTAATGAGCTCAAAATCCCAATGGTATCGGTTACAAAGATCTTCCACGATTAACAAGCCCAGGCCGTGCCCACTTGGGTTGTACTGTTCAGACAAACCTTCACCTTGGTCCTGGATGCTGATTAAATGTTGGGTCAGGGTGATTTCCACTTTGCCACGGTTGGTGGCAGCAATGGCGTTTCTCAACAGGTTGCCAATCAACATATTAAGTATCGCGCTGGTGGCTCGAATGCTGGGCTCACCTTCCACTTCCAGTGTTACATCAACTTGCTTTTCGCTCGCTTGTGCTGAGTTCTTAGCAATGATCTGTTCGAGCTCTTGTTGGCTGAACAGGCGAATTGGCGCGTCGTCTTGATTTCGTTCATAACGCACTAGCCCTAATAGCGCGTCTACCATTTCGGACATCTGAGAAACTGCATCGTCGACCCGTTTTACTTGGCGATGTTGGAATTCTGTCATCTGGCTGCGCAGGAGCAGTTTGTTCGAACCTCGCGCAATGGTAAGAGGCGTGCGCAGTTCATGGCTAGAGTAGCGAGCGAAAGCCTGTTCACGTTTTACTAGCGCATTGATTTCACGACGATATTCATTGAGCTGGTTGGTGAGCTGTCGGAACTCAATCGCTGCGCCATCTTGGACGGAAAACTCCTGATTGAGGTTGTTTTTATTGCTCTCTAGCTGTTTTGCCAGTGAATTAAATGGCTCGATTAATCGTTGAGAGAGGCGGTACAGCAGCGCCCCAAAGCTGAAGATTAAAATCGCTAACAATGTAAGGACAAAGGAGGTCGCATAGAGAAGCTCTGTGACGTCAAATTCTATTCGGTCTATTTCAGAGAGTAAGATAAGAGGATAGGTTACCCCTTCGTGAGAGTACTCTCCGACATACACCATGCGCGAATGTGGCTCATCGCCGACCTCGCCAATAAAACTCTCTTTGTTATCGATATATTTTTTATAGCGATCTGGCACCAGAGCAGGGTCATTGAAAGCGGTGGTGAGGTCATCAATACGGACTTCACCTTGTGCGCCGGCTTCAAAGAGGGTGACGGCATAGTTCCGGTCGATAAGGATACGCCTTTCACCGACTCGGTCTTCCGATAGATACAGAGCAGCGATAAAGACCGCATAGACAAAGGCGGTGATGATAACGGCCATCAACCCAAAGAATAGGGCGAGTCGGCCGGTTAGGCTTTTGGTGCTGCTCAGTACACTTAATATCACGAGTTGGACTCCAATCTAAAACCGACCTTGGGCACGGTAATCAACATCTGCTGGTCAAAAGGTTTGTCTAGTTGGTTTCTTAGCTGATAAATGTGGCTGCGCAGGACATCATTATTGGGTTCATCTTCTTCCCAAAGCTTATAGGAGATATCCTCACGGGTAACCACATCCGGTGCACTCTTACATAACATCTCAAGGATGGTATAAGTGGTTGGATTGAGAGCCAATAGCTTGTCTTGTCGATAGGCTTTACGCGTCTTTTGGTCAATGCTGATTTCACCAAATACCAACTTACTCGATGCGACAGTGCCGTGGTATCGACGAACTAACGCTTTCATTCGAGCTTCAAGGATATCGAGGTCAAATGGCTTGGTCAGATAATCATCGGCACCATGTTCAAAACCAGCGAGCATGTCGTCTCGGCTATCTAGTGCAGTAAGCATCAGAATAGGGGTGGTGTTGCCGTTCTCACGGAGTTTGTTGCAGACAGTGAGTCCATCCATACGAGGCAGCATCAGGTCTAGGATAATGATATCGAAAGAGTTATCCATAGCGAGTTGTAAGCCGAGTTCGCCATTATCAGCATAATCGAGCTCCATGCCAATACACTCAAAGTAGTCGAACAGTACACCTGCAATTTCACGGTTATCTTCTACTAGCAATACTCGTTTCATCTCATTACCCATTAGGACTTATTTGTTATAACGATCATCCTGAATTGACGTGAAAAATATGTCAATAACATAACTTTCATGGTGCGGTAGTTAGTCTGCCTGCGGAATCAAAAAATAGAAGACCGTATTATGACTGAACTTCACATCAATTCGCGCCGCTCAAGCGAACCTCAAATTAGCCCGGCAATCTCGCTGTCTATCATTGTCCCTTTCTTTAATGAAGAGGAAGTACTGCCTGAGTTCCACTCACGCTTAACTAAGGTACTTGATGAATTGCCCATCTCGAGTGAGATCGTTTATGTCGATGATGGTAGCAAAGACAATAGCTTGGCTTTGGTGGAGTCGTTTAAGTCAATTGCGAGCTCTATTTCAGTCATTGGTCTATCACGTAATTTTGGTAAAGAGTCTGCGATGAGCGCAGGTTTAGAACATTGCCGTGGTCAAGCGGTGATCTTATTGGATGCGGACTTACAAGATCCGCCAGAACTGATTCCAGATATGGTTTCTAAATGGCGAGAAGGTTATGACGTTGTCAATATGCAGCGTAGCCAGCGTGATGGCGAGACTTGGTTTAAGAAGTTCTCAGCAGCAAGCTTTTATCGCGTAATGAACGCCGCAGCAAAAATCGATGTACCTGAGAACGTTGGAGATTTTCGTCTGCTAAGCCGTGAAGTTGTCGATCACATCAATCAGCTTCCAGAGCGTAACCGCTACATGAAAGGCATCTTCTCTTGGCCTGGCTTTAAACAAACCACAGTGCAATTCAAACGCGATGCACGCTTTTGTGGTGAGACCAAATGGAACTACCTCAAGCTGCTGGGCTTGGCGATGGATGGCATAACCTCTTTCTCTATTCGACCACTGCGTATCGCAACCGCGCTTGGCAGTATGGTCGCTCTCAGTGCCTTTGTTTACGGCATGTTTATCATCTTTAAAACCTTGATGTTTGGTGAGCCGATTACGGGTTATCCGTCGATGATGGTTGTCCAGTTGGCGCTTGGTGGTATCCAGCTTCTTAGTATTGGTCTTATGGGCGAATACATTGGCCGTATCTTCATCGAAACCAAGAATCGCCCTTTATATCTCATTCAATCTGTTGTCGATAAACCGGCACTCAAAAAAACAGCGTATAAATTAGAGGAATCAGCATGAGCCTGAACAGAACGCACCTGTGGTATTTATTAGCCTTCGCGCTAATTCTTAGGTTGCTGTCACTGGCGACGTATCCGTTGATGGATACTACTGAAGCACGTTACGGCGAAATGGCTCGCCTGATGGTTGAAACCGGCAACTGGCTCACACCTCAGTTTGACTACGGTGTGCCTTTTTGGGGTAAGCCGCCACTGTTTACTTGGATGAGTGCAGCCGGCATCGAGCTGTTTGGTTTGAGTGAATTCGCAGTTCGTGCTCCTCATTGGTTAGCGGGCGTATTCACTATCTTATTGATCGCCTATTTTGCTAAACGTACCGGGCAGAGCGCATTGGTTGCTGCTGTGGTATTGGCAACATGTGGCATTTTCTCGATTGCTGCGGGCGCGGTGATGACGGATATTGCTCTTACACTGGCCATGACCATAGCTATGCTCGGCTTCTACTTGTGTTGGAAAGGAGAGGGCAGCAAGCGTATTAATAATGCTTGGGGTTATGTCGGTTTCATTGGTCTTGCTTGCGGTCTGCTTGCCAAAGGTCCTGTCGCGATTGTGATCATGGGTATCGCGGTTTTCCCGTGGCTTGTTTTACAACATGGATTGATTGGTGCATTCAAAGTCTTGTGGCAGCGTTTTCCAATTGTATCTGGTTTAGTGTTAATGATGGCGATTGCTCTGCCTTGGTACATCATGGCAGAAATGGCGACACCGGGCTTTATCGATTACTTCATCGTTGGCGAACACTTCAAGCGTTTTGTCGTAAGCGGTTGGGAGGGCGACCTCTATGGTTCAGCTCATGATGAAGCCCGAGGCATGATCTGGGTATTCTGGATTCAAGCTGCAGCCCCTTGGTCGATTGTACTGCCAATACTGGCATTTGCTCGTCGCCAAAAGATCCAAGAGCAAAACCAAACCAACAGTGGCTTATTTTCATTCCTAATTTGCTGGCTGATTTCACCACTGCTGCTGTTCACTATGGCGGGAAATATTCTCCCTGCTTACGTGTTACCGGGTATTCCAGCGTTAGGTCTGCTTGTGGCAATGCTGGTGGTAGAGAAAGATAAGAAGTGGTTCTCAAGTGTCGCGCTAGTGTTGCCTGTATTGCTGATGATAGCCATGGTGTATTTGAATTTAGGTAAGGCGAACGAGAAGAGTGACCGCATTATCTTCAACCATATTGAAGACGACGCCCCAAGTTACTACATCGGTAAGCGTCCATTCTCTGGTCAGTTCTATAGCTTAGGGCAAGCCAAAAAAATCACCGATATCTCAGAGGCAGATACGAGTGATAAGTTCTACTTGATTGGCAAGAAGGCAGAGGTTGAGTCGGTCATTGCACAGAATGCATTAAGCTGTGTGCGAGAACCCGTTGATAAACAGAAACGCGCGTTATTCAGTTGTAAGCCAATGAGTCCGACAGCTGTTGCTGAACCCGTTGCCGTAAAGATTCTCGATGAAAATGCCATTTCACTTTAGAACGATGACCTCAAACGTCGAAAGAGTATTGAGGCCTCATCATCAGCTAATTAAGTTTGCATGTGTTGGTGCGGGTGGATTTTTCGTTGATTGTGCCGCTTTTGCACTGTCTCATTTTGTGGGTGATTTGTCGGTGATGTGGGCAAGGGTGTTGGCCTTTCTTGTCGCGGCAACCAGCACTTGGATTGGTAACCGAGTGCTAACGTTCGAATACCAAGGGACAGGGTCACGCAGGGATGATTTTAAGCAATGGCAAAAGTTCATGACCTCGGCAATGATATCGGCCGTACCCAACTTAATCTGTTTTAAGGCACTCACATTGATACTGCCTGAATTCTATGGCTCGCTGTTTTTGGCTATGGCGGTCGGGGTGTTAGTTGGCATGGTCAGCAACTACTTACTCAGCAAGGCTTGGGTGTTTAAACAAACTCAAGCTTAGCCACTCATCTAGCCACAGAAACAAAAAAGTCCAAGTGGGGAAATCACTTGGACTTTTGTCATTTAAAGCGAAGGGTTGTCGCTCAACTACTTAAAGTTAACATCGCTACTGAAAGCTCTCGTTGTTATTAAGAGTTAGCGCTGCGCCGCACGTTGGCGGTTCTTTCCGTTACCAGAAGGTTTGCCACCTTGGCCATTGCCTGCTTTGTTGCGGTTTGGTTTGCCGTTTCCTTGAGATTGGCCGCCCGGACCTTTCTTAATGAAACCGCTCGTTGGTTTACGACCGTTGCCGCCGCCATTACCGTTGCCCTGATGACCATTACCTTGGCCGTTGTTACTGTTAGGCTTCTTACCACCTGGCTTTTTGCCTGAATGGTTACGTGGCTTCTCGCCGCCTAGACCCGGTTGAGATTTGCTGTGCTTGGTCGCGAAACGGTGAGCACCGTGACGGCCTGATTTACGGCGTTGCGCTGGTGTTTGTGCATCAAAGTCTTCTTCTGGCACCAAACAACCCGGCTTATCACCGATTAGGTGTTTCTTACCCATGTCGATCAGCGCTTCACGGATCAGTTTCCAGTTCTCTGGATCGTGGTAACGCAATAGTGCTTTGTGCAGACGACGTTGACGGTCACCTTTTGGCACAGGAATATCTTCACGCTTCTTGTACTTAACGCGTTTCAGAGGGTTGGTCTCTGAGTAGTACATTGACGTTGCGTTACACATTGGCGATGGGTAGAAGTTCTGTACTTGGTCACACTCGTAGTTGTGCTTCTTCAGCCAAAGCGCAAGGTTAAGCATGTCTTCATCTTCTGTACCCGGGTGCGCCGAGATGAAGTAAGGGATCAGATACTGTTTCTTGCCCGCTTCAGCACTGTACTTCTCGAACATCTCTTTAAAGCGGTCGTAAGTACCCATACCCGGCTTCATCATCAGATCAAGAGGGCCTTTTTCAGTATGCTCTGGTGCGATTTTCAGATAGCCACCAACGTGGTGCGTTACAAGCTCACGAACATATTCTGGAGACTCAATCGCTAAGTCGTAACGGACGCCAGACGCAATCATGATCTTCTTAACGCCTTCCACTTTACGTGCAGAGCGGTACAAGTCGATAGTGTGTTTGTGGTCTGTGTTTAGTTTCTCACAGATCTTAGGGAACACACACGATGGACGACGACAGTTCACTTCCGCTTTCGGGTCCGAACAACCTAAGCGGTACATGTTCGCAGTTGGGCCACCCAAGTCAGAGATAGTGCCCGTAAAGCCAGGTACTTTCTCTTTAATGTCTTCGATTTCATCCAAGATAGACTCTTTTGAGCGGTTCTGAATGATACGACCTTCGTGCTCGGTAATTGAACAGAACGAACAACCACCGAAACAGCCACGCATGATGTTAACTGACGTTTTGATCATGTCGTAAGCAGGAATCTTCGCTTTGCCGTACATAGGGTGAGGGACACGCTTGTATGCAAGGCCAAATACGTAGTCCATTTCTTCTGTCGTCAGAGGGATTGGCGCTTGGTTTACCCAAAGTTCGCGATCACCGTGACGTTGAATCAGAGCACGACCAGAGTATGGGTTGGTCTCTAAGTGAAGAATACGGCTAGCGTGAGCGTAAAGAATGCGGTCATTGTTAAGCTTTTCAAACGCAGGGATACGAACCGCTGTTGTATTCGCATCATGGCGAGAAGGGCGGATCGTAATCGGCTGCGCTTTTGGCTCTTCGTCTTTCTTCGTATCGCACTGGGTTTCAACCTCGTATGGGTTAACCGGTACGTAGGCTTTATTTGGCTTTTCGATACGAGAAGAGTCGATGATCTTGTAACCTTCTGGTGCTGCAGGCAAGTTGACAGCAGTACCACGAATGTTGGTCATATTCGCTAGTTCTTCACCATCGGCTAGGCGGTGTGCAACTTCAACCAATGCGCGCTCTGCGTTACCAAATAGAAGGATGTCTGCTTTTGCATCGAAAAGAACAGAACGACGAACTTTGTCAGACCAGTAATCGTAGTGAGCCACGCGGCGAAGACTTGCTTCGATGCCACCTAGAACAATCGGCGTGCCTTTGTATGCTTCACGACAACGCTGCGAGTAAACCAGTGTTGCACGGTCAGGACGCTTGCCACCTTCGTTATTTGGCGTGTAAGCATCATCGTGACGTAACTTACGGTCAGAGGTGTAACGGTTGATCATGGAGTCCATGTTGCCCGCAGTAATGCCGAAGAATAGGTTTGGTTTGCCTAGCTTCATGAAGGCATCTTTATTGTCCCATTTTGGTTGAGCAATAATACCTACGCGGAAGCCTTGTGCTTCAAGCAAACGGCCGATGATCGCCATACCAAAGCTAGGGTGATCGACATAAGCGTCGCCCGTTACGATGATAATGTCACAGCTGTCCCATCCAAGAGCATCCATTTCCTTTCTACTGGTTGGTAAAAAGGGAGCTGTGCCGTAGCATTCGGCCCAGTATTTTTTGTGTTCGTGAATAGGAGTGATATCGCTGTACATATTTCGACCTCTGATTTTTGAGGCGGGAATTATAGCGGCATGCGCCCTGACTAGCCAGTAGAACATGCCCCTGATAGTTCTAGTGTCTTTCCCCCAATAAGCTATGCATCTCTATGTCGGGATGAGATTCTTGGAAAGAGCATAGACCAAGGATACGAGACAGTGAGCAAATTGATGATTTTGATTAGTGTTCCAAGCAGTTTTTGATATCATTCTGCGAAAATAAGTCCATATAAGTAGATCCCAATGATCGAATCTGTATTACTTCAATTTGCGCCTATGTTATTGGGTGCACAACTCGTCCTTACGCTGATCTTAGTGAAAGGCGATATCTGCCCAGGCCAGCGCGGTCGTATTCATAAGGTATTACCGGCTATCGGTGTACTTTGGTTGGCGGTTGCATCACTCAAGGTCGAAGCTTTCTTAGTGGTATTTGCCATCTTCTATTTCTTCTCTCAAGTTCAGACTAAGAAGACTCGTGATGCTGGCCCTATCTGGGTAATGTATCTGGCTTGTGGTTTGGCACTCTCTTATGTGGGTATTCAAGCGAGCGAAAAGGCAACATTAGTTGGTCTAATCTCATCTCTGCTTCTCACAGTTCTACTAGGTAGCGCCTTCTCTCATCTATTGCTGACGATTGCACGAACGCGCCTTCAGGCATTCCATCGTATTTTGCCGGTTGCTGGTATCCTGAGTGGTATGTTGGTGGTGCTTGCTACTGTGCTTGGTGTTTATTCGCTTTCTGAAGCAGTATTGGAACCTATGGTACCGTCGCTACTGTTCAGCTTTGCCCTGTTGATTTCATCGATTGTGGTTTGGTGTTGGCACCTGTTGTTCGCAAAAACACCTGAAAAAATCCAGCTTGCAGTTGCCTTGCTGATGCTGATCACGTCGGTTGTAGGCTTAGAGCCAATCTGGGCGCTTTAGTAATTTGGAAACTATAGAAATTTGGGAACCTCAGAAAGCTGCGAATTGTTCTTTGATTGAGCGAGAAATGTGATCTGTTAATAAGCGGGTTTACCATTGTCGTTCTAAACTTAAATCAGTCGATGTGTTCGTAAGGAGTACGAGATGGATTTAAGCAACGTCAAAAGCCTAGATAGCATTATTCTGTTAGGGATCGTCAACGAAAAGTTACGCCTTGAATGTGATAGTTTTGAAGAGCTTGTCAGCATGTATGAAATGGATATCGAAAGCGTGGTGGGCAAACTGGATATGCTCGGCTACCAATACGATCCATTGACCAATCAATTCAAATCTTATCCGAGATAACTGCATGGCACCGTAATGGTTTAACATGGTAACAGTTTAAATAGCTTAAAAAGTCACAGATGATCAGTCTGTGGCTTTGTTGTTTTTGGAATTTTTAAAACAGTACCTTTTATAACAAACAGGTTCACGTCAGCTAGACGACTTTGATTCCATCGAGGTGACTCTTACTTTGTTGTCTTGCAGTACTGAAGAAGGCTTGTAAGTAGCGCTTATCTTTATCTGAGTTTCTTACGGCTGCAAACAGACGGCGAGACAGACCTTTCCCCAGCGGTTTACTAGCAATCAATCCTTGTCTTGAAAACTCGCTGATTGCCCAGTTGGGTAGTGCTGCCACACCTAATCCTGCAGATACCATTTGTACTAACATCAAGGTGTTATCCGCTTGTTTCCATTTCTTAGGCTCGATACCTGCCGGTTGAAGAAAGTGTTTTACCACATCAAGGCGCTGCTTCTGAACTGGGTAGGAGAGCATCGTCAGATCGACCAAGTCTTCTGGCTGAATTGCTTTTTTCTCTGCGAGAGGTGAGTTAATTGCTGTGATAAGACGCATTTCAAAATCGAACAGCGGCTCATAGTGAACTTCAGATCTTGGCTGGATATCGGAGGTGATCACCAGATCCAGTTCTCCAGCCATCAAAGCCGGTAAAGGCTCAAAGCCAAAGCCGGATGAGAAATCGAGGGTCACGCTTGGCCAAGTCACTTGATACTCTTTAAGTGCTGGCATTAACCATTGAAAACAGGAGTGGCACTCAATCGCCATATGGAGCCTGCCGTTAACATCTTCCTTGAGACTGGCCAGTTCATTCTCCGCCTTTGCCAGTTTCGGTAACACTTCATCGGCCAGCCTGAGCAGTATCTCGCCCTCGGAGGTGAACTTCACTGGGCGAGTTTTACGCAGAAAAAGCTGCCCACCCACGCGAGCCTCAAGATCTTTCAATTGATGCGATAACGCAGATTGCGTCAGGTGCAGTGATGTCGCGGTCGCTGTTAAAGAGCCACTATCACGCAATGTGGTCAATGTTCGCAGATGTTTGAGCTCTATCATGAGTAATCCTCATAGTTCCTAAGCTGATGTTCAATATTTCTTAATAACTACCCTACGTCGTTTTTGTGGATGTGTAAACATCTGGACGTCTAAATGTTTTCGGTTTTCTCATGTGTGAATTCGTGAACATGAGGTTTTTTAATAAACAAGTTGAATATTTGGAGATTGTTCACAAAGACGTTTGGCGAGATAGTTTAGCCATCCAGACGCCTTTTTCGAAATGATTCAGCGTCTGACCGGATTTAAAATAGTGATTAAGGAATAGGCTCATGACAACAACGACTCATATTTTAGGCTACCCACGTATTGGCGAAAAACGAGAACTCAAATTCGCTTTAGAAAAGTATTGGCGTGGGGAAATCGATCAAACGGAGCTAAAAGCTGTCGGCAGTCAGTTGCGCGAACGAAACTGGCAAGTTCAATCGGACGCCAATTTAAGTTTTGTCACGGCTGGCGATTTCGCTTGGTACGATCATGTTCTTGCTACTACGTTGCTTCTTGGTCATGTGCCAAAGCGTCATGACCAAAGCTTCCCTGATTTGGATACGCTGTTCCGTGTTGGTCGCGGCCGATCTCAGAGCAGTTGCTGTGGTTCAAATCATAATCATGACCAAAGTGGCGCCGCGGCATCAGACATGACCAAATGGTTTAACACCAATTATCACTACATTGTGCCTGAGTTCAGCAAGGACGACTCTTTTGAGGTTAGCTGGCCGCAACTGTTTGATGAGGTCAATCAGGCGATTAAAGCGGGCCATAAAGTGAAACCAGTATTGTTAGGGCCACTGTCATACCTCTACCTAGGCAAGGAAGTGGAAGAGGGGTTTGACCGTTTGAGTTTGTTGCCTCGCTTGCTAACTGCCTACCAGGGAATTCTGGCCAAGTTAGCTAAGTTAGGTGTCGAGTGGGTACAGGTTGATGAGCCAATCCTTGCCTTGGAGCTAGAAGCGAAATGGGCAGATTCATTTAAGCTCGCTTATCAAGTGATTCAGGGAGACGTAAAGCTACTACTCACTACCTATTTTGATTCGGTGAGCGATACGCTAGATAAGATTATCGACCTTCCTGTAAACGGTCTGCATATTGATTTGGCTGCAGCTCCGCAACAACTGAACGACGTCGTTGAAAAGCTACCTCAAGATTGGGTGCTTTCTGCGGGTGTTATTAATGGACGCAACGTATGGCGCGCTGACTTGGCTAATCAATTGGCATTGCTGCAACCTATCAAAGAGTCGTTAGGAGAGAGACTGTGGGTGGCAAGTTCTTGTTCTCTACTCCATAGCCCGGTCGATTTAGATCTTGAAGAGGTTTTAACTGAAGAAGTGAAGAGTTGGTTCGCATTCGCTAAGCAAAAAGTGACTGAAGTGAGCTTGTTAGGTGCCGCGTTAGATGGCGATCAGAAAGCGATATTAGCCTGTGAAACTTACAGCTTACCGATTGAAGCGCGTAAGCAAGCGACCCACGTGAATAAGCCACATGTTCAAGCGAGATTAAAAACGCTGACGAAAGCAATTGGCGAGCGCAGCGCACCTTATGCAGAGCGTGCGGCTCATCAGTCTGAAGTACTAGGTTTGCCATTGTTACCGACAACGACCATTGGCTCTTTCCCGCAAACCGGAGAGATACGAGTTCAACGCAGTGCTTATCGCGCAGGAAAACTGAATGAAAGTGAATACAAACAAGCGCTAAAAGGGCACATTGCAGATGCCGTTAAACGCCAAGAGGTACTCGATCTTGATGTGCTTGTTCACGGGGAAGCAGAACGTAATGATATGGTGGAGTACTTTGCTGAGAACTTAGCTGGTTTCCAGACGACCAAGTTTGGATGGGTTCAAAGTTATGGCTCTCGCTGCGTGAAGCCAGCTATCGTTGTTGCTGATATTGAGCGAGAAAAACCAATCACTGTTGAGTGGTCGACTTACGCCCAGTCGCTGACCTCTAAGCAGATGAAAGGCATGCTAACAGGGCCTGTGACCATTCTGTGTTGGACCTTCCCTCGTGAAGATATCTCCCGTAAAGAGATTGCTAACCAGTTGGCGTTCGCACTGCGTGATGAAGTGTCTGATTTGCAAGATGCCGGCATCAACATTATTCAGATTGATGAACCGGCAATCCGTGAAGGTTTACCTTTGAAGAAAGCCGATCATGCGGAGTATTTAGAGTGGGCTGTGGATGCGTTTAAAGTCTCTGCTGCAAGCGCGAAACCAGAAACTCAAATTCATACTCATATGTGTTACAGCGAATTTAATGAAATCATCGAGTCAGTGGCTGCGTTGGATGCCGATGTGATTACCATTGAAACGTCTCGCTCAAACATGGAGTTGCTCAAGGCGTTTGAAGAGTTCAATTATCCGAATGAAATCGGCCCTGGTGTTTATGATATTCACTCGCCAAACATTCCATCAGAGGAGTGGATTGTTGGCCTACTTAAGAAGGCAGCAGAGAAGATCCCAGCAGAGCGTTTATGGGCTAACCCAGACTGCGGCCTCAAAACCCGTAACTGGGAAGAAACCGAAGCTGCATTAGCAAACCTTGTGTCAGCGACGAAAGTATTGCGAAAAGAGTGGGAAGCTGAAGAAGTGTAAGACAAGTAAAGCTAGATTAAGGGTGTATATCTGAAGCCTGAATTGCATAAAAAAGCCTCGCAATCGCGAGGCTTCTGTTATTAACATTTGTTCGAATCTCGAATTAGCTACCGCTTTCGCAGGTTTGCTTGCTGATAAGTTGCTCGACCATCAATTGACCACGTGTGTTACGAATCTTGATGTTGTACGCCAAGCCCATATCTAGGTTAGCTCTTACTTCTGAGCTGGTACAGTAGCTATTCACGCTGCTTTTCAATACTTGATTAAGCGGCTTTGCACCTTGAGCATCTTGGTTGTAGATCATCATGATTTCAATCACGGTGTTCTTTGCCAAGACACGCATTACTTTCAACGGGCCGTATTCGATCGGTAGGCCAGCTGATAGAACACCTGCACGGTGCTGCGCCATCATCTCTAATTGACGTTGTTTGTCTTGGTCACTTGAACTACAGCCCGCTAGGACGAGTGCAGCCAGTGATCCGATAATCCACTTTTTCACTTTAAAATACTTTCTTAAATGGTTTTACAATCACATTAGCATAGACGCCAGCTTCAATATATGGGTCTGCATCTGCCCAAGCTTGCGCTTCTTCTAGTGAATTAAATTCTGCAATAACCGTTGAGCCTGTAAAACCAGCTTCACCTGGATTATCAGAATCTATTGCAGGCATTGGGCCAGCAGTCAATAAACGACCTTCATCGTGAAGTGTTTGTAGGCGCTCTAAATGTTGAGGGCGAACGCTTAAGCGCTTTTCCAATGAGTTTTCGACGTCTTGAGAAAAAATCACGTACCACATATTGGTATATCCTTATTTATACTTCACAAAAAAGAGGCTCAATGAGCTATGTAGCTAATTTACGCGAACTAATTGTATTTGGAAGAGGGAAAAAGAAGAAAGTGTGAATTGATGCGAATCGAAGAGGGTAGGTCTTTAAAAGCTGAATAGAAAACGTTCTAAAGACCCGATATTAATTGGCTATTGGATTGTTAAGTTGTTGGACTACTTCGCAATAGCGCGAGGCTTGCCTTCAGAATCGATAGCGACATAGTTAAAGGTCGCGTCACAGACCATAAAACGGTCTTCGATACCGTGGTCACGAACGGGCTTAACCCATACCGCCAAGTCGATGCTCATTGAAGTGCGACCGATTTTGGTACATTCGCCGTAAACACATACCACGTCACCCACCTTCACAGGCTTTTTGAACGTAATGCTCGAAACCGATACCGTTACGATGCGGCCGCATGAGATTTCTTTCGCTAGAATGCCGCCAGCTAAATCGAGCTGAGACATGATCCAGCCACCGAACACGTCGCCATTGGCGTTGGTGTCGGCAGGCATAGCAAGTGTGCGAAGAAGAAGTTGGCCTTTTGGCGCATCAGAAGTGTGACTCATTATAAGGGATTCCCAAAACATCAATAAGTCAGCGGCCAGCGTTTATCCTAGTGACCACTGTGAACGAAATAATGTGCAAGATTGTAACAAAAAATGAGATTGAGATCTCATTCGACCATTACTCCTCGTCTCGATTTTTCCCAGAAAGGGGCTGTTGCTTGTCTTTAGGTAAGCTTTTGTAGATGTATAAACCTGTCAACAAAGTAAATGTAATGGTTGCGACCAAAAGACCAAATACTTTGAAGTTCACCCATACGTCGAGTGATAAATTGAAGGCAACATAGACATTTAAAGCGGCGCATAACACGAAAAATGCCGTCCATGCCCAGTTGATGTTACGCCATACAGAATCAGGCAGAGTCAGCTCTTTTCCAAGCATCCCCTTAATTGCCGGTTTTCCCATTAGTTGGCTTACAGTTAAACCAATAGCGAACAGTGCGTAAACAATGGTGACTTTCCACTTAATAAAGTTATCGTCATGCAGGAATATTGTCATACCACCGAATACAGCAACCATAGCGAAGGTGATGACCTGCATCTTCTCCACTTTTCTGTAGAGTAGGTAAGTCAATGCAATTTGAATGGCGGTTGCGGCGATCAATGCCCCTGTCGCGGTGTAGATGTCGTACATCTTATACAGAGCAAAGAAGATGATAAGTGGGATAAAGTCGATAATTTGCTTCATGTTAGACCGAACATCCTGTTGAGATACTTCTATTCAGTCTAGCTAAAAGTGCCTCGATGCAAAATAGACCGAAGCACTTGAAAATGAAATGTTTGATTGAGTGATCTTGTCACCGCGTACATGCAGTTTGGTAACGTGGGATAAGTTGTTTAATGTCTTCCAAGTAACCTTCACTTTTGAGGTTGTCGAGTGTTTGTTCGAGCTCTTCTTCACTCATCATGAAGCAAGTTGATTTACCCGTAGTAAGGTCCAAATACTCGTGATATTCACGCTCAGTAAAGTGGCCAATACGATCCATTAGTAAGGTTTTAATTCCGTGGTGAATTAAGCCGTAATACGTATGTCTTTGTAAGGTCATAGCCTATCCTCCGTGACAAGCTGCAATAAAAAAAAGTGCAACCTGCTTTATATTGGTTGGGTTGTCTATGACAAAGCAATTCGAGTGCCATTTTCGTATTGAAGGTGGAGCTTGTTAACTCGAAAGAACGATTTGTTGCGCCTTTTCATTCAGTTAAGAGAATGCTTCGTCTGCTTTCACCAAAACAATACGTGTTGCGAGAAGAATAGTTTTATTTTGAGAGGCAATATTCCGCATCAATTTGAGAATAACTCGATTCTCATTTTGAAAAATGTCGGCAACCTGTAAGTTCTACGCTTTCCGCGCGGGGTTTATCGTCTATTCATGTCCGATCCGTTTCTATCCCATCAAAGCTAATCAACCAACCAATCAACCAGAGTAGATAGCGAAGTATTCTGGCGGTTCTTCGGTTGCAACAAGAAATAACCATTTCCTGAGAACACACTGCCTTCGCTCACTTTCACTAATCTACCTAAATCGATGTCTTGCTTTGCAAGCGTGATATCACCAATGGCAATACCGAACCCCTGAATTGCCGCATTCATTGCCTGATCAAGTGTCGCGAATTGCTGGTTATTTTTGCTTGAAAGCTCATTACTGCCGATATGTTCTAACCACAATCGCCAGTCACTTTGCTCATTATTAGCGTGAAGCCAGGTGTATTGGGACAGCTTGTGTGGCTTGATGATGTTCGATTCAATCTCTGTTAGGTGTTCTTTAACAATAATCTGCGATTGGCATATTGGCGCAAGTTGCTCGTTAAACAACAGCTGACTGACGATTGAGTGTTGGTTGGGTTTTTTACCATAGGTGATTACAGCGTCAAATGGGTCAAAGCTCGGCTCAAAGACGTGCTTAATAGTGGATGTTAACTCTACATCAATCTCAGGGTAAGCCTGTTGAAACGACATCAATTTGGGTAGCAGCCAAGAGGTAATACAGCTTGGGGCATTGAGTTTTATTTTTGAAGGAGAGCTCGATACTTGATTCAGAGCAGATTGCAGCTGTTGGATGGTTGCTTGAATAAGTGGAACCAACTCTTCACCTTTAGGTGTTAACGATAGGCCACGAGCATGACGATAAAAAAGATCACACCCTAAGCTGTCTTCAAAGGCTAAAACCTGACGGCTAACAGCCCCTTGCGTGACGTTTAGTTCATGAGCGGCATGGGTAAAATTCAAGTGCCTTGCTGTTGATAGAAAGGCGAGCAAGGTTTTGGTGGAAGGCAGCGAATGATTCATATATATACCTATGACTTTTTATCATGGCTATTATGTAATTATTTCGATTCATTTATCAATAGTGTTCTGTTTGAATGTAAATACTTAATCATCATTTATGATTCAATATGTTGATATGTCGAATATATTGAATATGAAATCGGTGGTGATAACATTCTGATTATGTGGAAAGGAACGCCTCTTGATATCTTTTATCGATAGCTTAGTGCCTCAGGCAGTAAAAAAATTAATACCTTACCAATCGGCGAGAAGAATTGGTGGTGATGGGCGTGTTTGGTTAAATGCAAACGAGTTAGAGAGCTCACTGTTTCCGGGCGAAGTAGGGCATAACCGCTACCCTGACTTTTTGCCGCAAGACATAGCGAAAGCATACCAAGCGTATTGCGAAACGGATGCTGACACGGTTGCGGTGCGTGGAGCGGATGAAGCGATTGATCTATTAATCAGAACATTCTGTAAACCTGCTCAAGACAAGATACTAATTTGCTCTCCAACCTACGCAATGTATGAGTTTTGTGCTGATGCGTTGGCGATTGAAACGCTAGATTCGCCGCTTGAGGAAGATTTCAGCTTAGATATTGCCGACGTGATAAAGAAAGCAGAGTTAGCGAATATCGTTTTCCTTTGTTCACCAAACAACCCAACTGGCAATGTGATCCCTAAATCGGATCTGGTAGAAGTACTTGAAGGTACGCAAGGCAAATCACTCGTGGTAGTTGATGAAGCGTATATTGAGTTTGAACCGCAGACATCAGCCGTAAACCTAATTAAGCGCTATCCACACTTAGTGGTGATTCGCACTTTGTCTAAGGCGTTTGGACTAGCTGCCGTGCGTTGCGGGTTTATCTTGGCTAGCCCAAATGTGATGCAGTATGTCGCGAAGCTGATACCGCCATACCCAATGCCGGATTGCTCATCGCAAATAGTACTAGAGGCACTGTCTGACGAGCGAGTTTCAGCAATGCGAGATTCGACATTAGACTTGGTTGAAGTTCGTAATCGCTTTGCAACTCAATTGGCAGAGTTTGATTTCATTGAGCAAGTTTACCCGTCGTCGACCAACTTTGTGTTGCTGAAGCACAAGCCTGAACACCAACTGTTTAGCGTATTGGCGAAAAATGGCATTGTAACCAGGAATCAACATCATGAACCTGCGTTACGTAATTGCGTTCGCATCAGTATTGGCAGTAAAGAGAGCATGGATGAAGTGATAGCGTCACTGAATCACTACCAGAAAGAATTACGTCAGGGACAACACACTCAGAATACAGAACCTCAACTTCAACTCGATAAAGATCATATCTAGGATGGCAATGATGAAAAAGATACTACTAGGACTCACTTGCGCAGCTGCTCTACTTGGTACCGCCGTACAGGCGAAAGAGGTTCGCTTGGCCTCAGATTTTACCTATCCACCTTTTAACTACAAAAACAGCGACGGTGTGCCTGTTGGGTTCGATATTGAGATAGCCGATGCCTTATGTGAGCAAGCGAAATTGGACTGTACTTGGGTATCGCAAAGCTGGGATTCACTGATTCCCAGCCTATTGGCAAGAAAGTCAGATGTGATTATGGCGTCGATGCGTATTACGGAAGAGCGTAAGCGTAAGATCCTGTTTACGGATAAGTACTATCAAACCCCGGCAGTATTCGTTGCCGCTAAAAGCGCGACATTTGATATTGACCAAGATGGCTTAGCGGGTAAAACCATAGGCGTGCAGCAAGGTACTATTCATGACCGCTACGTGACCGACAAGTTCGGCAGTGTGGCAACCATCAAGCGTTATACTGGCCAAGATGAAGTCTACCTTGATCTTCAGAACGGTCGTCTAGACGTCACGTTTGGTAACTCAGATCAGCTATCACTTGCGTTCCTAGATAAAACAGAAGGAAAGGATTTCGAATTCAAAGGTAAAGCGGTAACCGATAAAGCTTATATCGGTGAAGGCACTGCGCTGGCGTTAAGAAAACAAGATGCAAAATTAGCGGAGCAGTTCAATAATGCCATCGAAGAGATTCGAGCGAACGGCACCTACGATAAGATTGCCGCTAAGTATTTCTCTTTTGATATCTATGGTAGTGATCTGTAAATTTGAAGTATCAAATTTAGAAAACAATTTAAACGATTAATATGTGCATAGTGGAAATGCTAGTAATTTAATATCGAATAATAAACCCCGAGAGCTCAAGTCCTCGGGGTTTTTCTTTGGGTGATGGGTAAGCGAGGCTTTAACAAAATTATAATCATTGATTAAACCTAGTTTGAACATAACGTGTCATTTGTTTAGTGAATCCATTCACTGAAGGAAGTGATCTGACGGTAACATAATTGTCAATTTGCGATAATTAAATAGAACCATATGCTGCTGTCTCGTTATATCAATATAAAAGTACAATTCGTCGTTCTTTTATCAATTATCTCGCTCAGTTTAGCGGCGATAATTACCATCAATGTCTTTATTCACCGTGATAATAGTCAGCGACTCACTCAATTAGAGTTAAGTTATTACCCTGCATTAGAGCATGCCACAAAAATAAACTCTCTGTTGCCAAATGTGCGACAACAATTTGAAGCCGCTGTGATCATGGAAGACGAGCAGGCTATAGATTATGCACGCCAAATATCCGCTGATTTACAAGTCGAAGCAAATAAGGGAGCGATAGTTCTACCTTCACAAGCTGATGCGTTTAATCAATTGTCACTTTCGCTAAAAAAATACACCGAATCTGCATATGCCTTGAGTTTAGATTTTATTAATTTAAATGACTCCTTTGATAGCTTAACGGTTAGGTCGAATAAGCTCAGCGAAGATTATGACTCGTTACTTGCGTTAAGCGACCAGCTACGTGCATCAGCGAGCCAAAATGTCGTTGATACCATTTTGCACTCAGAGAACGCCGCAAATGATGCTGCCCAACAATCAGTTTGGCTTGGTGTTTTCTTTCTCTTGTCTGTTTTTGCTGTCGGTTATGCAATCTTCAAATCTGTTATTAGCTCAATCCTGTTGGTAACCGAAAAAATGCAAGCCATTGCCACAGGTGATGGCGACCTGACGGTCCGAATTGATTACTCAGGCAAAGATGAAATTGCAACCTTAGTGCAAAGCGTTAACCAATTTATTGAAAAGCTTCAAGGGATCATCGCAAGCACTTTGAGTATTGGGCAGGAGCTGGAAGTTGTGAGCGATAAGATTCGCAGTGAATCCCATCAAACCTTGGCGTTAAACAGCACTCAACGTGACCATATTGAAGAAGTGACTGATGCGGTTAACAACATCATCGCTCTCATTGAACAAGTTGTTGGCTTTGCATCACATGCTGATTCACAAGCACAGAAAGCGAATGCAAGTGCGCAAACGGGTACTCAAGTTGTATTGAAAACAAGCCAGGAAATAGAAGAGCTGGCAAGCAACATCCGTGATACGGCAACTAAGTTAAAACAGTTGGACAAGAATGCGAGCAACGTTGGCTCAATCTTGAGCACGATACAAAGCGTTGCGGAGCAAACCAATCTACTCGCACTCAATGCTGCCATTGAAGCCGCTCGAGCGGGGGACCATGGGCGCGGTTTTGCCGTCGTTTCCGATGAGGTACGTGTCCTCGCCAATAATACCCAGCAATCTGCGACAGAGATTAATGCTTTACTCGGTGAACTAAAGTCTGGCTCAAATGCCGCGGTAGGTGCTATGGACCAAGGGCTTGCAAGCTCGTCCCAGGCCGTTGGAGATGCGCAAAACGCAGGAGACTACTTACTCGAAATAAGTGGGCAGGTTGAGGAAATTACCGAACTTAATCGTCAGATAGCGAGTACGACAGAACATCAGGCTCGCGCTTCAAAACAGATTCATACCCATATGGATGATTTTAGACAGTGCTCTCACCAAGTATCTCAGTCTACCGATCAATTAGAAGCTCTGAGTCACCAACTCAGTGACATCGTTACAGAGCTGAGCAAATCCACTTCACAATTCAAAGTATAACGGAGAACAATAATGACTCACTCCCCATTTCGCTTATTGCCTGTGGCAGTAGCGCTTGCGGCGTCGTTCGCAACACAAGCTGCAGATGAGCAAAAATTGGCTGAGCTAGAGAAAAAGGTCGCGATCCTTGAAGCGAAAGAGCAAAACTCAATTGCGGATAAGTTTAGCTTCAATGGCTTTGCGTCTTTAAACATGCAATTAGGTAATCAAAACCACGGCTTCATGAAGTCGGAAAACAAAGTGCGTTTTGATGAAGGTTCTTTGTTCGGTTTGCAAGGTGAGTTCGAAGTTAATGAATCGACTTCTGCGGTTGTTCAAATGGTCGCTCGTGGCAATAAAAAAGAGAACTGGTCTCCAGATGTAGAGTGGGCATTCTTAAGCCACAAAGTGACACCTAATTTGACTGTTCGTGGTGGTAAGTTGCGTTTGCCACTGTTCATGTACTCTGACTACTTAGAAGTTGGTTATGCACAGGTTGGCGTGAGAGTTCCTAACGAAGTATACGGCTCAGTGGTTTTAACCTCTCTCACTGGTGGTGACTTCATTTACGATATGGAACTGGATGACAGTACGCTTTCATTCCAAGGTTTTGCCGGTTCACAAAAGCTATCGGCATCAAAGCACAGCTACAACGCTGATACACAGTTTGATGATATTGCTGGTGGTGTAGTCAATTGGACGGATGACACTTGGACGCTTCGTGCCGTTTACGCACAGTCTGTGATTAGCTCTTCTACGAATTGGAACGAAAACAACCAGTCAGTGCTAAATTCAACGTTTGATGATGACAAAGCTAAGTTCTACGGTGTTGGTGGTCGATACGAAAATGGCAACCTAATGCTGGTTTCTGAAGTGACTCGTACAACGGTTGAAGGTTTTTACTACGACGTTGATGCTGCGTACCTAACAGCGGCGTACCGCTTGGATGAAGTAACGCCATACGTGACAGTTTCACACATGGAAACACAAGACGATGATGAGCGAAACGCAACGGCAGACCGACAGCTTGCAAATCTACTTCAAAATCCAAACAGTGTATCTGCGAGATACGCATATGGCTCAGCAAAAGCATTGGCTGATAAGCTAAATACACAACGCACTACGTACAGTATCGGTGCACGTTGGGACTTCCTTCCAAACATTGCCCTGAAAGGTGACATTAGCTACCTAACTGGTTTTGGCTCCACTTATGGCGGCGTAGCATCGGAATATAAGAACGACGAAAACATTTTGTACACTTTGAAAGTTGACGCTGTATTTTAAGGAAGAGAGTCATGTTGAAAAAAACATTATTAGCCGCTGCTCTTCTTAGCAGTGTAAATGCGTTCGCAGGTATCGTTGTAGTTGGAAGCCCGTCGATGAGCGAGCTTGATGCATCCACAGTTAAGAAGTTGTATTTGGGCAAAGCGAAGTCGCTGCAAATTGAAGCGGTTGACTTGGAAGATGGCCATCCAATGAAAACTGAGTTCCATCAAGCCATTACTCAAAAGACAGAGGCTCAGTTACAAGCATATTGGGCTAAACGAGTATTTACAGGTAAAGGTCAACCACCTAAATCAGTAGGGCAGGAGAGCCTTGCAAAGGACATGGTTGCAAGCTCCTCGAATACCATTGCTTATATTGATGAATCCTTAGTTGATAGTTCAGTTAAAGTGATTTTAAAACTCTAGACTTAAAAGTGGCGCTCAATTTGAGCGCCACTCTTACATTGGCTTACGTTGAAGCAATAGCTCTTACTGAACCCTTACATGGTACTGCAAACTTCTATGTTATTGTTTGTTGGAGTAATTACTCAGCTTTGTTTTGATTACATTTCAAGAGCATTTGTTAAATGTTGCCTCATCATGCAGGTTGCTTAACCGTGTTCTAAATGTTTTTGTTCCATATTGAGATTGTTTATTCGAGTTATAAGATGTGTTGTATATGCAAACAAGCGGGTGGAATATAATCTGATGCCTAATGAAAAAAGAGAAGAAATATTAAGTGCAGCAGAAAAGCTATTTATTTGTCAGCCTTATAATAAAGTATCTATTCGCTCTATTGCTAAATCTGCAGGAGTGAGTCCTGCGTTAATTCTCTATTACTTTAATAATAAAGAGCAATTATTTGATCAGCTCATCGAAGAGCATACCCATCGTTTTGAAAAGCAGTTTTCCAAATATCAAAGAGTAGAAGGGGTACAGTTACAGCAGTTAATCTCTGAGCTAATTGATTTTTGGGAAAGCGCACCCAATATATTTTTATTCTTTACCCTTGGTGGCAGTTCATTTAATCACGATAATGTACAAAGATTAAAAGAATCTAAGTTCGGTTTCACCTATCACAAAACTCTTGAAAACCTCCTTTATTTAGTTGATGGCTGTAACGAATCGAATTTTCACTACTACCAAATGTTGATGAACTCACTGGTTTCTCAACCCTATTTAGAATCGAGGCAGAAAAAATATAACTCTGACCGTTCTACCTTTAACTTAAACCAATATCAGGAAGTAATAGCAAGCTTACTCAAGACCGAAAGTAGCCATCCATATTGAGTTGCTTTATACGTTACTTCGAGATAATCGGAAGCAAAGCAGTTTAAGCCTTTTCAACTATTTACTTCCCTTAGAACAAAAAAAGCCACTCATAGAGTGGCTTTTTGCTTATCGATGGAATCGAAATTACGCTTGCTGCTTCTGTAGCTCAGCTTCGTTCTCTTCGTCTTTGATCAGTGAGTCAACGATAACCGCACACGCTGCATCACCAGTGATGTTCAGTGCTGTACGAATCATGTCGAAGATACGGTCAAGTGCGAACAGTAGTGGTAGACCTTCGATTGGAATACCTGCTGCTAGCAGAACGGCTACAACTAGGAATGATGGACCTGGAACACCCGCTTGGCCTACAGCACCAAGAGTTGATGTTACGATGATTGCGATGTACGCGCCCATTGATAGGTCGATGTTGAATAGTTGTGCAAAGAAGATAGCAACTAGACCGTAGTAAATAGCATTACCACTCATATTGATTGTTGCACCAAGTGGCAGAACAAATGAAGCAGTAGAGTTTCTTACACCTAGCTCATTCTCAACTGTATCCATTGTTACTGGAAGTGTTGCCATAGAAGAGGCTGTTGAAAGTGCAACGGCTTGAGGCTTCTTCATTGCTGTCAGGAATTTCTTCGCTGATGTCTTTGTGAAGATTTGAATCATCAGTGGGTACGCAACGAAGCCGAATACTAGGATTGCAGCTACGTAAACAACGAACAGTTTGAATACAACCATTAGTGCGCCAAAACCGAACGTACCTACCGCTTCAGCCATCAGACCAAATACGCCAAGAGGAGCGATGATCATGACTTTGTTGATCATCCAAACCATAGCGTCAACGATAGCGTTTACACCGTTGATGATTGGATCACGCTTCTCTTTTGCTTGCTTAGAGATTGCGATACCAAAGAATAGGCAGAATACTAGGATCTGAAGGATGTTTGCTTCGTTTAAAGACTGGAAAACGTTGGTTGGGATCATACCAGTGATGGTAGCCCAGAAAGTTGGAAGTTCGCCTTTCGATGCATATTCAGATGAGAACATACCTTCAACACCAGAAACGTCGATACCGCGTCCTGGTTCGAATACTTCACCCATGATCAATGCAAGGGCAACAGCCAGTGCAGAAGTCAGTGCAAAGTAACCTAGAGTAGTGATACCTACTTTACCCGCTGATGAGCTATTGCCTAAGCCTGCCGCACCTGAGATCAGTGCAACGGCTACCAATGGGATAACCAGCATCTTGATTAAATTGATAAAGATCGCACCTAGAGGAGCGAACATCGTTGCGCTCTCGCCCATCATGGCACCCACTACAGTACCCACGATCATAGCAATAACGACTTGAATGCCGATATTGCCTAGTAAACTCTTTTCTTTTAACACTTCCGTTACCTCTGTGCTACAAAATGTAAAATTCCTAGAACTACATGCCAATGTACGTCGTACCATTGGATGAATATTTCGTGATGAGTTTTACACTTATCTGTTACATTTATCAATATGAGCAGAGACGAAAATGCATCAAAAAACGTGACATTAATGTTATTTGGCGATCTTTTGCTCCAAGGCAAACGTTTGCTTTGGTTTTTTGATGTGGTGTTATTTGTTTAATTTATAAAAACCTGACTCCTGTGTGTTTTGTGAATACTTTCAGGTTGAGGATGTTAATACACAGTCTTTAACATTTGCGTTTCATTTGTGCGCTTTTTTTAAGCGTTCTAGTGTGGATCGAGATTAGTATGTTTGTTGTGCGAAATTTAGCCTGAACTATGCTTTAGGTATCGAGTTATTACCAAGATGTTACCTCTGCGCTTTAAAATAAAACGTCTATCTAGCATCTCAGTTGTAAGGAGAGAGGCATGGCTTTTATATTGAAGTGCCTGTTTGCGTTTCTTCTGCTGTTCAGCTCTGCAAATTCTCAAGCCGACGATGTTTGGGTCATAGAGGTGAATGGAGGGATAGGTCCGGCGACCAGCGATTATCTCACGAGAGAAATAGAACAAGCTCATGATGAGCAAGCTAAGCTCGTCATATTAAAAATAAATACGCCCGGCGGGTTGGATTCGTCGATGCGTGACATCATTCGCTCCATCACTACATCACCGGTTCCTATCGCGACTTGGGTTGGGCCTGCAGGCTCGCGAGCCGCTAGTGCTGGCACTTATATCTTACTCGCCAGTCACATCGCCTCTATGGCTCCCGGAACCAATTTAGGCGCTGCAACACCCGTCTCGCTTGGGGGAGGGAAAGCACCTTCCGATCCTTTGTCTCCGCAAGACGACTCTAATAAAGATGAAAAATCGAAACCGAGTGAGCAGGACGATACTAAGCAAGAGAGCCCTGACCAAGTAAAAGCAACCACTGCGATGGAGAAAAAAGTCATCAACGATGCTGCAGCTTACATCGTCAGCTTGGCGAAACTGCACAATCGCAATGAAGAGTGGGCCGAAAAAGCGGTAAGAGAAGCGGCTAGCTTGGACTCAGAAAATGCACTTGAGCTAAATGTGATTGATTTCATCGCGAGCGATTTACAGCAGTTGGTTGAGATGACCAATGGACGCACTGTTATCATCAATGGCATCAATCAGGAAATTCAGCTCAATCAGGTCGCCTTTGTAGAGCGGGAGCAAGATTGGCGTTTCAGTCTGCTGTCAGTGATCACCAATCCTAACGTTGCCTACATTCTTATGCTCATCGGTATTTACGGCTTACTTCTTGAATTTTATAACCCTGGAGTCGGTCTACCGGGTGTGCTTGGTGGTATCTGTTTGCTGTTAGCGATGTATTCATTGCAAATGCTGCCTGTTAGTTACGCTGGCCTTGCACTAATACTGCTTGGGATCGCCCTGATGATTGCTGAAGCTTTCAGTCCAAGCTTCGGCATTTTCGGTTTAGGGGGAGTAGCGGCGTTTTCACTCGGTTCAATCATGTTGATGGATACCGAAGTGCCCGGCTATCAAATCGCTCTACCATTAATCATTGGCATCAGCTTGTTCTCTGTCGGCTTTATTGTTGTGACGATATCCATGTTGGTTCGTGTGAGAAATCAGCGAGTGACGACGGGGATGGAAGCGGTAGTAGGTGGAACAGGTAAAGTGGTCAGCGGTTTTCCCGGAGCTGGTAGGGTTTTGGTTGAAGGCGAAATCTGGCAAGCCAAATGTACCGATAAGCTGCAAGCTGGACAAAGTATCAGAGTGACTAAGCTAACAGGTCTTTCGTTAGATGTTGAAGCGCTAGATGTTGAAGCGCTAGATGACGAAACAGTTGATATCGAAGATCATGTCGGTGGATCATCGACTCGGTCTAAATAGGTGAAATGGGTGGAGAGATGACCCAATGAAATCTCCTTAGTTATCGTTACCAGTAAGGGGGCGGTTATGTTTATACACACGATAGGTATTGTGGTTGTGCTCGTTATTTTGTTGATAGCTAGCATGTTCAAAGTGCTGCGCGAGTACGAGCGTGCAGTGGTGTTTTTCTTAGGGCGTTTTTATCGAGTGAAAGGGCCAGGTCTGATCGTCATCATTCCTTTTATCCAACAAATCGTGCGAGTCGACTTACGTACCATAGTCTTAGATGTACCCACACAAGACTTAATCACCAGAGATAACGTGTCGGTGAAAGTGAACGCTGTGGTCTATTTCCGAGTGCTTGACCCTAAGATGGCGATCAACAATGTCGAGAATTATCTTGAGGCGACCAGTCAGCTCTCTCAAACTACGCTGCGCTCGGTGCTGGGTCAGCATGAGCTGGATGAGCTTTTGTCAGAGCGTGAAGAGCTCAATAAAGACTTACAAGCGATACTGGATCAGCACACTGATAACTGGGGTATTAAAATCGCCAATGTTGAAATTAAACATGTCGACCTTGATGACAGTATGGTTCGAGCACTCGCTAAACAAGCAGAAGCAGAGCGTTCTCGCCGTGCTAAGGTGATACATGCAACGGGTGAGCTAGAAGCGTCGACTAAATTACAAGAAGCAGCGGATGTACTGAACAAGTCACCGAATGCGATTCAATTGCGATATATGCAGACGCTAACAGAAGTGGCGAACGAGAGGACCACCACGATTGTATTCCCAATGCCGGTCGACTTGGTAGATAAGATAACAGATCCCATCAAGGCAACATTGAACGAAGCCGCTATTAAGAAAGCGATGAAGAGTGATGATTAGTTGTCAACTTTCTAAGTAATAAAAAAAGCGCCCAAACTCAGGCGCTTTCTGTTACTTAAAGTGGCTCTAATCACCTTTGGCGAATGCTTTGTTGGCGATTACTTTTGCGTTGCCGCCTTCATTGGAGCAATGAAGTCAGCCAGTTTATCAAGCATGATTTGTGGCTGTTCTACGTTTTGTTCGATGATCTTAACGACAGCAGAACCAGAGATAGCACCCGCAGCGCCTGCTTCAATCGCTTCTTTCACTTGCTCAGGTGCTGAAATACCAAAACCTAATAGCGCTGGTGGCGCGTTGAATTGGTTTAGGCGATCAAGCATGTGTCCAACAGGCATGTTTGCTTTTGTCTCTGCACCTGTAACACCGGCACGAGAAAGTAGGTAAGTGTAACCACCGCCAAGCTCAGCAACTTGCTTCAATGTTTCATCGCTTGCTGTTGGTGGTGCGATGAAGATTGGATGGATACCGAACTTCTCAGCAGCCGCAACAAACTCTGCGCTCTCGTTAGTTGGAACGTCAGCAATCAGAACAGAATCGATACCAGCTTTAGAACAGCGCTCGTAGAAGTCTTCAATACCGCGTGAGTACACAAGGTTTGCATACATTAGAAGGCCAATCGGCAGTTCTGGGTATTTCGCGCGAATCTTACCAATCTGCTCAAAACAGATATCAGGAGTTGCGCCTGAATCCAGAGCACGGATGTTGGCACCTTGGATAGTTGGACCATCTGCTAGCGGATCAGAGAATGGAATACCCAGTTCTAGTGCATCGGCACCAGCTTCAACTAGGGTTTCCATGATTTTGTAAGACTGCTCTGCGTTTGGATCGCAAACCGTTACGAACGGTACAAATGCGCCTTGGTTTTTCTCGTTTAGGCGCGTAAACATCTTCTCATAACGGTTCATTAGATAGCTCCTTTTTCTTCTAAGATGGCGTGTACGGTGAAGATGTCTTTGTCACCACGACCTGATAGGTTTACAACCAATAGTTGCTCTTTTTCTGGGTTCTCACGAGCCATTTTCAGTGCGTGTGCAACAGCGTGAGAAGACTCAAGTGCAGGGATGATACCTTCGTTGCGCGCGATTTCTTGGAAAGCTTCTAGTGCTTCATCATCGGTCACGTTGTCGTATTCTGCACGGCCAATTGCATTAAGGTGTGCGTGCTGAGGACCAACAGAAGGGAAGTCTAGACCTGCTGATACAGAGTAAGACTCTTCAACTTGACCGTTAGGGTCTTGCATTAGCGGCGCCTTCATACCAAAGAAGATGCCCGTTTTACCATGCTTAAGCGGTGCACCGTGCTGGTCAGTATCGATACCTTTACCCGCTGGCTCAACACCGATTAGGCGAACACTCTCTTCTTCGATGAAATCAGCAAACATACCGATTGCGTTTGAACCACCACCTACACAAGCGATAACTGCGTCAGGCAGGCGACCTTCACGAGCTAGAATTTGGTTCTTAGTCTCTTCGCCAATCATGCGTTGGAAATCACGAACGATGGTTGGGAATGGGTGAGGACCAGCTGCTGTACCCAGTAGGTAGTGCGCGTCTTCATATGTTGCTGACCAGTCACGTAGCGCTTCGTTACACGCATCTTTTAGCGTTGCAGAGCCAGAGTGCACAGGGATAACCTCTGCGCCCATTAGCTTCATACGGAATACGTTCGGGCTCTGACGTTCAACGTCTTTTGCACCCATGTATACACGACACTTAAGGCCAAGCAGTGCACAAGCCAGAGCCGTTGCCACACCGTGTTGACCTGCGCCAGTTTCAGCGATGATCTCTTCTTTACCCATACGCTTTGCAAGCAGAGCTTGACCAAGCACTTGGTTGGTTTTGTGCGCGCCACCGTGCAGTAAGTCTTCACGCTTTAGGTAAAGCTTGGTTTTAGTGCCTTTCGTTAGGTTGCGAGTTAGTGTCAGTGCCGTTGGACGACCTGCGTACTCTTGAAGCAGCGTCATGAACTCACTGCGGAATTCTGGATCCGCTTGAGCGTCGATAAACGCTTGTTCCAGTTGCTCTAGGGCTGGCACTAGAATCTGTGGTACGTATTGACCACCGTATTCACCAAAGTAGGCATCAAGTTTAGCCATCGTGTTATTCCTTCAATTTGCTTGGTATGTCTGGATACCAATGTCTTTAATCTTGTAGAGCACCTCATTGCGATGCTCTGAAATAGGGTCTGTAGACTGTCTACAGTGAATCATCTGTTCTTAAGTTGGGCTAGTCGCTCAGTATTGGCGAATGGCAGCAAACGCTTTGTTGAGTTTGTCTGCATCTTTCTTACCCGGAGCACTCTCAACACCTGAGTTAAGGTCGAGCCCTAAACAGCCTAAAGTGGCTGCTTGCTGTGTATTATCTGGGTTCAAACCACCCGCTAACATCACAGAGCTCTGATCGTTGATCAGCTGCCAGTCGAAGACTTGACCTGTCCCACCAGTCTGAGAGCCTACTTTTGCATCAAGCAGGTGGCGAGACACATTGCTTTCTAACAGCGTAGGCAGCGAATCTTCAACGCCGTAAGCTTTCCAAATCTCTACTTGTTCTGGTAGCTGATTTGCAAGTTCAGTCACGTACTGTTGTGATTCTTCACCATGAAGCTGAACACCGTGTAAACCAAGCTCTTTCACGGCTTTGATAACGCTAGCTTGGTCATGGTTTTGGAATACGCCAATGTACTTAAGCGGTGCACCACTCATGGTCAAGCGTGCTGCTTCTAGGTCAACACAACGCTTAGACGCCTCAACAAAAATTAGACCACCGAATACCGCGCCGGCTTGGTAAGCTTTAGCTGCATCGTCAGGGTGAGTTAAGCCACAAACTTTGTTTTCACCCAATGTTACTTTGCGAACGGCAAGCTCTAGATTCTCTTCTGCCATCAATGAGCTACCGATAAGGAAGCCGTCTGCAAATGTCGCTAAGTCACGCACTTGCTGATGAGTGTAGATACCAGACTCTGATATTACGACTGCGTTTGGTGCTAACTCACGAAGTAGAGGTGCCAGCTCTTTGGTACGGTTCAGATCTGTGCTTAGGTCACGAAGGTTACGGTTGTTGATGCCAATCACTTTCGCGTCTAATCCGACAGCACGGTGCAGCTCTTCTTCGTTACTAACCTCTGTTAGCACGCCCATGCCTAATGAGTGAGCAACTTCAGCGAGAGTACGGTACTCATCATCGTTTAGTACAGATAGCATCAGTAGGATAGCGTCTGCCGAGTAGTGACGAGCTAAGTAAACCTGATACGTGTCGACCATGAAGTCTTTACATAGGATTGGTTGCTTAGCGATGCTGCGTACTTTAGGCAAAAATTCGAAATCTCCTTGGAAGTACTTCTCGTCAGTCAGCACCGAAATCGCGTTTGCATGGTTATTGTAAACCGATGCAATGTATTCAAGATCGAAGTCATCACGAATCAAGCCTTTAGAAGGAGACGCCTTTTTACACTCGGTGATGAATACGGTTTGCTCTTGGCTTAGTGCATCGTAGAAGCTGCGGTCTGAAGCGATTAGCGCATCTTTGAACTCATTTAGCGGTTGCTGCTTTTTACGCGCTTCAACCCATTGATACTTGTCGCGAACAATTTTTGCTAATACTTCTGCCATTTCTGCTTCTTTTACAGAAACGTGAGTCGATAACTTATCGTTTGTCTGTGTCATCTTTGTAGTCTCAAATCTTGTTCGTTATGCGTGGTCGGCAAGTTGCTGTACAAGCTCATACGCTTTGCCAGAGTTCATTGCTTCCATTGCCTTCGCTACGTTGGCTTTTAGATCTTCATGACCAAATAGACGCATCAGTAGAGCAACGTTAACCGCTACTGCACCCGTCTGAGCTTCAGTCCCTTTACCTGTTAGGATATTTGTGGTGATAGCTTTGTTCTCGTCTGGCGTACCGCCTTTGATTGCTTCTAGCGGATGCTGATTGAGGCCGAAATCTTCAGGAGACACAATGTATTCATGAATCTGACCATCTTTGATCTCTGCAACGATGGTTTCACCGTGAATTGCAACTTCATCTAGACCACTGCCGTGAACCACAGCTGCACGCTTCATACCCATTTGCAGCATGGTTTCAGCGATAGGGCGCACTAGCTCTTTGCTGTAAACACCCATAAGTTCAATGTTAGGGCGTGCAGGGTTAATTAGTGGACCAAGGATGTTAAAAATGGTGCGAGTTTTCATTGTTTGACGTACTGGCATCGCGTGACGTACACCACCGTGGTATTGCGGTGCAAATAGGAAAGCAACGCCAAGCTTATCAACGGCAGAGCGAGTGTCTTCTGCGCTCATCGCTAGGTTGATACCAAACTTATCAAGAAGATCCGATGAACCCGATTTGCTTGATACGCTGCGGTTACCGTGTTTTGCGATTTTTAGACCACAAGCCGCTGCAACGAAAGCAGAAGTTGTAGAGATGTTGATCGTGTCATGACCATCACCACCTGTACCTACGATATCTGCAAAGTCGTAATCAGGGCGTGGGAAAGGGTTAGCGTTTGCTAGCAGTGCTTTCGCTGCGCCTGCGATCTCTTCAGGTGTCTCGCCCTTAATTTTTAGTGCAGTCAGTACTGACGCCATCAAAATAGGGTCAAGTTCGCCTTTAATGATGATGTCGAAAAGCTGTTGGCTTTCTTCTTGAGTAAGAGGTTGTTGGTCGTAAAGCTTATTAATAATCTGTTCCATGATCGTGTCCTATTTTCCATTCTTCTCAAGAGTTGTGTTCTTTTCTAAAGCCCATTCAATGGCGTTCGCCAATAGAGTTGCGCCGTATGTTGTCATGATGGATTCAGGGTGGAATTGGAAACCACACACCTTGTCTTGCTCTTGAACCACCGACATCACCAAATCATCCACTTCAGCGGTAATCGTTAGGCTTTCCGGTACGTGAGTCGCAACCAAAGAGTGGTAACGTGCAATCGCAAGTGGCGAAGGTAGGCCATGGTAAGTGGCATGATTGTCGTGTTCCATCATAGACACCTTACCATGAATGATTTCGCCAGCGCCTGCAACTGTACCGCCATACGCTTCAACAATCGCTTGGTGACCAAGACAAATACCAATCATAGGGACTTTGCCTTTGAGGCGTTGAATCAGCTCTGGCATGCAACCCGCGTCAGCAGGAGCACCTGGACCTGGAGACAGCAACGCAACTGGGTTTTCTAGCTCATTAATCGCTGCTTCTACCGCTTCCGCAGGAATGTTATTACGGTAGATCTTCACGTTGTGGCCTAGTGAACGGAACTGGTCTACTAGGTTGTAAGTGAACGAGTCAAAGTTATCAATAAATACGATATCAGCCATGATTAAGACTCCTGCTTGCTAGAGGTTGGCTTAGATGCAGTGTGTGCTGCTTGAATAGCAGAGATGACTGCCTGAGCTTTACCACGAGTTTCATCGGCTTCTGCTTGTGGGTCTGAATCGAATACCACACCTGCGCCAGCTTGAACTTGAGCAATACCGTTTTCAACGTAAGCTGAGCGAATCACGATACAAGTATCTAGAGTGCCTTCACCCGTTAGGTAGCCTACTGCGCCGCCATAGCTGCCACGACGAGTCTGTTCAACATCACGAATCAGCTGCATTGCACGAATCTTAGGTGCGCCTGTTAGCGTGCCCATGTTCATACAAGCTTGGTAAGCGTGCAGAGCATCAAGGTCTTCACGAAGTTGGCCTACAACGCGAGAAACGAGGTGCATTACGTGGCTGTAACGGTCTACTTTCAATAGGTCTGCTACGTGGCGAGTGCCTGCTTCAGAGATACGTGCAACGTCGTTTCGCGCTAGGTCAACCAGCATCATGTGCTCAGCGTTCTCTTTTTTATCGGTGCGCAGCTCTAATTCAATGCGGCTATCTAGGTCGAAGTCGATTTGACCGTTCGGACGCTTACCTCGACGGCGAGTACCGGCGATAGGGTAGATTTCTACTTGATTAGTCTCTTTCTCGTATTTCAGAGCACTCTCTGGTGAAGCACCGAACAGAGTAAACAGCTCATCTTGCATGTAGAACATGTAAGGGCTTGGGTTGCTCTGTTTTAGCTCTTTGTACGCTGCTAGTGGTGCAGGACAAGGAAGAGTAAAGCGACGAGAAGGAACCACTTGGAATACATCGCCTTTTACCACGTACTCTTTTAGGTCACGAACCGTCTGGCAAAAATCTTCGTCAGAAACACTTGGTACAGCTTCAACGTTATCAAGCGGAGTGACTTCTGCAATCTCTTTGAGTGATTGGCATTGAGTTTGGATATCCGCTAAACGTTCAGTCAGGCGAGTTTTGATTGTTTGATCTTCTGAGAAAACGCTCGCATGAAGCAGACCTTCGTTCTGTTGATGGTCAAAACGAAGTAGCGTTTCAGCCACGTAGAAGACAAAGTCAGGGCAGTTATTAGTCGCTTCTGCATCGCCAAGTGGCTCGAAGTTTGCCACGATGTCGTATGCAAATAGACCCGCCATGAAAAGCGCGTGCTTGTTGTCTGGGTCTTGTGTAAAGCTGTGCTGAACTAAACGAAGTGCATCGAATGAAGAAGCTTCTCTTAGGCGAGAGTCTTCGTCTAGGTTAATGCTTGGTTGAGTAAAGGTCAGAGTCAGTACATTGTCTTTCAGTTCAGATTCAATGTCTGATTTCACGTTCGCATTTAGGTGTTCGATCAGATGTTGACCGTTATCTGTCAGAGCTTGGAAAGTGACCTGATGGCCTTCGCATACGATACGCACGGCAGAATCGATAAGCAGTAGGCTAGTGAGGTTTTGTTTAGACTCAATCTCAGCAGATTCTAGCAACAAGCTGTCTGTTTTATTTTCACACAATGTGTGGAACACGCTTGTTGGATCTTGCGAGTAAGGAACTGTCGCATTGATGACATCAATAGTTCCCAGCTTTTTGATTTCAATGGCCTTGTTCACAAGACCTCCTTTATGATTCTTTAAATTTCCTGCCGTACATAGTCGCATAAAGATACCGTTCGCCCAATCTAGAATCTGGTCAATTCGTTGATTTGTTAGTCAGTTGAATGTGAGATGTCCGACAAATTAAAAAGCCCGCTATGAAAGCGGGCTTAGTGATAAACTTTTTATAAACAATCTGTTTAATTAGAAGTACACGTTAGCCCACCAAGAACCTGTCCAAGTGCGCCACCAATTAAGCTCTGAACTTGCTTCTACTGAAGAAAGTTCTAAAACTTTATCTTTATGGTGCTGGTTAAATTCTTGTAACATAGTGAGCCTATAAATAAAGGTACTTCGTATTTGTGTACTAGTTAACTAGTTCAAGGCTCGCAAGTCAAGCCCAATAAAGCAAATATCGTGTTAAATGCAAAAATAATGAACAGAAAATATGAGAATTGATCTACATAGCCATACCACAGCTTCAGATGGTCGACTTACACCACCTGAACTGATTGACCGTGCGTTGAGCTTCAATATTGAAGTTCTGGCTATTACCGATCATGACACAGTTGATGCCCTTGATGAGGCGCATCGTTATATCCTTGATAATAAGCTGCCAATTCAATTGATTAACGGTATCGAAATTTCAACCGTTTGGCAGAACAAAGACATCCATATTGTTGGTTTGAATGTCGACCCAGAATCACCAGAACTCAGTGCGTTAATTGACCAGCAGAAACAGCATCGTATTGGCAGAGCGGAGCTGATCGCCCAGCGACTGGAAAAAGCGACGCGCGAAGGTGTGTTAGAAGAAGTGAAAGCGATTGCCGGTGATGCGCCTATTACCCGAGCTCACTTTGCTAAGTGGCTGGTTGACAATGGCTACGCGAAGACCATGCAGCAAGTGTTTAAGAAGTTCTTAACGCGCAATAACCCGGGCTATGTGCCACCAACATGGTGCAGCATGAGTGATGCGGTGACGGCAATTCATGCGGCTGGTGGGCAAGCGGTACTTGCTCATCCGGGGCGCTATGGTTTTACCGCTAAGTGGGTGAAACGTCTATTGACTGCATTTGTTGAAGCAAATGGTGACGCGATGGAAGTGGCTCAACCGCAGCAGGCGCAACAAGAAAGACGCACTCTTGCGGATTATGCTATACAATACAAACTATTAGCCTCTCAAGGCAGTGATTTTCATTACCCATCTCCTTGGATGGAGTTAGGGCGCAATCTTTGGCTGCCTTCTGGAGTCGAAGAAGTATGGAAAGATTGGGAGTTTCAAACGTTTTCGTCATCTGAAACATTACCAGACGAACAAGCTCCTTCTGAAGATAGAGTCGAGAGACTCGATAATGAGGAAAAATAATGAGCCAGTTTTTTTATGTACACCCAGATAACCCACAAGCTCGTTTGATTAATCAAGCGGTTGCTATTGTCCGTAATGGCGGTGTTGTGGTTTATCCAACAGACTCGGGTTATGCTCTTGGCTGTCAGCTTGAAAACAAACAAGCATTAGATCGTATCTGTCAGATTCGTAAAATCGATGATAAGCATAACTTCACGTTGCTTTGTCGCGATCTTTCTGAGCTTTCTCTTTATGCACGTGTTGATAACACGGCATTTCGTCTATTAAAAGCTCACACGCCGGGCCCTTACACGTTCATCTTTAAAGGAACGAAAGAGGTGCCACGTCGGCTAATGAACTCGAAGAGAAAAACCATTGGTATTCGTGTTCCGGATAACAAGATTGCACTCGATCTATTGGAAGCACTGGGCGAACCTTTGATGTCAACGTCTTTGATTCTACCGGGTAACGAGACAACGGAATCTGATCCTGAAGAGATCCGTGATCGTCTAGAACATGCAGTTGACGTAATTCTTAATGGCGGTTACTTAGGTGAGCAACCAACCACGGTAGTTGACTTTAGCGATGATGATCCAGTAGTCGTTCGTGTTGGTTCAGGCGATCCAGAACCGTTCGAGTAACCCTGAAACTCGTTCACATCATGTTACTGTGCATTCGACGGTAATGTGTAAATAACGAGTGATTTTTCAAAGGTTCTTTGCGATAATGCGCGACCGCGATTTTGGTCGCGTATATTTCATTCGACGTCTGTGAAGACGACAATTAGGTAGAAAAGAGTAAATGAGCGAAAAATTACAGAAGGTTTTAGCGCGAGCTGGTCACGGCTCTCGTCGTGAGCTGGAAGCTTTAATCAGAGCAGGTCGTGTAAGCGTTAACGGCCAAGTCGCGAAATTGGGTGAGCGTCTAGAAGACGAAAACTCAGTGATTCGTATTGATGGTCACACTGTATCAGGTAAAGCGTCTGAAGAAGTGGTTTGTCGCGTACTTGCTTACTACAAGCCAGAAGGTGAGCTTTGTACTCGCCATGACCCAGAAGGTCGTCGTACTGTGTTTGATCGTCTACCTAAAATCCGCGGTTCACGTTGGATCTCGGTAGGTCGTCTTGATGCGAATACATCAGGTCTTCTACTTTTCACAACTGATGGTGAGCTAGCAAACCGTCTAATGCACCCAAGCCGTCAAGTTGAGCGTGAGTACCTAGTACGTGTGTTCGGTGAAGTGACTGAACAGAAGGTTAAGAACCTAGTACGCGGTGTTGAGCTAGAAGATGGCATGGCACGTTTCGAAGACGTCGTTTACGCTGGTGGCGAAGGTATGAACCATACTTTCTACGTAGCGATTAACGAAGGTCGTAACCGTGAGGTTCGTCGTCTTTGGGAATCACAAGAAACGACAGTGAGCCGTCTAAAGCGTGTTCGTTACGGTGATATCTATCTAGACAAGAAACTGCCTCGTGGCGGTTGGAAAGAGCTCGATCTTCAAGAGGTAAACTACCTACGTCAACTGGTAGAGCTTAAGCCTGAGAAAGAGACGCTACTAGATCTTGACCCTTCGAATACATCACGTAAACGTGAGCGTTCTCGTAGCCAGAAGATTCGTCGTGCTGTTAAGCGTCACGAAGAGCGTGCAAACGCACCAAAAGGCCGTAGCAACCAGCCTAAGCGTAAGAAGCCAGCAACTCGCGGCACCACAACGCCAGATGCAGGTCGCAGCGCACCGAGCAGCAAGGGTAAGCCAAGCAACTCTCGTTCAGGAAATGGTTCTCGTGGCAACAACACGAACCGCCCTAACAAGCCAGCTAAGCCAAGAACTCGTCAATAATTAACGACTTCTTTTGAATACTAAAAAACCTGCTAACTTAGCAGGTTTTTTTACGTCCAAAAGAAGGGGAAGATGCGAGATGAGAGTAATCGAGTAGCGAAAAGCGCTGCAGTGATCAACTGTCTTGTGTTTTACGCTTTTCTTGCTTTGATTTCGTGAAGCTATAAATCTCTTCGTATCTCGTATCTCGTATCTCGTATCTCGTATCTCGTATCTCGTATCTCGTATCTCGTATCTCATTTTCTATTTATGATTCGAGAAGTTATCGCCTTTCGCCAATCGATCGTACAGCACCACGTTCACCGCTGCGGCTAAGTTCATACAACCATTGGTTGGAACGTAAATCGTCTCGCGACAGAAATCGGTGATCTCTTTCTTCAATGTACCGTCTTCAGGGCCGAAAATGTAGAACGCGCGAGGAGGGTGCTTGTATTCAGGCAGAGGCTTAGCGCCTTCAATCAAATCAACAGCAACGGGTACGCATCCTACAGGAATAATGTCTTTTAGGTCTTCAACACCAATCAACGGAAGTTCTAAGTGCTTCTCTTTAGTATCGGTATGGAATTGACGTGCGTGGTCGTAGCGCGTACCTGTATAGAACACAGAATTTGCGCCGTAACAGCCTGCTGCACGCATAACCGAGCCTACGTTTTCTGGTGTTTTTGGGTTTACCAAGCCAATACAGGCATAGCCTTTTGACTGAGTATCAGTTTTTGCTTTGGTCATAATTGGTAATGGTGAAATCGGTGACAAAAATTAGCCGAGCATAGAGCCCGGCTAAGATATTGGTGTGCTCATTGAATAGAGCAGCACAAGCTTAAGTTCTAGTCACGCTTCCACAGCATGTGGCAGAACTTATGGTCTGGGTCGCGGCTGATCAGCATACGCGCGAAAACGTCATCTAAAACGTCGTCTTCTTCGTTTACTAGACCAATGCGAATTTCAGCGTAGATCTCTTTGTCGACTTCAAAGCCAACATGACCGACCCAATCGTCACCCGTTTCAACAAGTTCAGCAGCGCCGCGATCTTCGAACTGTGCAGTGAATAGAATCACGTCTGCAGGCTCTAGGTTATCCGGTGCCATCTCTAGGAAGATGTCGTATGCAGTGTCGATTGCATCATCATAAGACATTAAGTCATTAGCTTCAGTCATATCAGTATCTTAGCTTGCGCGGTTCATGTATTTACGTTCAGCAGTGTTGATCACAACTTTATCACCCGTTGCGATGTACTCTGGAACTTGAACGGTTAGGCCTGTTGCGAAACGAGCTGGCTTAGTACGAGCAGATGCAGAAGCGCCTTTGATTGACGGGTCTGTCTCTTCGATAACAAGCTCAACAGAAGTTGGAAGCTCAAGTGTTGCAGCGTTACCATCGATTAGGATTGCGTACATACCTTGAGTTTCTTCGTTGATGAATAGAAGCTCGTCTTCGATCATCTCGCCGTTAAAGATGTACTGCGTATAATCTTCGTTGTCCATGAAGATGTACTCGTTGCCATCAACGTAAGAGAACATTACAGCGCGCTTAGTCACATCGATAGTTTCAACGATTTCGTCAGCCTTATGGCGAACTTCAGCTTTTACGCCTGTTGCTACGTCGTTACCACGGAAACGGTAGATCTTTTGACCACCACGACCGCCTGGTGTTGTGATTTCGATATCTTTAACTAGAAGCGTTTTGCCATCTACGTCGATCGCAAAACCTTTTTTAATTTCACTTGCTCTAGGCATTTTGTGTTTATCCTTATTGGTTCTATCCGCTGATTATATCTCGGAGAACCTATAAATAGGAATAGCTTGAATCATAAAGTCTCCTAAGCGATCATAGAGAAATAGTTAAATCATTCAATTTATTGACGAACTCACTTATGCAGCTACCTGTTATTGACCCGAAAGTGCCTTTTCAGCCCGAGTTTCAACCTGTGGTAAACGACCTGATTACATTTTTAAAAAGTGGCTTAGGTTCGAATCTTCACAGCGTTTACATTTATGGCAGTGTAGCGAGGAAAACGGCAAAACCTGGGCAATCTAATCTTGATGTTGTTGTAGTCACGCACCGTTCGTTTGCCGATCAAAGAACCACGTTACTCAATACGATTAAGTGGCGCTTCCAAAAGAGTTTTCCTCAGGTAACGCAAGTCTCTATTAAAACAGCGCTAGTCAGTGAAATTGTCGACTTTGAGAATATCTTCACTTGGGGTTTCATGCTGAAGCATTTGGCGGTGTGCGTGTATGGTGAGGATCTTTCAGATTGCTATGGCGATTTCGAAACCAGTTGGGAGATCGCGAAGCACTGGAATATGGACGTTGAAAACTGGCTAGCGGTTTATCGCAACAAGATTGCCAGAGCCGCAACGCCTGAAGAGCAGATTGCCGCGCAGGTTATCATTACCAAAAAACTACTCAGAGCCAGTTACTCGCTGATCATGTACCGAGATAAATATTGGTATGACGATCCATTAGAGTGTGGTCAGCAGTTTTTGAAATATCATCCTGACAGAGAAGTAGAAATTCAACGCTTAGGGATATTGTTGGCAGGCAAGCCAGTTCCTAAACGTTCGGTAATTGGGATTTTGGATGGCTTTGGCGAGTGGTTGGTCAAACAGTATGAGAAAACCGAGTTTAGGATTGGTTAAAAGTGGGTAAATGATAGAGAGCAGAAGCACGGCGCTTCTGCTTTTTGCTATTTACTATGGGCTATTTGGAATAAGTGACTCTAGAACAACCCTAACTGTTGGCCACTGACTTGTTCAAAATCGAGTCCAATAAAAGGCAATATCGCTTCCGCGACAGGTTTCAACTGCTTATCAATATAATGTTGATAGTCGATACCGCTTTTCAAGTACTCTTTTGGCTCTGGGCCGTTTAAGGTAATCAAATACTCAATTCGCCCTTTGTTTTGATATTGAAGAGGGCGGCCTAGCTCTTCGTTTATCTCATCCGCCATACGTGCTGCTCTTACTTGAGGCGGAATATTTTTCTGATATTCGTGCAGTTGACGTCTCAAGCGTTTTTGATAAACCAGCAAATCGTCGTGTTTGCCAGCCGCTGTTTCATCGACAAAATTGCGGACGTAGTCGGTTGGGTCTTGGTCATGAAAAACCATTTCATACAAGGTTTGTTGAAAGCGTTGTGCAAGTGGAGTCCAGTCAGTACGTGCGCTCTCTAGGCCTTTAAATACGATCTTCTCATCGCCTTGTTCGCCGATTAGTCCTGCATAGCGTTTCTTTGAGCCTGTCTCTGAACCACGAATAGTGGGCATCAAGAACTTGCGATAGTGAGTTTCGTACTCGAGTTCAAGGATGGAAGTCAGGTTGTACTTGTCTTTAAGATGTTGTGTCCACCAATCGTTGATATATGCGACAAGCGATTGACCGATTTCATCGGCGTCTTCTTGACTGTAACTACCATTCAGAGATACAAATGTAGAGTCGGTATCACCATAGATAACTTGATAACCTTTCTCTTCGATAAGTACTTTGGTCTGTTTCATGATCTCATGCCCGCGCATGGTAATCGACGACGCTAAACGAGTATCAAAGAAGCGACAACCTGATGAGCCTAATACTCCATAAAATGAGTTCATTATGATTTTGATCGCCTGCGAGAAGGCCTTTTCATTGTTCTTCTTTGCAACGTCGCGCGCAGCCCATAAGGTTTCGATCATCTCAGGAAGAAAGTGTTTGCTGCGGTGGAACTGACCACCCCTAAACCCTTCGACTGCTTGGTCATCACCACGTCCAACCTGTTGCTTCAACCCTTCGATCAAGCCCATTGGGTCAATTAGGAAAGAGCGAATAATAGAGGGGTATAGGCTCTTAAAGTCCAATACCAGTACTGAATTGTAAAGGTTAGGGATCGAATCCATCACGTAGCCGCCAGGGCTAGCAATCCAGTTCTCTGGCTCTAGGTTTGGGGCTATGTAGCCAGCGCGATGAATCTGAGGCAAATAGAGGTTAGTAAAGGCCGCCACAGAGCCTCCAACCTTATCAAGCTCAACACCGGTTAAACGAGATCGTTCAATGGCAAATTCAATAAGGTGAGTATGTTCAAAGATACGGTTTACCAAAACACAGTCTTGAAGGTTGTATTTCGCCAGTGAGGGCTTATCAAACTTAAACATACGGTTAATCTCATCCATACGGTCATGCACGTTATGGATGTCTTTACCTTCATTGAGAAGCTCCTGAGATACCGATTCTAAAGACCAAGACCTGAAGTGGTAGGTTGCGGTTTTGAGCATGTCGATGCCGTCCAACACCACACGCCCGGGAATCGTAATAAATCCTTGCTGACTTTGAGCTGAGCTACGGAAAAAACTGGGTTGGTTATCACGACCGATATTGAGTTTAATCTTGTTCCATTCCGCGCGTTTGTGGAGTAGTCGAAAGTCAAAATCAATCACGTTCCAGCCGATGATCACATCTGGGTCAAAGCGCTTAAACCAATCAATCATGGCTTCTAATAAAGCAGCTTCATCCTTTACCCATTGTATGGCGGTATCGGCCTCTTGTTCTGAGCCTACCATGATGACGCGGCTGTCCATCGGGCTGTCGAGGCCAATCGAGTAGAGGATGCCTTTCTCAGAACACTCTATATCCAATGAGACGACGGATAGGGTAGGTAAGTATTCGCCAGCTCTGCATTTGGCTTGAGTCACTTTATGATGCTGGTGGCGCGCAGTCATAGTGCCAGTGAACTCGACACTGCCTTTGATGAAGCGTTCCATAAGGAAGCGATCGGCGAGGCGGATATCACCTTCGAATGTAGGAATAGACTCTTGGTTGAATGCTTGGTTGAGTGCGCTACTCTCGCGAATGAGGCACGTATAGCAACCCGCGAGAGGGGTATGGGAGAAATTGGTCAGCTCAAGGGGTTTTATTTCACAAGCTATTCTTGCTTCTTTGGCTAAGTGTTGACATGTGTCGATGTTGGACTGTTCAATAAAGAAGATAGGCTTTTCGCCTTGTACCGTCAGCAAGGTAGGGCCTTTAGGCGTGCTCACCCAAATGTCGATTTGAGTCTGGCCGGAAAAGTCTCTTGCTTGTCGTGTAAGTACAAAGCCTTGCTGAATGTCCAATATCGTTGCCTGTGGTGCTGTTCTTGAAATAGGTAGCCGATTCTAGCACTTAGTGCCCAACCTGATACAAAAGTCAGTGAAAATAGCCAGATTTTTTGTCCTGAAGGTCTGCAGAACGGGACTTATCGAACAAAAAGGTGATTTTGTAACAATTGTTCAATTCACGGTATTGAAAATATATTTATCTTGTGTAAATTAAATGGTCGGCATCTTAACTGATTGTTTTTTAATAAAGCTTAGTCAAGTAAATGTGGTTCTTGTAAATAAGTACTTGCTAAAGTTCGCGTTTCAGCACATATTCAACAGAGCTTTTTTTAGCGATTTACGTTAAGATGTACAGCAATGCTGCGATCCACTGTTCCTTTGTTCAATTGTTTCAAATACATGAATCAATACGGTGGTTGCAGAGCCAATTAATAGTGTGGAGATACAAGTTTGATAAATGTTTTCCTTGTAGATGATCACGAGCTGGTTCGCACAGGGATACGACGTATTATTGAAGACGTCCGTGGAATGAACGTAGCAGGGGAAGCTGAAAGCGGTGAAGAAGCAGCAAAATGGTGTCGTACCAATAATACAGACGTCATTTTGATGGACATGAACATGCCTGGCATTGGTGGCTTAGAAGCAACCAAGAAGATTTTACGCTTTAACCCAGACATTAAAATCATCGTTTTAACTGTTCATACGGAAAATCCGTTTCCAACTAAAGTGATGCAAGCTGGAGCTGCTGGTTACCTTACTAAAGGGGCAGGTCCGGACGAAATGGTCAATGCGATACGCGTAGTAAACAGCGGTCAGCGTTACATTTCACCAGAAATCGCGCAGCAGATGGCATTGAGCCAATTCTCGCCTGCGTCTGAAAACCCATTCGCTGACCTTTCTGAGCGTGAACTTCAGATAATGATGATGATCACCAAAGGCCAAAAAGTGACGGATATTTCAGAACAACTTAATCTAAGCCCTAAGACAGTCAATAGCTACCGTTACCGACTGTTCAGTAAGCTAGACATCAGCGGTGATGTAGAACTTACTCACTTAGCGATTAGACACGGAATGCTAGACACCGAGACCCTCTAGCACTGAGATTATATAGTGACATCCTCATTTGACTCAGTCTCGTTCCTAAAGACCGTAACAGAGCAGCCCGGCGTTTATCGAATGTATAACGCCGAGGCTGTTGTTATTTACGTCGGCAAAGCAAAGAACCTTAAAAAACGCCTAACTAGCTATTTTCGTAAGAAAGTAGACAGTGAAAAGACGCGCGCTTTGGTCAGCAACATTGCCAAAATAGACGTAACGGTCACACACACTGAGACAGAAGCCCTCATCCTCGAGCACAACTACATAAAACAGTACTTGCCTAAGTACAATGTTTTGCTGCGTGATGATAAATCTTACCCTTATATCTTTATCAGCGGCCATAAACACCCAAGACTCTCGATGCACCGGGGTGCGAAAAAGAAGAAAGGGGAGTATTTCGGTCCATATCCAGATTCAGGGGCCGTTCGAGAAACGCTGCACTTGTTGCAGAAGATTTTCCCTGCACGCCAGTGCGAAGATACCGTCTACGCCAATCGTACGCGTCCATGTTTGATGTATCAGATTGGTCGATGCGCTGCGCCATGTGTTAGTTCTATTATCTCAGATGAAGAGTATGCAGAGCTGATCGGTTACGTTCGTCTGTTCCTACAAGGCAAAGACAATCAAGTGCTGGAAACCCTTGTTGAAAAAATGGAACAAGCGAGTCAGCAACTTAAGTTTGAACAGGCTGCGACCTTCCGTGATCAAATTCAAGCGATTCGACGTGTTCAAGAGCAGCAGTACGTATCTGATGACTCCATGGAAGATATGGATGTGCTCGGTTTCGCCCAAGAGAATGGTGTTGCTTGTATCCATATCTTAATGATTCGTCAGGGTAAGGTGTTGGGTAGCCGCAGTCACTTTCCTAAGATCCCGAACAACACAGTTCGAGAAGAGGTATTTTCGAGCTTCTTGAGCCAGTACTATCTTGCACACAATGAAGCGAGAACCATCCCAACTCGTTTGATCCTAAATGCTGATTTGTTGGAAGACGTCACTCCGATTCAAGAAGCTTTGTGTGAAGTCGCGGGTAGAAAGATTCACTTCAATACCAACCCTTCTGGTATTCGAGGCCGCTACCTTAAGCTGTCGAACACCAATGCGTTAACGGCGATAACCACCAAGATTAATCACAAAATGACGATTAATCAGCGTTTTAAAGAGCTTCAAGATGTTCTGTCGATGGACGCGATTAAGCGCATGGAGTGTTTTGATATCAGTCATACCATGGGTGAAAGTACGATAGCGTCATGCGTTGTCTTTAATCAAGAAGGCCCAGTGAAGCAGGAATATCGTCGTTATAACATCACCGGAATCACCGGAGGCGATGACTATGCCGCGATGGGGCAGGCATTGGAGCGCCGTTACTCCAAGCAACTCGATGTTGATAAGATCCCAGATATTATTTTCATTGATGGTGGTAAAGGTCAGCTCAATCGTGCTCATGAGATCATTTCACAGTATTGGGGTGATTGGCCAGTCCGACCGAGAATGATGGGTATTGCCAAAGGCGTGACACGTAAGCCGGGTCTTGAAACCCTGATTACGCTTGAAGGTGAAGAATTTAACTTACCGAGTGATGCTCCGGCGTTGCACCTGATCCAACACATCCGTGATGAAAGCCATAATCATGCGATTGCTGGTCACCGAGCCAAGCGTGGTAAAACACGTCGCACCAGTGCGCTTGAGGGGATTGAAGGGGTAGGGCCAAAACGTCGCCAAGCTCTTTTGAAATATATGGGTGGATTGCAGGAACTTAAGCGTGCAAGTGTTGAAGAAATAGCCAAAGTGCCGGGCATTAGTCATTCTTTGGCAGAAAACATTTATCAAGCATTGAAACAATAGTAAAAATCCCGCACCATAAACGCGCAATGGAAAAGAGCCTAATAATATGCGTTTGAATATACCCAACATTTTGTCCCTACTGAGACTTTTCTTAATCCCAGTATTCGTTATCGTTTTCTACCTTCCTTATCAATGGGCTCCTTTCGCAGCTGCTATGGTTTTTTGGGTAGCCGGATTCACTGACTGGCTCGATGGCATGCTAGCGCGTAAGCTAGGTCAAACATCTCGTTTTGGTGCCTTTATTGACCCAGTAGCTGATAAAGTTCTCGTAGCGACGGCACTGATTCTGATTACTGAACACTACCACTCAATTTGGGTGACGATACCAGCCGTGACCATGATTGCACGAGAGATCATTATCTCAGCACTGCGCGAGTGGATGGCCGAAATTGGCAAACGCGCAAGTGTTGCTGTTTCTTGGGTCGGGAAAGTGAAAACTGTCTCTCAGATGTTCGCTCTTTGGGTACTCATCTGGCGCTACGATGATTGGATGATTTGGGTAGGTTATGCAGCACTTTATGTGGCAACCATTCTGACTTACTGGTCAATGGCGCAGTATTTAATGGCAGCCAAAGATGATTTGTTGGATGAACAACATCATTAATTGAGAAAAGCGAGCTAAGGCTCGCTTTTTTGATCTTTGAATTTCACCATCGAAGTAATCTAGTGACGTGACAGTGTGATGCTGATCAACTTTAGTCATCGATTCTTTCGGTCTTTTTGTACATTAAGTTAGCTATTTAGCCCTTTTCGTATAAATACTATTCAAACGAATTAAAAATACAAAAATAGTGTTGACTCAAACGTGTGATTCCGTAGAATGCATCCCGTACCCAAGAGGATGGCGCTAAGCGATTCGATTGGAGTTACTAAGGCGCCTTGGCAGAGTGGCTATGCAGCGGATTGCAAATCCGTGGACCTCGGTTCGACTCCGGGAGGCGCCTCCATTCAAACCTCGAGTTTGAATACTATGCGACACTAGCTCAGCTGGTAGAGCGCAACCTTGCCAAGGTTGAGGTCACGAGTTCGAACCTCGTGTGTCGCTCCAAATTGATAAGTTCATTGGCATCTACTTTAAATGATGGCATCCGGACGCGGGATGGAGCAGCTTGGTAGCTCGTCGGGCTCATAACCCGAAGGTCGTCGGTTCAAATCCGGCTCCCGCAACCACATTACAGTTAAACGCATTAGCGGTTAACTTATGCGACACTAGCTCAGCTGGTAGAGCGCAACCTTGCCAAGGTTGAGGTCACGAGTTCGAACCTCGTGTGTCGCTCCAAATTGAAAAAGGCTCACTGGAAACGGTGAGCCTTTTTTGCA